>CAZAZA010000009.1:0-54780 GCA_964489495.1 uncultured Bacteroides sp.
CAGAAGCGCATGTTAACCAAAATATCCGACAGAGGAATGCCTCCGTCCTCATCGTTCTCAGAGCGGAGCAATTTGTCGAGTGTTTTCCTGTTTTCTGTAAAATGGTTATTTCTGACCATTGCCGGTTATTGTCTAACTTGTTAACTTTGCAAAGTTAATCAAACAAATGGTTATATACAAATATGACAGAAAAGGATAAAATGCTTACGGGCATGATATACGATGCCAACAACGACCCTGATCTTATCGTAGAACGGCTGGAATGCAAGGAGTTATGCCGCGATTACAACGAACTGCGTCCACGTGAGACGGAAGCCCGCGATGTGCTGTTGCGCAAAATCCTTGGCAACGCCGGGGAGGGATTACTCATCGAGCAGCCGTTCCACTGCGATTATGGATACAATATCCATGTAGGAAATAATTTTTACGCCAACTTCAATCTTGTCATCCTTGACGAGGCACCGGTGACATTCGGCGATAATGTGTTTATCGCGCCCAACTGCGGATTCTATACTGCCGGACATCCCATAGATGCATCCGAACGTAACAAAGGACTTGAATATGCCCGGCCGATCTCTGTAGGCAACAACGTGTGGATTGGAGCAGGAGTCTCAGTGCTTCCGGGAGTTACAATCGGAGAAAACTGTGTTATCGGGGCCGGAAGTATCGTTGTGAAAGACATTCCTCCTTATTCTGTTGCCTTAGGAAACCCTTGTAAAGTTATAAAAACAATAAAACACTGATATGGAAAAGAAAATAATTCTCGTAGTATAATGATTATCAGCAACCGGAATATTCATTTATCTGATCATAATGGCTGAGATGAGACGCAGGGGAGTGCCCGGTTCGCGGCGCCAGGAGGGATAGAGGTGATGGTCGTTTTTCATGGTGTGGCGTGTGCAGTGGCCGGAAAAGAGAATGTCGGAGATGCCTGCGAAGTGTAGTTGCTCGGCGTTTATGGCTGCAAGGTCCAGGTGGTCGGGGCTATTGACTGACTTGAATCCGGCTTCGACGAAACGCTCGACAAGGTCCGGAGATACCTCATAGCAACCGCCACAAACCGATGGACCGAGCCATGCACGCATATATTCCGGAGATGCTCCAAGTCGCGTTAAAGTCGATATGGTTTTGGAGGTTATTCCGGCAAGAGTGCCACGCCACCCGGCATGAATTGCGGCAACGGCGCGTATGTCAGGCGCATAAATCAACACGGGCTGACAGTCGGCTGTGCGTACTCCGATTGCCAGTCCGTGTGTGAGAGTTATAATAGCGTCGACATCCTGAAGATTTTCTTTTCCGGTTTCGACCAAGGCCACATTCGCAGTATGGGTCTGGACAGGAAGCACGATGTGGCTATCCTCGGGTATTGACAATGTGTCATCGTCAAGTGTTGTCACTTGAGCGATGACATCATGATGAAAATCGAATATCATCTGGCCAGACCTTCGAGAATAGCTGCCAAGGTGTCGTCAAACGGCAAGGTCTGCTGGTCGCCGTTTGACATGTCACGCAGAGTGGCTTTGCCTTCCGCAAGTTCGGTCTCACCTATTATTACCACGTAGCGGACGCCAAGATAGTCGGCATAACTCATCTGTTTTTTTATCTTCGCGCATTCGGGATACACCTCTGCCACAACACCTGCCTCGCGGAGCTGTTTGGCCATTCGCATAGCTGCTGCAGCTTCGCCTGTACCGAAATTCACCATCATTACATCAGTCGCTGCAGTTGTATCGGATGGGTAGAGGTTAAGAGCGTTAAGTACATCGTATATACGGTCGGCACCGAATGACACCCCGACACCCGACAGTCCCGGCATGCCGAACACGCCTGTCAGATTGTCGTAACGGCCGCCGCCGGAAATACTTCCGATTTCGACATCACGTGCCTTAACCTCGATAATGGTACCGGTATAATAGTTAAGTCCACGAGCAAGTGCCACATCAAGTTCGAGTTCGGCACGGAGACCGAGTTTCTCGGTCATTTCAATCACATATTGAAGTTCGTCGACTCCTTTCTTACCGATTTCACTCGAAGCAAGAAGTTGTCTCAGGCTGTCGAGTCTTTGAGCGGTGTCGCCTTCCATTGTCAGGAAAGGCAAGAGCTTTTCGACAGCATCGCAGGGGAGACATCTGTCGGCAAGTTCGTCGCAAACTTTCTCGATACCGATTTTGTCGATTTTGTCGATAGCTACAGTTATATCAATTATGCGTTCAGGTTGTCCGATAATCTCTGCAATGCCGGCGAGCACTTTGCGATTGTTCAGCTTGATTGTCACACGTATTCCGAGACGGTCAAACACCTCATCAATCATCTGCAGAAGGTCGACCTCGCAGAGAAGCGAGTCGGTTCCAACCACATCGGCATCGCACTGGTAAAATTCACGGTAACGGCCCTTTTGAGGACGGTCGGCACGCCAGACAGGTTGTATCTGATAACGTTTGAACGGCATCTGCAAGTCGTTGCGGTGCTGGACGACGAATCGGGCAAACGGAACTGTGAGATCGTACCTCAGACCTTTTTCCGATATCTTGGACGTAAGACTTATGTATGCGCCTTCAGGCTGATTTCCTTCAGGCAGACCTTTCATCCAGTCGCCCGAATTAAGTATCTTGAAAAGCAGCTTGTCACCCTCTTCTCCATACTTACCCATAAGAGTTGACAGGTTTTCCATTGCCGGCGTTTCAATCTGCCGAAAACCGTAGAGACGGAATACCTCTTTAATAGTGTTGAATATGAAATTTCGTCGTGCCATCTCCTGTGGATTGAAGTCACGCGTTCCTTTCGGTATGGATGGTTTCTGTGCCATAATTCTATTGTCAAAAATAATAATGCAAAGATACGAATTATACTGCAAAAATCGGCTAAAAATAAAAATATGTTGTGAAACATATAAGCTGACGCTTGCAGATTCGGAAAAAATTGCTACTTTTCGGCCGTGAAAAATGCCGGAGGGCATGTCACAACCCAAACAGACACTATTAACATTACTAAACTCTCTAATAACATGAAAGTTTATCAGACTAACGAAATCAAAAACATAGCCTTGCTCGGAAGCAAAGGCTCGGGTAAGACCACACTCGCCGAAGCGATGCTCTACGAGTGTGGTGTTATAAAACGTCGTGGCACTGTTGAAGCTAAGAATACTGTAAGCGACTACTTCCCGGTGGAAAAGGAGTTTGGCTACTCGGTATTCTCTACGATTTTCTATGCTGAGTTTCTTGGCAAGAAAATCAATGTCATTGATTGTCCGGGAAGTGACGATTTCGTAGGCAACGCCATAACCGCCCTGAATGTGACAGACACAGGCGTCATACTCGTTGACGCTCAGTACGGGGTCGAGGTCGGGACTCAGAATATATTCCGCACAACGGCTCAGGTGGGCAAGCCTGTGATATTTGCCATGAATCAGCTTGACGGCGAGAAGGCCGACTATGATAATGTGCTGGAGCAGATGCGCGAGATATTTGGCAATAAGGTCATACCTATCCAGTACCCTCTCAACGTGGGTCCCGGATTCAATGCCATGATAGATGTGCTTCTGATGAAAAAATATACGTGGGGACCTGACGGCGGTGTGCCAAAGATAGAGGAGATTCCGGCAGAGGAACTTGACAAGGCCCGCGAACTCAACCAGCAACTCATAGAGGCTGCTGCAGAGAACGACGAAGGACTCATGGAGAAATTCTTCGAGCAGGGACATCTCACCGAAGACGAAATGCGCGAGGGTATTCGTAAAGGTCTTGTCGACCGATCGATTTATCCCGTATTTTGTGTGAGCGCGCTAAAAGACATGGGCGTTCGCCGCATGATGGAGTTCCTCGGTAACGTGGTTCCGTTTGTAGAGGATATGCCGGCCCCGGTAAACACTGCCGGCGAGGAAGTCAAGCCTGACTCCAACGGCCCGTTGAGTCTGTTTGTGTTCAAGACGACAGTCGAACCTCATATCGGCGAGGTCAGCTACTTTAAAGTAATGTCAGGAACACTGACCACAGGTGTCGACCTCGACAATGTTACACGCGGTTCAAAAGAACGCATCGCGCAGATATACTGTGTGTGCGGCCAGATCAAAACGCAGGTCGACCAGCTCTGTGCTGGCGACATAGGCGCCACTGTCAAGCTTAAGGATGTACGCACCGGTAACACTCTTGATGCCAAGGGATGTGACTATCAGTTTGACTTCATCAAATATCCGGCTCCCAAGTATCTAAGGGCCATACGTCCCGTGACAGAGAGCGATTCTGAAAAGATGATGCAGATACTCACCCGCATGCACGAAGAAGATCCGACTTGGGTGGTTGAGCAGTCGAAAGAGCTGAAGCAGACTATCCTGAAAGGTCAGGGCGAGTTCCACCTCCGGACATTGAAATGGCGTGTAGAGAACAATGATAAGCTTCCGATTGTGTTCGAAGAACCGAAGATTCCCTACCGCGAGACTATAACCAAGGCGGCACGTGCTGACTATCGTCACAAGAAACAGTCGGGAGGTGCCGGACAGTTTGGCGAAGTACATCTGATTATTGAACCTTATACCGAGGGTATGCCGGCCCCGACGAGCTACAGGTTCGGCAATCAGGAATACGTGATGAAAGTACGTGACACCCAGGAGTATCCTCTGAGCTGGGGTGGCAAACTTGTTGTATGCGACTGTATTGTCGGTGGTGCAATCGATGCACGCTTTATCCCGGCCATAGTCAAAGGTCTGATGGATCGTATGGAGCAGGGGCCGCTGACAGGTTCATATGCCCGTGATGTGCGCGTATGTATCTATGACGGTAAGATGCACCCGGTGGACTCGAATGAGATTTCATTCCGTCTTGCAGGCCGTAATGCGTTCAGCGAGGCATTCCGCACGGCCGGCCCGAAGATTCTTGAACCGATCTATGATGTGGAGGTCATGGTGCCCGATGACGTTATGGGTGACGTTATGAGCGATCTTCAGGGTCGTCGCGGCCTCATAATGGGCATGTCGAGCGATCATGGATTCCAGAAGCTTTCAGCCAAAGTTCCGTTGAAAGAATTGTCGAACTATTCCACAAGCCTCAGTTCGATAACTGGCGGACGTTCGTCGTTCACAATGAAGTTCGCATCATACGAACTCGTACCTACCGACGTACAGGAAAAGCTGCTCAAAGAATACGCAGAGAAGAATACAGACGAATAACATTCCGCATCGCAAATGCAAAAGAGAGCCTCCTGACCATTGGTCAGGAGGCTCTCTTTTGCATTTGCGATTAGCGCTTTATGCGTTAGTCTTATTCGCCCGGCTCGATAGCGTCGTTGGGGCAAACCGATGCGCAGCTACCGCATTCGATGCAGGTATCGGGATCGATGTGGTAGATTTCGCCCTCGGAGATAGCTTCAACGGGGCAGTTGGGAAGGCAGGTGCCGCAAGCTACGCAGCGGTCGGTAATTACATAAGCCATAGTAAATATTCTTTAGAATGTTACAAATGATGTTTTAAAAGATGATGCAAATGTAATGACTTTTACAGAATAATTGAAGCTTTTTAGCAGAAAAAATTCTAAAAAAGAGTTGGACGTTGTTACTTCATAGTTTACTGGCACAAAAAACGGACAAGCCAAACGACCTGTCCGTTTTTTGATTAGATTTTTATCGCTTATTTAGCGAGGAGTTTGATTGAACGGGATGCACCGTCGGCGGTGGTCACGTTGATCACGTATACACCGGCTGAGCCGAGATCCACGCGCGTTACGCGGTCAGCACCTTCCTTGACAGATTTACGAGCCATCTCGACACCGGCTGCATTGACTACAGTCACAACATATGCGCTCTGGCCTTCAATCTCTACGAAGAGGGTGCGACCTACGGTATAAGCCTTCATGTCTGTATCATTTCCGATAGCATCAATGCTGTTTTCTTTGGTCACGGTGAATACCGGGAATGTTGCTGTGTCAGAACCGTGGGCGTTGCTCAGTTTCAGTGTTACATTGTAACTGCCTTCCTTGTTGTAAGAGATTGTGGCATGGCCTTCCTTGTCTGTACCTTCGGCATTGGTGATGGTAGCACGTTTGGCAGTCCATTCGGGCACTGTCTCAACCTTGTAAGCTGAACCGCCGATGAACGGACAACCTACAGAGAATTTCGGCTCTGAGTAGACCTTGCCTGCCACACCTTCGTTAACGCCGGCCGAGAATGCATAGAAGTAAGCCTTTGCCCCCTTCTTGCTACCTGCGGCTGCAAACGAGAAGTCTTCAGCGGGTTCGTCTTCGAAGTCCCAGTAACCAAGCACGTCGGCAGGCAAGTTGTCCTTGTCAAGACCCGACATAGCCAATTTGACATCATCATCGTTCATGGCTTTGCCCCAAACCTGATAGTCGTCAATTATGCCGTCAAATGCGCTGATGTTGGCAGCTGTACCACCGATTGAGATCCAGTGAGCGTTGGTCACAGGATAGTAGCTCGGCTTGAAGGGCGGTGTAGCGGTGTTGGATCCGTGTTCAGCGAAACCTGACATTCCGAATACCTGCGAGAGATCATCCCAGTTCTTTTCGCCGGTGGCGTTCTTGAAGCTTGAAGATAGGCAGTAGAGCCAGTTTGTGGCAACTTGCTTGACGCCGTTCAGATAGAATATTGAGCGAACTGAAGAACCTTCATATTCAAATACGATGGCGAAGTGAGTCCATGTGTCGAGACCCATTTTTGCGTCATCATATTGGCTCCAGTAACGCTGGCCGTCAGCACCTGAACCCATACGCATGCCCCAAGCGGTGTCAACCTGGTCATACACGAATTTGCCTTCGTTGGTGATACGGCTCCAGAAGAAGTCCCAGTTATTGGCAGGCCATGAACCGGCGCGGTTCTCTACAGTTACAAACGAGCTGATGCCGTCAGGCAAGTTGGTGGGTTTAACCCAGCCGGCTACAGAGAACGACTGGTTAGCCTGGATGCCGAGTTCCTGAATGCTTACACCGAAGAGCTTTTCGTCGAGGACGAGACCACGCGAGCCTGCACCGTCAGCGTCGCGGCCTGTGTAAGCCAGTTCTACAGTTTCACCGGTGGTGAGCTTGACTTCACCTTCTGCGGGTTCTTCGCCATTGACAGAGATTGAGTAAATCTCAGGCATGGCTCCTGTTTCGGGCGATGATACCTGGATGAAGTAACCATAGCGGCGTTCGCTGTCGGTTCCTTCGTTGATAACTACATCATAACCGCCAACTTCCTGGTAACCTTCGGGAACTGAAATTTCAACTGTGCCCTTGGCTTCGTCGCGCTTGGTGCCGTTGCTGTCATAGATTGTCCAGTCAGCCACTGCATGGCGAGGATCGACGTAGCGAACTGTGAAGCCTTCGCCCGGTTTCAGAGTGGTCTTAGAGATTTCAATTTCGTCGCTGGTTGTGTATTCGCCGCGATCGAGCCATTCGCTCCATGCGATTTCGGAATCGGAAGCATAGTCGAGAGATACGGCTGATACGCCAAAACGCACACGGCCTTCGCCTTCAAGAGGTGTGGAGTAGAATAGGCCGGCCCATGATGTAGTCAGACCCATGAAGATCGGTTCGCCATTCTCTGCCTGAGCATAAAGCTTGAAGAGCGAGGTTTTCACGTCAAGGTTGTAGACGGGCTCGTCTTTTGCGGCGTTGTTCGGCATATTCCAGATCAGCTTGGCGTCGATGCCCTGATGATGGTTCTTAAGGATTTTTGCCAGAGTTACGACTGGTTTCTCAGGAGCGGTGAACGATCCGCGTTTGATTGAAAGCTGGCCGAGGTTGAAGTCAAGGTCAGAGGCGCCTTCTATTTTCAGAGCTACCAATGCCAGAGTCTTGCCGTTAAGTGCGGCACCGAGCTGACGCTCCACTTTGATCTCTTTGGTTACCCAAGTTTCGTCGTCGACCTCAGAGTCTTTATCAAACAGGACGAGAGAAGCATCATTGATTGCAGTGCTTTCAGCACCTTCAGTCGTGAGCACGAGGCTTACGTTGCCTGCTCCACGGTTATGTTTGTAGGTGACGGTGATTACGTCATTACGTGAGATGTCAAACTGAGTTTTGAACAGGTGCAGATATGCGGGCTTCTCTTGTGTGCCGTTTATCTTAAGGCAAGAACCGCCAACATATGCATCGTTCCAAGTGAAGCTTGCATTGAGAGCAACATCGCCTTCTTTGACATCACGGCCAAGAAGTTCGTTTGCCCACCAGTAGCGCCATGTGGGCAGGTAGTCCTGCACACCAATATTATACCACTGGTTGTCGTTCTGACGTTTGCCCATCCAGTTGAAGAATGAGCCGTTGCCCAGATTGAAGAAGGTTACGAACGGTTCCGTGGACAGATCCCAGCAGAGAGTCGACTTGGCGGTCATCAAGGCCGACATGCCGAAGAAAGTCGGGGTGCCCTGGTGACAAGGACCGTTGACTACCGGCAACTTGATGGCAGGGTTCTGCGGTCCGTTGCCGAAGTAGCGTTCGATGCTGGTAAGGTAAGTCTTCTGCATTGCTGCGGGGGTAGAACCATCGCTGTTGCGGTTGAGCCACAGCATATTATTGGCGTGCGCGCCCCAAAGACCCACTGAAATGTTGCTGTTGTTAAGTATAGTCCAGTTGTTGGAACCGGGGTCGTTGCCCTGCATGTTGAAGCCGGCATAAAGGTAGAGTGGATCAACTTTGCTGGTGTTGTTGGCGTAATCTACCGAACGGTTCACAAGTGAAGATGAGTTCCAGTTGTAGTTGAGGAACAGTGATGCGCGGCGGTTTCCGTTGTTGGCGAAAATCGGGCCGTTATGCGAACCGAGTCCCTGGTCGAATGAAATCGAGCCATTGATATTCGTGCCATCGTACCAAATGTTTTCAGCCACGAGGTTGTCGTGCTCGGTCAGATACTTCACGATGTCCTCATGCTGCTGGGCTATTTTCTGTATAACGGATGAGGTTCCGTAAAACTCTGAATTGTAGCCGAGGCCGTCCACACCGTGATAATGTAGGAATCGGGCCAACACTTCGCTGTCAATATTGGATTGGTTTGACAGACATGTACTCCATTCAGCGGGAATTCCACCAAACGGGATCGACGCGACGCCGCTGACTGCGACACCATTTTTGTGTGCCACGTCGGCAAATCCTCCGGCAACCCATCCGTGGGGCGAAGTCCAGTCGCCATAATGGCTCAGATAACTCCACATCGAGAACACCTCGGAGTCGAATCGTCCGTTAGGCAAAGCGTTACAACCGTTGTCGGTGTTGGTGTCGCCTACAGGCACCCAGAAAACCAGTCGTTTGTCGTTGGAGGCATTGAAACCCGGATAGACCTGCGTGGCTGCGTTGCGGAAACGGGCTTTCGGTTTGACGCGAGAGATGAAGAAGTTTTCATCCTCCATGTTGAGCGTCCCGTTATTCCACTGATTCACGTAGTTGGGAAATGAAGAGCTGCTCGGCCACTTCACATAGTCAGAAGTATAGACCTGTGCTCCTGCCGAGGCAGCGACTGCAAGCAACGCTGCCATCATAGAAAGCTTTTTCTGCATGTATAATGATTTGATGGTTAATGGTTAGATTTTAACGGTTAAACAATGGTCTTTTATTATCTTTGCAAATTTAAGAAATATTTTATCATGCCACAAACTTTCATTAATAAAAACGTAATTTTTGTCGGAGACAACGCATAAAATTATATATACCAATATTTGTTATGTGTTAAAAAAATTGTAGATGTCCGAAAATACTTGTAACTTTGTGGCAGTGCTAATTTGAAAGAGGCTTCGCGTGAATGAATTCCGGGCCTTATAAAATCGTATAATTGTATAAAAATTATAATTAAAAACCATCATTATCAAAACCTTATGCTAACACCAATCAACTCTTTTCAAAAGTTGACCCTGTCGGCTGTTCTGATGCTTGGAACCGGTGCGATGACTTGTGCCTATGCCGCAGCATCAGCTACGCCCATGCCGCAGACACAAGCTCAGGCTTCTGCTGCTACCGGTACGGTGACCGACGAAGAAGGCGAGCCTATGATAGGCGCTTCGGTGCAGGTCGCCGACAATCCCAGCAAGGGTGTCGCAACAGACATCGACGGTAATTTTTCGTTGCCGGGAGTGGCTCCCGGAACCAAACTGCGCATCTCGGCGGTGGGCTACAAACCTATGGAAGTAAAGTGGGAAGGTCAGCCCATCAATGTGCAGATGGCACTTTTCAGCGAGCAACTCGGAGAAGTGGTGGTCACTGCAATGGGTATCCAGCGTGAGGCCAAGACTCTGACCTATGCCACTCAGACGGTGAAAGCTGACGAAGTTACACGCATCAAAAGCAACAACTTTGTAAACGCTCTCCAAGGCAAGGCTGCCGGTCTGACCATTACCCCCAACAATTCAGGTGCCGGCGGCGGCGCCTCGAAGATCACTCTCCGTGGCTCGACTTCGATTCTCGGAACAAACCAACCCCTCATTGTCATTGACGGTATCCCCATGCAGGACGGTATGGGCGAACAGGTCAGCGCCGATGCGATCGTTTATGGTGGTACGCGTTCACGCGACGACTTGCTCTCGACAATCAATCCTGAGGACATCGACAACATGACGATTCTCAAAGGCCCGAATGCCGCCGCACTTTATGGCTCGGCTGCAAACAACGGTGTAATCGTAATTACTACCAAGACCGGTTCGCAGGGTCAGGTTAAGGTCGACATCAGCTCGACTACCTCGATTGACCGTATTGCAACCTATCCAAAGACTCAGAAGATTTTTGGTCTTGATGCCGACGTGACATCATCCGGGCGCCTTGGCGACCTCAACGGCTGGGGCCCCCGCATCGGCACGCGTTCGGAAGACGAAATCGCGTCGCGCCCATATCTGACAACTTCGCCACGCAACGCGTCTGAAGACTTCTTCCAGACCGGTGTGACCCTCAACAACGGCATTACCCTAAGCGGTGGCACTGAACTCTCGCGTACATATTTCAGCTACAACAACACCTATCAGACAGGTGTCGTGCCTGAGAATAAGTTCCTGCGCAACAACGTGATGCTTAAAGAATCGTTCTCTCTCTTCAACAAGAGGGTCAATGTGTCAGCTTCATTGAACTGGATTAACCAACGTACAGACAACACTCCGGTGGCAGGACGCGCCCTCTCCGCAACTTATGCCCTCTACCGTACGCCGGCTGAAATTGATATGCGTTACTATCGCAATCATTACAAACACACCGGTACAATGGCTGATGAAATCGTATGGGACGGCACCCCGGGCAACACTTACGGCAACTACAAACTGATCGGACAACCCGTCCAGACATGGGATTTCGACGGTGACTACCTGAATAACCCGTTCTGGGTGGCAAACATGATCAAGGATCAGGTGAAGCGTGACCGACTCCTCGGAAATATCACTCTCAGCGTAAACATCTGGAAAAACCTCAAGTACCAGACCCGCTTCTCGGTCGACTATGTTGTGACAAACACTCTCAACGAAATGTATGCCAACACCTCGACCAAGACTATGCACGATCTGCGCGGCGGACGTTACAGCAGCTCAAACTCCCGCACCAGCGACATCTACAATGACCATATGTTCACCTGGAACGATCGCTTCGCCGATAAGTTTGACGTAAACGTGGCTCTCGGTGGAAACTTCACCCGCCACTATTCCCGTTCTACTTCAATCAGCACCGAGATAGATACCTGCGGTCTGCCTAACGCATTCGTGCCTCAGAACAATAAATATTCGCGTCCGGAAAACCCCAACGGCTCGGCAACCGGTGCTTACGACTCATGGAACAGCCATGACTGGAGTTCGGCCATCTTCGCAACAGCATCTGTCGGGCTTTTCGACAAGGTGTATGTCGACGGTTCCTACCGTCTCGAATGGGCGCAGTCATTCCAGCAGTTCACACAAGGTTCGGGCTACAAGAGTTTCGACTACTATTCAGCAGGTGTCAATGTGTTGCTTGACAAATTCTTCGGCCGTGTAAGCTGGCTCGACCAGCTCAAGTGGCGCGGCAGCTGGTCGGTAGTCGGTAACCCGATTCCCAATACCCTCTTCGCCCGTCAGACCTATGACTTTGCCAACGGAACCATTTCGGCCCGTCCTCCTTTGTTCGACGACCCGAAGCCTGAGACCACAACGGCATATGAGACAGGTATCGATGTGTGGATGTTCAACAATAAGTTCAACTTCGACCTCACATATTATAATTCTACGCTCAAAAACCAGTTCATGTATGTGACCACCGCATCCGGCGAATCAAAGCCCGTCAACACCGGTAAGATCCGCAACTACGGTATCGAGTTCTCCGCAAGCTACCGCTGGGTCATCAACAATGAGTGGACATGGCGCACCGGCTACAATATCGCATGGAATGACAACCGTATCCTCGAAACTTACAAGACAGAATCAGGTGCGCCCTACGAAGTGCAGGTCGGTCCATCTGCATTCAAGGTGAAATATAAAGAAGGTGGCCGTTACGGCGATATTTATGTCAACTCTTTTGCCCGTGATGAAAACGGACATATCAAGTTGCTCAACGAGGGGGATTACGCTAATGCGGCACCCCAGATGGCAACGGGCACATACGACACATTTGTTGGAAATACCACTTCGCCCGTGACCATGGGTTGGAACAACACCTTCACATGGCGAAACTTCAACCTCTACTTCCTTATCGACGGCCGTATCGGCGGCAAGGTGATGAGCCTCACGGAATCGGATATGGATCAGTTCGGTCTGAGCCAGCGTTCGGCTGACGCCCGTCTGGCAGCCATGAACAACCCGGAACTGCAGGCAGCTGACGGCACGCCGCTGATGTATCTGCCCGACGGATCAGGCCGTAAGGTTTCAGTTCGCAAGTACTATGAGACTATCGGTGGCTGGCCTATGGAAGATCATGTCTACAACGCGACATCATTCCGTATGCGCGATATATCTCTCAGCTATCAGATTCCCAACCTCTTCGGTAAATCGACCGATTTCACTGCTCAGTTCTCAGTGAAGAATGCATTCTTTATCTATAAGGATGCCCCTCTCGATCCCGATATTTCAATGACTGCAAGCAACGGACTCGGCGGCATCGACAACTATGCTCTGCCTACTACCCGCAGTTATGCCATCACCCTTAAACTAAACTTCTAAAATACAAGAAATACTGTAATGAAAACCAATATATTCGCCTTGGCACTGACAGTTGCGGCATCCACTCTCGCCACCGGTTGCGGCGACCGCTTCCAGGAAGAACTTCCCTGGATGGTGGGCAGCCAGGACCAGATGGACAACGGCGACGAGGAGGGCGAGGGCGCGAAAGACATCAACGCGCTTGAAAAGGAGCTTCGCGGAGCAATTCCTTTTATGCTGAACTACTCTCACGAGCCTACAGGTACTTGGGCACCTCACAAATATCAGTACCAGCGTGCCAACAACGTTGACAACTACGCCGGCTATTGGACTACGTCCAAAGGAACATTCACCTTCGGCGGACCGATGCCATCGCTCTATACACCCGACAATGACTATCTCGGTGGCCCTCTTGACAACCAGCTGTTTATGAATAGTAAGAACGCCATATTCTATGCCGAAACCCTCGGCAAACCCGCATGGCGTGCAGTTGCCCTGATAGCTCAGGCATATCTCGGCCACGAACTGGTCGACTTCTACGGCGCTCTGCCCTTCAACGACTGGCGAAACAACAACCGTATACCGCCGCTCAAATGGGAGGCCGGCGCGGATGTGTATGCCCAGATTTTCAAAGATCTTGACGAAGCTATAGCAATTCTGAAGCGTGAGCAGCCTGCTGCCTCTGAGCTTGGGAAAATCGAAGATCCCAACAAGACTGTCAGCGACGGCGACTGGAAACGTTGGGTGAAATTTGCCAACTCCATCAAACTCCGTATGGCAATGAATATTGTCAACGTTGACCCGACAACCGCACAGCAGAAAGCCGAGGAGGCCGTGGCCGACGAAATCGGAGTCCTTACTGAAGGTGACCGCGATATCAGCTATGCCTCCAAAGACGGACACAGCAACTGTATCTATCAGATTTCTGTGGGTTGGGACGACATACGTCTCGGAGCTTCACTGGAAAATATCCTCAAGCACTTCAACAACCCGCTCCTCAATGTTTGGTTCGACGGATTCCAGTATCCTATCGTGGAGAAGAGCACCGGAATCGCTGCTGAAAAAGGTATCTATGGCATACGTCCCGGTATAGCCATGATCAATACCACCAATAAACAGAATAACTATGGTCCATTCGGTATCGTACATGAAAATTACCGTATGGCCGACCAGCCTTTCATCAAACTGGCAGAAGTGATCTTCCTGCGAGCCGAGGGTGCTCTTCGCGGATGGGTAATGGGCGGATCCGCTCAGGAATTTTATGAAAAAGGTGTTCGCCTGATGTTTACGGAAAACCAGCAATATACCACTGAAACCCTTGATGCCGATGCATATCTGGCTCAGGAGGAATGCGCTGTTGTTGACTATGTTGACCCTCTCAACTTCGCTCACAACATCAAGGGTCGAGTTGGTATCGGAGTCAAGTGGAACGAAGCCGACGACAACGAGCTGAAACTCGAAAAGATCATCTCGCAGAAATATATCGCCAACTTCCCCATGAGTGCCGAAGCGTGGACTACATACCGCCGTACAGGCTATCCGCGTCTATTCCCTGTATATCTTAACCCTATGAAACCCGATGTCGACACCGAACTCCAGATACGTCGTATGCCTATCAAGGTGACTACTAACAATGCTTTGGAAATGGCCGGACTCGAACAGGTGCTTGGCGGACCCCAGCATGGCGGAACTCGCGTTTTCTGGGATAACTCCGACACATGGACTCGTGGCGAAGACATTGAAAACAGCGGATTCCCTGTTGTTATCGCCCCCAACAATTTCTAACCCAATCGCTATCATAAGATGAAACTCTTCAATAAATATCTCATCCCGGGTCTCGCTGCAACGGCCGTTTTAGCCGTGGTGCCTGCGTGCTCGGAAGATGACACTCTGTCCGGCGCAAAAGAGGTCTACATTACTCTCGACCCCTCGTCAATATCCCTCTGCTCCGGCGACACTGTCAAGCTCAACGTATCGGTGAGCAACATCAGTGGTGACGAGATCGATACACCGGTAACCTGGTCCACAGACGACAGTAGCATCGCCCGTATTGTCGAATTCCGCGACACTGTCTTTGAAGCCGGCGACACCGTCTACACTGCGTTGCCCGACAGTTCACAATTTTACATTGAACGCTTAGTAAAGTCTATCGGTGACAAACTCTATTACGGTATTGTGGGCGCTCCCGGTGCTCAAGGCATGAGCACTAAATACCGCGCAACCCTCTCCAACGGCAGGTTCGCTGTTGGAACAGTCAACGTTATCAATCACTCTCCTTCGGGTGTGACCCCTGTAAGTGAGAGTGTGCGTACTTACCGTCCCAGTTCAGTAGAAGTGACAGATACCGTATGGTTCAATGTCGATCCCTGGGCCATCCTCGGAGACTTTACTCCTACTGCAAAACTTGACAAGACCGATGATGGACCTTCTGAACTTACGCTGGCCGATGATTATATCTATATAGATAATGCGGGCAAACGTGTGGGCGTTCTTCTGAAACCAGACCGTAGCCACGGTGAATATGACCTTACCCTTTCAGTCGGAGGCAACGGAGACGTGCTTACCGGTACCGCACATGTTGTTGTCGGTCCTAATATCAAGGTCGGAATGTGGGATCCCGATATTGAAGGTATGTCGCCTCCAACCGGTGACCAATTCTATGGATTCAACTATGAAGTTCGTAAGAATCTTGACATCAATCAGGAAACCAAAATATGGGCACGACTGATGGTGGAAGGTGGCCGTACTGAAGATGTGGCTAATGCCAAGAATTCCTACAGATGGGAGGTTGAATCAGGTAATTCACTCCTCATCGTAGCTCAGGATGAAATCCCGAACGAATACGGGTTTGACTGCGTGCTCACAGTTCGCTCAGGCGGTGTTAATCAGGGTGACAACGTCATCAATTTCTGCTCTCCCGATACTGCAGCCCTCGTTATGAAGGCATACATCACCGTCGAAAATTGGGATATAGCACATCCTGTCAATGATATCATAATTACCCCGGATAACGGAATGAGTCTTGACAATCTCGTTGTGTCAGCCGGTTCCAACCTCCAGCTTGACGTGCGCGTCGACCCGCTCACTTCTCTGGCATATCATCGTCCGGAAGTTGTCATCGAAAATCCCGATGTGCTTGAATTTGCAAGTTACTCCGGTACTAGCCTTACATTGAGGGGGTCCAAGCCAGGCGTCACCAAGGTGACGGTTTCATCTTTACAGATAACCAAGTCATTTAATGTCACCGTAACAGATGAAATCACTGAAATGTCATGGAGCAGTGGAGTAGACAACATGGTGAAGGGTCAGTCAGCTGAATTCAGTGTTGCCGTCCGTACTGCATCGGGGCTGCCCAACAGTCTGCCTGTTGTCTGGACCTCGAGTAACGAGACCGTGGCTACAGTAACCGGTAACAGCAGCACAGCTACAGTCAAGGCAATCGGAGCAGGAGCAGCGACAATCACTGCAAAAATAACCTCCCCTTCAGGTAAGGTAACATCTGTGACACGAACTGTTGACGTGGCTGCCGGAATTGATGATATTATCGTCAGCGAAGAAACCAAAGGCGAAACCGGTGATGCAGGCTACTATTCACAGGATGGAAGATATTATTTCTACGTTTCTCTCCCGGATCACGGATATCAGAATATCAGTATCTACACCAAAAATCGGATTACTGATCTGAATGGCCCTGTTACGCTTGACAAGTTCGCCGAAGCCACTGTCGATGGTGCGGCGGCTGCAGTCACAGCTTCAACTCTTGTTATCAGTAATGCCAACGGTGGCGAGGCCACCGCAAATGGCGAAATCACACTCTCGATGGGCGGCGTGCCAGTCAAGATTGTTTATAAGAATGTTACAATCTATTATTAACCATCATTATTAATAACCATGAACAAAAAGTTAATGCTTTATGGTTCTCTCGCAACTCTGGCCTTCGCTTCGGCGTCGGCTCAGAGCCTGCGTGAGGGCTACATCCAGTGGCCTAACTCGTCCAGCCTTCCGGAATATGTGAACGCATGGAATCAGGGTACTCTGGATCTTGAAGACGAGCAGTTCTTCATTTCGCGTGTGAAACCAAAGATGCGTTTCCGTAACGCAGCTACTCAGGTTAATGAAAACCTCACCGCAGCTAATGACAAGCGCCTCTGCTTCTGGGTGCCTATGACCACCGCTCTGGAGGGTCAGTACAACCTAAACGCTTTGCCAAACAGCAACTTTGACTCCGAAGTGTTCTCGGTCTGGAGTTATGTTGACGTTTTTGGCAACTGGACTTCGCCTCATGGTTGGGTGCCGGGTGTGTTTGCTGACGTGGCACACAAGAATGGTGTCGCTGTCAGTGGTGTGGCATCCATACCGTTCGGTGGCAACAGCGACTGGAGCACGAGCCTGAACGCACAGGCACAGATCTCCGGCGAAGAGATGGGTAAATTCCTGCTTTATCACGGTGTGGACGGACTCGGTTATAACTCCGAATTCTCCGGCAACGCATCTGCCGTGCAAGGTATTGCAAAGCAGCACGAAGATGTTGTGAAATACCTTAACGAGCACGGTAACCCCATCGCTGAAAACATCTGGTATGACGGCACTAATTATACCGGTGGCTGCACATTCGACCGCGGTCTCGGGTCGCACAATTCAGGCATTTATGCCGGAGAAAACGGCAGCCGCAGGGCATCGCTTTTCTTTAACTATAACTGGAACTCGCCTTCGCTGCTCCAAAGCTCCGTCAATCAGTCAAACACCCTCGGAGTTGATCCTCTCTACCTTTATGCCGGCATGAACCAGCAGGGCGGTGAACCGAAAAGTGGCGAGTCATATCCGGTTCTTCAGAACTATCCCATCTCTCTGGGTTACTGGGGCGCACATCAGTACAATATGTTCTTCCTGAACCGCACACAGCGTGGATCAGCTCCCATTACCATACAGAATACTTATCTGTATGACACCGAGCGCTTCTTTACAAACGCCGCTCAGAATCCTGCTGTAAAATTCGACGTTTACACACAGCGTAACCACTATCCTACCGACAAATTCTTCGGAACCTCCAAGTTCATGAGCGCCCGCTCATCTCTTGCCTGGAATCTGTCGGAAGAACCGTTCTATACATTCTTCAACATCGGTAACGGACAATTCTTCAACTGGATGGGTGAGCGTCAGAATGACCTTTCCTGGTACAACATAGGTATTCAGGACTATATGCCTACCTGGCGCTACTGGTGGGCATCCGAGCTTCTTGGACGCGATGTCGAGAAGGGTGAGATAGGCATGAAATCCACTTTCGTATGGGATGACGCATTTGTTGGCGGCTCCTGCTTCCAGATTTCGGGAACTGAAGACAATGCCTGGCTGCACCTTTTCAAGACTGACTTCACCATCCAGCGTAACGATGTAGTCACCGTGTCCTACAAGCACCTTGCCGGCACAGGTAAAGTGAGCCTCGTATTCACTGTGAACGGTGCCGAGAATACGCCAGTTACCTCCAGTGACCTCACTTTCGATCTCTCTACTCCCAATGCTGACGAATGGACCACTAAGGAAATCAAGGTTGAACGTCAGCTTGGCGCAGCACTCAACGGCAAGAACATCGCTTTGATCGCCCTCCATGTGGAAGGCGCATCTGATCTGGTGCTCGACCTCGGTCAGCTCTCGATCAAGCGCGGAGAATTCTCTGCTCCGGCCACCCCGAAAGTTACCGGTGTCAAGATGCTGGGCAATCACTATAAAGGAGTTGACGGCAAGCTATTCTGGGAAATGCCCAACAGCGCAGCTAAGGATGAGCCGGTATACAACCTCGATGTAAAAACCTCGCTGTTCAAACTTTATGCCCGTGAAGAGGGCGGTGAAGCCGTATGTCTCGGTGCTACCACCTCATGGGCCGGTATGTTCTACAATGTTCCGGTCACTGTCGGTGGCGATAATAAGGTACAATTCGGTGTAAGCGCGGTTTCTCTCGACTATGCCGCAGAATCAGAAATCGCATGGTCTGAACCGCAGACCCGTGCCGAATATGTCGTAGCAAACGACATCGAGCTAAACAAACCCGTGATCAAGCCCCTCGAAGGCTTCGAGATCAAATATGTCGACCCGATGCACTCGCCGTCAAACTGGCGTCTCTACAACAATGCCGGAGAGAAGGTTGCCGAGCAGGATGGTACGTCGCTTGTGATAGAAAACGGTCAGGGTCTCGCAAACACCGGCGGTTATGATCTTGTAATTGACGAAGGCACTGACAATGCACGTCGTTTTGGTTACTTCGTTCAGGTTTCATCGGAAGAAGTCGGCGCAATGCCTGAAATCTACACCATCTCTATCGATGGCAAAGAAGTCAAGAGTGATGACGAAGCTGTCAGTGTAGAAATGCTTGACGGCGTGGCTAAGCCGCTTGTAGTGTCCTACACCGGACGTGACGCCGACGGTTCAGCTTCGCGTGGCATCAAATTCAACGAACACTTCTTTGGCTGCAAGGTTGGCGATGTCGGACTTGAGGCCGGTCAGTCGTTCTCAATCGCATTCTGGGTGAACTATGATGCAATTCCTGAAAAGGACTGGGCGCTTCTCGATATTACCAACCGTGGCGGTAACTGGCCTGTTTCGAACTGGGGCTACTGCTGGCATCGTGGCGGTGCAGACGGCCGTGTAAAGGATTATGTCTTCCGCGGATCTTCAAGTGATGGCGTTTATCCTTATGAGTACAAGTATGCATTCACAGAAAGCACTCGTTTCCAGGCTGGCTCATGGACTCATGTTGTCATGACATTTGACTATAAGGATGCAAATACTTTCCGCTCTCACCTCTATCTAAATGGTGTTAAACAGCAGGCAACGGTGTCACGTAACGGTGCCACAAAGGGTGACCAGGATATTTATGATGCCAAGAATTACGGTATCAATGCCACTGACTGGATCTCGACCGGTGGCCTGCCTTATCAGGGTCTTGCAGTCAACGGTACAATTGACGACTTCCAGATTTGGAGCAAGGCTATGGACGAGAACGACGTGAAGGCTTCGATGGCCGGACTCGACGCCAAGGATCTGCCTGCTGACGTGCTCTGCTTCTGGGATTTTGAAGAAGACTGCGACGAAAACTACGGCTTCCTCTCGAAGGGTTCCAAGTCAGGTGTCCGTGCGTTCAGCTATGACTGCATTGGTGGTGATAACGAAGGACAGGGCTTCCAGACACCTCTCACTCCTGAGTTCACTTCGGGTTGTCCCTTCATCGCCGGTACAGCATATCCGGTTGTGACGACTCCTACATGGACCGTAAGCAAAGCCAGTGTATCCGAAGCACAGGGCACAGGCACCGAAGGTTCAGCTAAGGTTGCATTTAACAAAGAAGGTGACTACACCCTGACACTTACCTTGAGCAACTCATACGGTGCTGCCAAGATGAACTATCCTGTGTTTAAAGTGACAAATACCAACGCTATCGCTGACATCGAGGCCGGTGAGGCCGTCGAGGTTCATACCGATGCTGACGGAATCATCGTCAACTTCCCCGAGGAAGGACGTTATGTAGTTGCAGTGTATGACGTTCGCGGCGCACTCGCAGCACAGAAGGCTGACACAGTGAATGCAAGCACAATGATGAAAGTAGCCCTCCATAATCCGGGCGTGTATGTTGTTCGCGTGGCTAACGCTGACGGCACCATACTTCGCGACATCAAGGTGATCAAGCATTGATATTGACCACGTAACTCAATCAGGTAGGTCGGGAATTATCTCGACCTACTTTTTTTTTTCATCAGATTACAGTAGAAAAGCCTGATTCTCTGCATCGCACCTGCCCCCATGCTTGGTGTGTAAATATCTAAAAAAAGTCCGACCGAATCCCAAAATTAGGTCGGTCGGACTATTTGTAATCGTTGATTCAGGTCTTTATTCCTTGACCAGATCCATTCCTTTCAAAATCGCTTCGCGGTTGACAGGCAAAAGATGATGGTGGCGCTCCGGGAGAGTCTTTTTCAGACCGGCCATCACATTGTCGACATCGAGAATCGGCTTGACACGCAGCAACGATCCAAGCAATATCATGTTGTAAGTCTTGGAATTTTTCATTTCAAACGTCGCCTCCATTGCATTTACCGGTATTATGTTTATATCGGTGCGTTGTGGTAGACGATGTATGCCGTAGGGGTCGTATATGAGAGTGCCGCCGGGTTTTACCTTCGACTCGAACTTATCAAGGCTCTGCTGGTTGAGTATGACAGCGGTATCGAAAGAGTCGAGTACGGGGGAGGATATTGATTTGTCCGAAAGAATTACGGTTACGTTGGCGGTGCCTCCGCGCTGTTCCGGCCCATAAGAAGGCATCCAT
The DNA here is from genome assembly GCA_964489495.1 of uncultured Bacteroides sp. GTDB lineage: Bacteria > Bacteroidota > Bacteroidia > Bacteroidales > Muribaculaceae > Paramuribaculum. The sequence continues at coordinate 21,369 of CAZAZA010000009.1, forward strand.
GTGACTTCAAGACCGTTAAGAAGTCCTGCGTAGGCGAGTATCTTACCCATCGACAGTACGCCCTGTCCGCCGAATCCGGCTATGATGATTTCTTCTTTCATTTCTTTACAGAGTTTTTGAGGTCGCCGAGCGGATATTGTTCAAACATATTCTCCACCATCCATTGGTTTGCCTTTTCGGGTGACATCTTCCATCCCGAGTTGCAGGTGGATACAACTTCGACAACTGATGTGCCTTTACCATTCATCGAGTTTTCGAAAGCTTTGCGGATAGCCGCCTTAGTCTTACGTACAGCAGCAGGAGTGTGAACAGCCTGACGAGTGACGTAGCAAGTGCCGTCGAGACGTTCGAGCAGTTCGCCGATGCGCAAGGGATAGCCGTTCAGATCGGTGCGACGTCCGTATGGCGTAGTTGCGGTTTTCTGTCCTTCGAGCGTGGTCGGAGCCATCTGACCGCCGGTCATGCCGTATATGGCGTTATTTATAAATATTATCGTAATGTTTTCGCCACGGTTGGCGGCATGTATTGTCTCGGCTGTACCTATGGCCGAGAGGTCGCCGTCGCCCTGATAGGTGAACACGAGATTCTCGGGACGTAGCCGTTTGATTGCCGTGGCCACGGCAGGGGCACGGCCGTGGGCCGCCTCCACCCAGTCAACATCAATATAATTATAGGCAAAAACGGCGCAACCTACAGGAGCGACTCCTATGGCGAGATGTTCCATGCCCATTTCTTCAAGCACTTCGGCCACAAGGCGGTGTACGACTCCGTGGCTGCAGCCCGGACAATAGTGCATATGGTTGTCGTTAAGAAGCGATGGCTTCTGTGCGACTATATTTTCGGGTCGTTTAATTTCTTCAGGTGTCATGAGCTGCTTATTTATTAGCTTCAGGGAATAATTTTAGGAAGGCATCAAGTATCTCGGTAGGATTGGGAACTATGCCGCCCATGCGTCCATAATGGTAGACAGGCAGCGTGTTGCCTACAGCGAGACGTACATCCTGGATCATCTGTCCTGCGTTAAGTTCGACCACGAGTATGCCTTTAGCTTTTGCCGCCAACTGCTTGACGGCCTCATAAGGATAAGGCCACAAGGTAATCGGACGTATCAGACCGATACGTATGCCGCGTTCGCGTGCATCCTCGATGGTTTTGAGACATATGCGGGCGATGGAGCCGAATGCCACAATCAGGTAATCGGCATCCTCGGTGTAATATTCTTTGTAGCGAACCTCGTTTTGTTCTATAAGGCGGTAGGTCTCCTGGAAGCGTTCGTTGTTTACTTCCATCACTGCCGAGTCAAGCTCGAGCGATGTGATGACATTGCGTGGGCGTGTCGAAGGGCGTCCTGTCACAGCCCATGGGCACTGAAGAGCAATTTCCTCATTTGTGCGGCGCGGACGGAACGGCGGGAGAACGACTTTCTCCATCATCTGTCCGACAACTCCGTCAGCCAGCATGAGGGCAGGGGTACGGTATTTGAACGCGAGATCAAATCCGAGTCCGACGAAATCTGCCATTTCCTGAACTGTGGCAGGGGCAAGCACAATGTAGTGGTAGTCGCCGTGACCTCCTCCTCTGGTGGCCTGGAAATAGTCGCTCTGCGAGGGGTGTATGGTTCCGAGACCAGGACCTCCGCGCATCACATTGACAACGAGGCAGGGTAGTTCGGAAGCGGCGATATAGCTCATGCCTTCCTGCATCAGGCTTATGCCGGGACTTGACGATGAAGTCATGACGGCCTTGCCGCAGGATGCGCCGCCGTAAACCATATTTATTGAGGCGACCTCGCTTTCGGCCTGCAGGACCACCATGCCGGTCGTTTCCCAGGGCATTAGTTCTTCAAGGGTTTCGAGCACTTCGCTCTGAGGGGTGATAGGGTATCCGAAATAACCGTCGGCACCGTATCTGACAGCTGCATGGGCAATAGCTTCATTACCTTTCATGAGCCTGACTTCTTCTTTGTTCTGTTCCATATCTGAGTGGTTATTTTTCAACAGCACGATACACCGTTATACATCCGTCGGGGCAGACGGTGGCACACGAAGCGCAGCCGATGCATTTGTCCGGCGCAGCAGCATAAGCGAAGTGGTAACCTCGGTTGTTGACCTCCTTAGGCTGAAGGTCCAGAACATCAGTCGGGCAGGCAACTACGCAAAGATTGCATCCTTTGCATCGCTCGATATTGATTTCCACCGCTCCATAAATTTTTGCCATATCTATATAATGTTAGAATGATAAAATAACAAAATGTAAGGCACTAAATACAAATGGATGTATTCGCACACTACAAATTTATAATAAAATTTGTTGGGTAGCTATTTTTTAACATATTCTTAACCTATGGCACAAATTGCAGGCTATTGTGCATCCATCCCGAGACGTTGGAGCATACGGGCCGCTTCGGGTGCCTGCGGCATGGCGTTTAGCTTCTCCATCTCGGCCGACACACGCTCAGGTTTGAGCAGTGACAACTCGCTGATATGCCTTTTCATGGCCTCCCATAGAGCCGAATCTATCTCCCATCGGTAACGAAGGGAGAAACGTATGATGCGCAGCACACGCAGAGGGTCGTCGGCAAGTGTTATGTCGGGTGGAGCAGGTGTGCGTAAACGGTGAAGTTCGATGTCGTTCACCCCCATACCTGTAGGATCGAGCATTCTCTCACGGCAAATATCGTAATAGAGAGAGTTGATTGTCAGGTCGCGCAGTTGTGCGTCCTGATGAAGCCGTCCGAAAAATTTTTTTGCTTTTTCAGGCGATTTCAGCGGATAGCTGCCCGAGCGTGTCTGTACGATTTCGATTTCATGTTCGGGAAATTCTTTCAGACGCAGCATCGCGGTACAGTAGCGTTTGAACATCTTCACACGACCCGTTGTGAGTTTGCGTGATGCAAGCATATAGCCTAACTTTACGCCTCCGTCGGGAACCTCTACTGCGAAATCGACATCTTTAATCAGATTACCCATGAGCAGGTCGCGGTTACATCCGCCGACAGCGTAGACCCGTCCCCACCACCGGGTATTACGAATTACATCGCGCATATAGCCGCAAATTTCATGATACTTCTCGGGGGTGATCGGTGACGTGTCGATGCTCGGTTGTTTCATTTAGTCGGAGAATTGCTTATTTCCCGGCAAATTTAAGAAAAAAAAACAAATAACCGGATGTTATTCCGCCTCAGAGCCCGCGCCGCGACCGGTGACGTTGAGATACTGGGCTTCAGAAAGGCGGTAAGCACCGTATGCGGCTATGAAATTGTCTTGTGCTTCGCGGTAAATAGTCTCGGCATCGAGTAAATCGGTGATTGTATTCATACCGGCTTCGTAATATACACGGCTAAGCCGCAGGTTTTCTTTGCTTTGGTCTATGGCTTCGAATGCTATCTCCATTTTGCGGTGTGCAGCGGTGAGGTTGTCCCATTTGTCCGACATTTCGATCTCGATTTTCTGGCCGAGGTTGCTCAGTTCGGTTCGCGCATTGTCGAGCGCAAGTGTTTTGCGCTTTATTGCATGCGAGCCGCCCCACCATCCCGAAACCGGTACTTCAAGCGTTACCATCACGGCTCCGAAATTGTGGCTTTGGTTGAATACATCGTGATAAAACCATCCCGCGCCGACAGCAAGTTTCGGTAAATATTTCCCGACTTCCATCCTGCGTTCGAGTGATTTGGCCTCCACATTTTTCTGAAGCAGCCGGTAGTCGTTCGTACGAGCGAGGGCTTCTGATGAGTTTACATACATATTGTACGGCATGGGGGGGACGGCTGCGGGCATATCGGCGGCAATGTCGATACCGGCTTCGGTCCCGAGACCTATCTGTTGGCCGAGAAGCATTTTTAACAGTCGTATTCCGTTGTCGGCATCTACGATGTCGGCATTATAGCCGTTGCGCTTCAATTCAACTTTAAGATAATCGTTATTCATTGCAACCCCGGCATCAACGGCAGCCTTCACCTGACGGCTCAGGGTGTCGAGCATGGTCACGGCACTCTGAAGTGTCTGGCGTGTCGCTTTCAACGTGGCCAGTTGCCAGTAAAGAGCCTCGGTCTGCAAGGCGACAGCGTCGGAACTCTGACGGCGGCGAAGCTTGGCTACATCCTCGCCTACTTTGGCGAGTTTGTTGCCGTTTACAATCTGTCCGCCCATAAATACGGGCTGAAGTGCCCAGATTCCTGCAGCCTTTCCTTTTTTGATTACTCCCAGAGTGACGAGGTCAAGCACCGTGTATTGTAAAATGTCGTGGTTGGCCTGAAAGGCTGATACAGTACCGTAAATTTCGGGAAAATATTTGGTAAAAGCTTCACGCCTTGTCTCGATTGCCGCACGCAGATTGTTCTCGGCAGTGTGAATGTCGGCGTTGCTTTCCAATGCCATGCGCCGGCACTCTTCAAGGGTGTAGACAGAGTCGGCAGGTTTGGTCTGCCCGGCGAGGGAGACAGCAGCGAGCAGCCCGATTATTGCGCTTATAGTTCTAATTGTCATTTTGTCTAAGTTTTAGAGAAGATGTGTTTCAAGCGGCTCGGCCAGCGGTTGGTCGGCACCTTTTTTACGACATTTCATCATGCTGTATGCCACAGGTATGACTGTCAGGATGAAAATCATAGTCATCGGAGTGCCCCAGAATATAACGACACCCATAGGTTTCCATAAGGCACTGTTGCCGATAACCATCGGAAGTACGCCCATGGTGGCGGCCGCCGAAGTCAGGAAAATGGGACGCATACGACGTTTTGAGGCATTGAGGACGGCATCGTGCATCGTCTGTCCCTGATTGCGCAGTTCCTCGGCATAGTCGAGAAGCACGATGGCATTACGGACAAGGATGCCCATCAGCGAAACGATTCCAAGCACGCACGTAAGCGAAAGAGCCGTGTCCTGAACGATAAGACCGAATGCAGCCCCCGGCAGACAGAGCAGTAGTGAAAGCAAAAGCAATATGGATGTGTCGGCCTCTGCATAGTGGAACAGCAGAATGAAGAATATTATTGCCACGGCAAGGGCGAGTCCCGATAATATTTCGGGCAGCGTGTCCATCGTGTTCTCCCATTCGCCGCCGCGATCTATTGTCAGTCCTGCAGGAAGATCCATCTTCGCTATACTGTCCATGAATGCTTCGGTGCGGTCAATGACGTTGATATTTCGCTGCACTTCAGAGATGACCGATACGGTGTAAATGCCATTGTAGTGGGTGAGCATTCCGGGATGCCATTCGGGTGACACCGTCGCAATCTGTCGAAGCGGCACACTCCCCAGACCGATTACCGGCATAGGCTCGCGATTAAGGTCGTTTATGTCGCTCCGGTCGGAATATCCTGTCTTAAGTGTCACGGGTATGCCGTAATCGCCTTCCCACACTGTAGCCACAGGCAGTCCGGGCGAATAGCGCATGGCAAGTGTGGCTTCGATCAGGGTGGAACTGAGCCCGAGTCGCTCAGCCCTGGCCTTGTCCGGAGAAACGACGGCGGACGCAAGGGGGTTGTCGAGCGAAGTGCGTACATCGCGCAGGCCCGGGACTCTCCGGCCAATGGCCGCGATCGAATCGGCTACTTTCATGAGCTGTGCCTTGTCGAGTCCGGACAGCTTGATCTGTATGGGATAGTCGGCCGTTGAATAGCTAAGCTGTTTAAACCTGATGAACGCGTCGGGGAATGCGCCCTCGTAACGGCCCGTGTAATCGTTAAGCACCTCTATTGTCGCATCATTGCTTTTGGTGTTGACTATGAATTGTGCAAAATTCGGGCCTCCGACCTGCGGAGCGTAAGTGGCCTGAAAGCGCGGTGATGAGCAACCGTGGAACGAGGCAATCGATACTACCCGCGGATCTTTTGACAGAATTTTTTCAAGCGAGTCTGCAACCATTGTGGTTCGTTCAACCGAGGTCCCCTGTGGCAGGAATATCTCGACGGCAAACTGATTGCGTTCTGCAATGGGCATCAGCTGCATTGGCCTCGATACGAACAAATATCCGCCGGCCACTATGCAGACAACACCAATGGCTATAGTTGTTTTGGGCCAATTGAAACACCAGTCGATCAACTTGTTGTAGCCTTTCTGCATGGATATGAAAAAATTGAATTTTTTCTTTCCGGAAGCCAACGCCTCTCGTTGGAGTTTGTAGATAGGTTTCTTGATAAGTTTGTACTGCATAAAAGGCACAAGCAGTTCGGCCACCATAAGCGAAACAAGCAATATGATTGTCATGCCCCATGGAAAGTCGGTGAGGAAGTCACGGAACATACCTTTAATGGTGATCAGGAACGGGAAGAATGTCACGGATATGGCCAGTGTTGCCGAGAATATCGCTTTGAAAAACTCTGTTCCCGACCGTAGAGTGGCCGAATAATGATCCATACCCTCGGAAATCAACTCGACATAATCGTCGATAATCACAACCGAGTTATCCACAATCATTCCTAAGGTGACGATAAGACATGCGAGGGTCACGGTATTAAGTTCGATGCCGAATGCATAAAAGAGGCCGAGAGATATGAATATGGCAATAGGTATAGTCGAAGCCGCGATGAGGGCTACATTCAGGGGAAGCAGTATCATTATGACCACTACTACGGCAATTATGGCAACAAGCAGTTCGACAAGGAAATAGTTGACAGAACTGTTGACAACCACCGGTTGATCGGTGATCTTGAAGAGAGTGACGCTTTCAGGAAGCTCGCTTTTGAAGGCCTGTAGCTGCTTGTCGACTTCTTTGCCCATTTCCACAATGTTATATCCGTCCTTCATCTGCACGCTGAGAAGGATACACTTGTCGAAATTGTTGGTAATATAACTGTCGGGATCGGGATATTCGCGACGAATGTCGGCAATTTCGCCCAGTCTCACGACACTTCCGTCGGGTGTCGAAAAAACTATCATCTGTGCCACATCAGGCAGTGAGTTTGCTGAACGCTTAACGATGACCGGCTGGGTGTACCGGCCGTTTCGCAGCGATCCTCCCGTAGTTTGGAAGCCCTGAGCCAGAAGAGTGGCTCCGACAGTGGTCTCCGACAAGGCATAGTGTTTAAGTTTCTCCGGATTAAGATATACAGCGATTTCCTCGGTTTGTTTTCCTGTCACGTTCATTGTGCCGACGCTTTCTACTGTGCGTAGACGCTCTTTCAACCGGTCCATATAGTCGCCAAGTTCGCGATAGGTCTTGTCGTTGCTCTGCATGGTTATGAGCAGCGCGGAAGTGTCGCCGAAATTGCTTAGTGTCTCTACAGCGAGTACGCCCGGCGGAAGGGACAGTTTCACCTGGTCCATGCCTATCTTGAATTCGTTCCAGAATGATTTGGAATCGTTGACGTTGTTGTCAAGTTCCACGAATATGATCAACATTCCGGCCGTAATTTGGGAATGTGTCTTTTTTTTGTCGACCTGTTTGTAAGAGAAGATATAGTCTTCAATCGGTTTGAGCACCTCGTCTTCGATTTGCTCGACGGTCGCGCCGGGATAGACGGCGGCTACAACGCCCTCGCGTACCGTAAACGACGGAAACTCGTTTTTATCCATTACTTTAAGGGCGTAGATGCCGAATGCGATGAGAACGCATACGAGGAGAATTACCTCCTTGCGATATTTAAGACCGGCGACAACGATAGGGTTGGGCTTTGTTCCGCTGCCGGTTTTAGGATTGGATGTGTCGGATGCCATAACTTTGGTGATATAATGTGATTACATCGTTGTCACTTTCGTGCCTGAACTTACTTTCTGCATGCCGGCTACAATTACGCTGTCGCCTGACGAAAGACCGGCACTGACGGTCACTCCATAGGATGAAAGTTCGTTGGCTTTGACGAATACACGCTGAGTTTTGCCATCGCGCACCGCCCATACAAACTGCCGGTTGTCGGAGTCGAGAAGTACGGCCTGCGCCGGGAGGTTGAACGTGCTGCCCGTTTCAGATAGTCCATCGGCCTTGTTCTCGATACGCACAGTTGCTATCATCCCGGGTAGAATCTTGCCGGATGGGTTGGGAATATTGAACTTAACGGTGTAGGATCGGGTGAGGGGGTCGGCGAGCACACCCTTTTGGTCGAATGTGCCGGTCAATTTAAGCGAATCGAGACCGTCGAGCGTCACATCAGCACGGGTATCCGGTCCGAATTTCTGTATTTCCGATTCGGGGACAGAAATCGACACCTGCATGTCGTTCACGTTCACTATCGAGAATATAGGCTGTGAGGCAATGACTGTCTGACCTTCGTCGGCGAATTTCTCGGACACATATCCAGCAAACGGTGCATAAATCGTAGCGTCGCCGACCGCTCTCTGAGCAATTGCCGCTGCGTTTTCGGCTTGTTTGAGCTTCGATTGAATTTCAACCCATTTCACATCAGGCAATGCGTTTGAGTCATGAAGCTTCTTTAGACGTCTGTAGGCATCCTGAGCTTCTGCCAGCTCGGCTTGAGCTATATTGTTGGCGTTGACAAGATCCTCGCTTTTCAGGCTTGCGAGTTTCTGGCCTTTAACTACTTGATTGCCCACTCCGGTGTAGACATGCGTCACAGTGCCCGGAACCAGGAAACTCACTGTCGATGATCTGGAGGATAGTGTGGTTCCGGAATATAGTGTACCCGAATTGTTGAGACTGTCACCTCCGACAACTTGCACAGCAACCTTGACCGAGGGTGGAACGGTGGGTTTGTCTTGATTACTACAGCTGTTTAATGTCATAACAACAATAATAGATGCGATTATCAGGAGGGTGCGATTCTTAATATAGCTAAAACGTGTCATATTCATTTGTTTGTTTTTGTAAATTATAACAAATTTAACGACTATATGTTTTGTCGTGAAAAATGCCTAACTTTGCGGTTATGGAAAATAATACACGACCATTGCTGATGTTAAGTAATGATGATGGGGTAAGTGCCAAGGGCCTTCGTTATCTTATTGAGACACTCGCGCCTTTTGGCGACATAATCGCTGTTGCTCCCGACGGGCCGAGATCAGGCCAGTCGTCTGCAATCACGGTGGATCAGCCGCTGCGTGTCACACGGCATGCCGACTGGCTTGGCGCCCGCATTTATTCCGTCAATGGCACGCCTGCCGACTGTGTGAAGCTCGGGCTTCACGCAATAATGCCACGGAAACCCGACTTGATGCTTTGTGGCGTGAACCATGGCTCGAATGCCGGAAATTCGGTCCTTTATTCAGGGACCATGGGGGCCGTGATGGAAGCATGTATGGTGGGTATTCCTTCTATAGGATATTCTTTGCTTCATCATTCGCTGGATGCAGATTTCACGGAGTGCGGCCCATTTATTACAGATATAACTTCACGGGTGATGAACGGTGGCCTTCCGGCCGGGATATGCCTCAATGTAAATATTCCGGCACTTGTCCGTCCGGCAGGAATCAAAGTCACACGCGCGGCACGCGGATACTGGACGGAAGAATATGTCGACCGTATCGATCCACATGGTGTCCCTTATTGGTGGCTGACAGGTAAATTTCACAACAGTGAGCCTGATGACCCCGAAACCGATGAGTACTGGCTCAAGCGCGACTATGTGACTGTAGTGCCTGTGCGTGTCGATCAGTCGGCTGTCGACAAAATTGAAGATATTAAACGTCTTATCGACGTAGGGCAATGATAGAATATTTAAGAGGACAGGTGGCTGAGCTGACGCCGGCCACGGTGACGGTAGATGTCAACGGTGTAGGTTATCTGCTCAATATCTCGCTTGCTACTTTCACAGCACTTGAAGGAAAGACAGACACGCGTTTGCTCGTTCATGAGGCAATACGCGAAGATGCATACGCGCTTTACGGGTTTGCTGATGAAAAAGAGCGAATGTTGTTCAGACTGCTAATAGGGGTGTCGGGAGTCGGAGCGAATACGGCGCGAATGATATTGTCGGCCGTGAGTGTGCCCGAACTCGAACAATCCATTACGAGCGGAGACAGCAAGCGCCTGAAAACAGTCAAAGGCATAGGTGCCAAGACTGCAGAACGCATCATTATCGACCTTCGAGACAAAATAAAAGCTTCAGACACTTTACTTGTACAACAGAATATCCCCGAATCGCCGTCATTTGATGAGTCGCTCACGGCTTTGACAGTATTGGGGTATGCCCGTCCGCAAGCCCAGAAGGTACTGAAAAAAATATTTGATCAAGATCCGGGAATAAAAGTCGAGAATGCGATCCGCAAGGCACTTGCCATGCTGTAGGATGGACTACGCAATAAATATCGGTGTGAATACGTTTTAAAAGAGTATTTTTCATGGCGTCAAACACAGTGCAAGCGCCGGACAATGCTTTTTAATGAGACGAGACACTCACTCCTACCTATATATACGGCGAGCCGCCGGTCTGGCGGCCGCTTTTGTCGTATGCCTGCTGGCGGTGGTCATGTTCCGTCATCCGGTAGCTGAAGCGCAGTATCGTAATCCGCAGATTACGCCTCCGGCGCCTTTTACCCCTCCTCCATCGATATCGCCTCTTGATTCGGTGATTTTACCGGTTAACAACACTGTGCCACAAAGTGCCGAGCAGATTATGGCGGACCAGCTTTCGATGGATCTCGAAACTCCGTCGAATATCAGGACGGTGGTTGACTTTGACCCGGAGTCCGGTTGCTACGTGGTCAGAACAAAGCTTGGTGAGACTGATATCGCCACACCGATTCTCCTTACCCAGGAAGAGTATGGCCGATGGCAGAACCGTCAGTCGATGCAGCGTTATTACTATGAACGTAATTCTGAACTTGTCAGAGGAAAAGCTGAAAAAGAACCGTTCAACATACTCGACATGAATTTTGCACTCGGGCCGCTTGAGAAAATATTCGGACCCGGAGGTGTGAAACTGAAGACCCAGGGGTCTGTCCAGATCTCAACAGGCATCAAAAGTAATAAGACCGATAATCCGGCCCTGTCGCTTGGTTCGCGTCGAAAGACTTACTTTGATTTCGACCAGAAAATTCAAGCCACGATCGCTGCATCGGTAGGCGACCGATTGAATTTCAATATGACCTATAATACAGACGCTACGTTCGACTTCGATTCAAAGAACCTTAAACTGGCTTACGAAGGTAAGGAGGACGACATCGTCAAGACCATAGAGGCAGGTAATGTGAGCATGACTACGGGTTCGTCGCTCATAAGAGGGTCAACGGCTTTGTTTGGTATAAAAACACAGCTGCAATTCGGCAAACTCACGGCCACTGCGCTTGTTTCGCAACAGAATTCCGAGTCGCGCTCGGTAAATACGAAAGGCGGAGTGCAGTCAACAAAATATTCGATCAATGTCGACAACTACGACCAGAACCGACATTACTTTTTAGCACAGTATTTTCACGATAATTACGATCAATTTGCTTCACGCCTTCCATATGTGTCATCCGGCATACAGATTACCAGAGTGGAAGTGTGGGTTACAAACAAAAGCGGTAACTATAACCAGAGCCGTAACATAGTGGCTTTCATGGACCTTGGGGAGAACCGCATTCTCGCAAATGACTATTGGCAGCCAAACGGATCACAACCGGTGCCTTCTAACAATTCAAACAACTTGTTAAATGTTATAAAGACCGACTATCCTGACGCCCGCAATATCAATAGCGTGACACAGGCCCTTCAGCCATTGGCTGACTACGGCATAGTGGGTGGTCTGGATTATGAAAAAGTAGAGAGTGCCAGACTGCTGTCGGAAAGTGAATACAGCGTCAATAAAACCCTCGGATATATATCGATAAAAAGCCAGCTCAACAGCGATGAGGTACTTGGTGTGGCTTTCCAATACACCTATAACGGACAGGTATATCAGGTGGGTGAATTTTCGTCCGACATAACATCGACCGAGCAGTCGCTGTATGTAAAGATGCTTAAAAGCACAACCGTGGCTCCACGTTTGCCTATGTGGAAGCTGATGATGAAAAATGTTTACTCGCTCGGAGCTTATCAGGTTCAGAAATCAAATTTTCGCCTGAATATCAAATACCTCAGTGATACGACCGGTATAGAAATCAACTATCTGCCTGTTCCCGGTCTCAGTAATCAGTCTCTTCTTCAGGTCATGAACCTTGACCGACTCGACTCAAACGAAGAGTCTAATTCGGACGGATTCTTTGACTTCATCGAGGGTTACACCATAATAGCGTCAAGCGGTAAAATCATATTTCCAGTTGTAGAACCATTCGGACGGCATCTCGCTGAAAAAATCGGGAATCCGGCTATTGCCGAACAATATGTCTATCAGCAACTGTATGACTCCACGCTTGTGGTTGCCCGACAGTTTGCCGACAAAAACAAGTTTGTCATCACCGGAGAATATCAGGCCTCGTCAGGCGCACAGATACGCCTGAATGCCATGAACGTGCCGCGAGGGTCGGTCGTAGTGACTGCCGGCGGTGTACGTCTGGTGGAAAACAGCGATTATACGGTTGATTACTCGATGGGTATAGTCACCATTACAAACCAGAGCATCATCGACTCCGGACAGAATGTAAGCGTGACTCTTGAAAACCAATCACTCTATAGTACCCAGCGCAAAACGTTGCTCGGACTTGACCTGCAGTACAAATTCAACCCTAACTTCCAGATAGGCGGTACAATCATGCATTTTTCAGAGAAGGCTCTGACTGAGAAGGTAAATATCGGTGACGAGGTTGTCAACAATACGATGTGGGGATTGAATTTCAACTACCAGACAGATTTCATGTGGCTGACAAACTTGCTGAATAAGATACCCACCGTAAGTTCAACAGCTCCGTCACGACTTTCACTTCAGGGCGAATTTGCCCAGCTTGTGCCGCATAATCAGAAGAGCGGTACAAACCGTGGATCGTCGTTCATCGACGATTTCGAGTCGGCACAGACAGGTATAGATTTGCGATCGCCTTATTCCTGGTTTCTCGCCTCGACACCTTATGAAGGTGGTGGCGGCGCACTGTTTCCAGAGGCGGCTTTGAGCAACAATGTGGATTATGGCAAGAACAGGGCATTGCTGAACTGGTATTATATTGACCGTCTTTTCACTCAGCGAAATTCGTCAATGTTGCCGGGTTATCTGCGAAGCGATCTCAAGCAGCTGTCCAATCCATATGTACGCGAAGTAAAGAGTTATGAGATATTTCCGGGACGTGAGCTCACTTATGGTGAATCTTCGACCGTGCAGACTCTCAATCTTTCGTTTTATCCTACAGAGCGAGGTCCCTATAACCTTGACGCAACCAACATCGACGACCAGGGTAATCTCCTGAACCCCGAAAAAAGGTGGGGTGGAATAATGCGGCGTCTCGACAACACAAACTTCGAGCAGTCGAATATTGAGTATATCCAATTCTGGATGATGAGTCCCTTCCTCGATGAGGAGAATCCCAATTACGAAGGAGGTGACCTTTATTTCAATTTCGGTGAGATAAGTGAGGATATACTTAAGGATGGTCTGAAGAGCTATGAAAACGGTATGCCCGTCGACGGTGATGATCAATATCTGAAATCGACGGTGTGGGGACGTGTATCGTCGCAGAACTCTCTTACTTATGCCTTCGATAACAATTCCACAGCCAGACCCGTGCAGGATGTCGGACTTGACGGACTGCGCAATAATGATGAGTTTGGTTTTGACAGTTACGCCAAGTATCTTGAGGAACTGCGTCTGAAACTTTCGCCGCAACGCATCGAAGAGATGCAGGCCGACCAGTTCTCTCCGTTCAATGATCCTGCGGGCGATAACTATCATTTCTACCGTGGATATGATTATGACGAGCAGCGTATGAGCATTCTCGACCGTTATAAACGTTATAACGGAGTTGAAGGCAACTCCCTTTCACCTGAAGACGCAACCGACCCGCTATATCAGTCTTCGCGTTCGCTGCCTGATGTCGAGGATATCAATCAGGACAATACACTTAACGAATATGAACGTTACTTCCAGTATCATGTTTCGATACGTCCCGAAGACCTTGAAGTCGGCCGCAATTTTATCACCGACAAACAGGTTTCGTTGGTGCGCACTCGCGATGGAAAAGATCAGGAAGTGACTTGGTATCAGTTCAAGATACCGTTGAGCGAGTATGAGCGAGTTGTGGGCTCAATCAGCGACTTCTCAACTATACGTTTCGCCCGCATATTCATGACCGGCTTTAAGAAGGTGACGCATTTGCGATTCGCGACTCTCGAACTCGTGAGGGGAGAATGGCGTCCATATGATTTCAATCTCAACAATCGTGGAGATGCGCCCGCCGAGGGCCAGCTCGACGTATCGGTCGTGAATATAGAGGAGAATGCCAGCCGTGAGCCTGTGAACTATGTGTTGCCGCCCGGCGTGACACGTATCAGCGACCCCGGACAGCAGCAGATAGTGCAGCTCAACGAGCAGTCTATGTCGCTGAAAGTATCCGGACTTAATGCCGGCGATGCCCGTGCGGTGTATCGCAACACTCAGCAGGACCTGCGCAATTACAAGCGTCTTCAGATGTGGATTCACGCAGAATCATTTATCGAAAACCTGACGGCGCTCCGATCGGGCGAACTGTCGCTCTTTATCCGTCTCGGCTCGGATGTGAAGAATAATTTCTATGAGTATGAGATCCCTCTTACGCTTACTCCTCCGGGAAAATATAACGATGACCAGAGATATTCAGTGTGGCCCAAAGAGAATTTCATGGATTTCAAGTTGCAGTCACTGGTGGAACTGAAAGAAGAGCGTAACCGTGCACGTCGGTCTGAGGTTGAGGGCGTCGGTTTCAATAAGCTTTACACGGGACGTGACCCGGAGAATGAGCGCAACCGTATGGCCGTGATGGGCAATCCGTCGCTGAGCGACGTACGCGTTATGCTTGTGGGTGTCCGGAACAATTCAAAGACTGTGAAGGACGGAACGGTTTGGGTGAACGAACTTAAAGTGACAGATTTCAATAACGATGGCGGTTGGGCAGCGCATGTCACAGCCAATCTGGCTATGTCGGATATTGCTTCACTCAACTTTGATGTTCAGCGCGAGACGGCAGGATTCGGCGGCGTGGACCAGTCGCTCAACAACCGCAGAATGGACGATTTCGATAGGTTTAATTTCTCGGTGCAAGCCGATATAGGCAAACTTGTGCCGGCTGCCGCCAAGCTCCGCGCTCCGGTGTTCTATTCTATATCAAAAGAGAAAACTTCCCCGAAATACAATCCGTTAGACCAGGATGTATTGTTGAAGAAGGCGCTTGATGACGCTTCGTCGAAACATGAGCGAGATTCAATCACTAATTATGCCGTAGACCAGTCTCGTTCAGAGAGTTTTTCGATTTCCGGCTTGAACTTTGACGTGCGTTCAAAGAATCCCATGCCGTGGGATCCGGCGAATTTTACGTTTAATTTCTCGTTCAACAAGCAGCATAAGAGCGATCCGACAACGGAATATGAAAATTCAAATGACTACAGGGGTAGTTTCCAGTACACTTATACTCCCTATATCAAAGGTCTTAAGCCTTTCTCTCATATAAAGAGCAATAAGAAAAATGCTCGTTTCTTGAAAGACTGGGAACTTCAGTGGTTGCCTAACTCCATCTCGTTCCTGACCAATATGTCGCGCTACTACTTTGAGCAGCAGGTGCGTTCGGAGACCGACCAGGTGTTTCAGTTGCCTGTCTCGGTGAGCAAGAACTTCCTGTGGGACCGTCAGTTGGCGATAACATGGAATCTGACTAAATCGTTGAACTTCACTTTTAATTCAAATACGTCGGCACGAATTGAGGAACCGGCCGGACCGGTGAATAAAAAACTGTTCCCCGACCAATATAAGGAGTGGAAAGACTCAATATGGAGCTCTATTGCAAAACTGGGCACTCCGTGGGCATATAACCAAACTTTTACAGGCAGCTATCGAGCTCCCTTCAATCGTATCTCATTCCTTGACTTCTTGACGGGAAACGTCACGTACAACGCCACATACCGTTGGGACCGCGGAGCCACTGTAGATGGCGAGCGGCTTGGCAATACAATCAGCAGCCAGTCGAGCTGGAACGCTGACGGACGCATCAACTTCGAGACACTTTACAACAAATGGAGCTTCCTCAAGGAAGTTAACCAGCGATTTGCGAGCAAGTCACGTAACAATATATCATCGGTCAATCGCAACAAACCGCGAATGGGAGCTGAAAAACGCGATTCAAAATCGAAGACCAAGGCCAAGAAATATGAACGGACACTCCAGTTGAGCAGTGACTCGGGGATTGTCATAAAGCATAACCTACGCACTAAGCGCATACGTGTAACGGCAAAGACTGTCGGTGACAGTGTAACGCCGTCGCGTAATTTCCCTGTCAAAACTAAGACTATCGACAATAACAGCGTGCGCATCCTTACCAAGGGTGACGAAACCCTCAAATTCACTGTTCAGGAACTTGCTCCGAACGAACGCGGAGTGATGTATGACATAGCGAGCTACACCGCACGTTTCCTGATGATGCCGCGTAGCGCATCGATCCGCTGGCGGCGCACGCAGTCGTTGTCGGTGCCCTTGTTCATTCCCGATGTCGGAAGCATATTCGGTGAAAGTACCAAATATGGACCGATGGCCCCTGGCCTTGATTTCGCTTTCGGCTTTGCAGGAGAAGATTATGTCAACAAGGCTCTTGAACGCGGTTGGCTGATGACTGAATCGGGTCAGACTTCTCCGTTTGTGGCATCGAAAACCAACGAACTCAATATAGAGCTGGTACTGGAACCGGTTAAAGGCTTAAAAGTTACACTCACAGCCAATCGGACCGACAACCGCACCCGTCAGGTACAGTTTATGTACGACAATATGCCTGTGTCCATGGCCGGATCCTATACAAAGACTCATTGTGCGATAGCCACGGCTCTCGGTTCGAGTAAGGCCGAGAACGGATATTACAGCAAAACATTTGATCAATTCCTGACCAACATACCTGTGATAGCCGACCGTTTTGAGGCTAATTTCAGAGGTGTCAATTATCCGTCTAACGGGTTTATGAACGGTAATCCAAATGCCGGAAAGCCTTTCAGCCCTGAAGTCGGAGGGGTAAGCCGGACGGGAAGCGATGTTCTTATTCCCGCATTCCTTGCGGCATATACCGGCCGGGACGCACATTCTCAATATCTCGATCCGTTCCCTTCTTTCAGCGAAGTCTTGCCTAACTGGCGTGTCACATATGATGGTCTTGTGCAGCTGGGCCGTATGAGCGAAATTTTCAAGTCGTTTACTCTAACTCATGCGTATCAATGTACGTATAGCGTGGGTAATTATTCAAGTTACCTGAATTGGCTTGGAGTACGCGATAATTTCGGCTTTACGCTGGACGAGCTGACCGGTCAGCCTATACCTTCCTCTCCGTTTAATATCTCGTCAGTTGCAATTACTGAGAAATTCGCTCCGCTTATAGGTGTTTCGGCTACTATGCGCAACGATATAACGTTCAATGCTGAATTCAGGGATCAGCGCACACTCACCCTTAATACTTCAGCGGGACAGGTCGTCGAGGCTACTACTCGCGGCATAAGTGCCGGAATAGGATGGAAGATGGTTGGATTCAATACGGTTTTGAAAATGAAAGGTTCGCAAACCGGTGTAAGCAATGATCTGACAGTCAAGGGTGATTTCAGCTTGCAGCGCACACAGGCGCTAATACGCCGCATCGAAAGTAACTATACACAGGCAACATCGGGAAGCCAGACACTGAACATACATCTTACGGCAAACTATGTGTTGTCTAAGGCCATGACGGTGGGTATGTTCTTCGAGCATCAGGTCAACACGCCGATAGTTTCGTCAAATTCTTATCCGACTACGAATTCGGCTTATGGTATAACACTTAATCTCTCTCTCGCACGATAATAAAGAAATGGGAAGTTTTCTTCAAGTCAAAGAGCTTACAAAGAGTGTCGGCGAACGCATCTTGTTTGCCGATGTCACTTTTGGAGTGAATGAGGGTGACAAAATCGGTATCATAGCCAAAAACGGTACCGGCAAATCGACGATGCTGAGCATTATTTCGGGCCGTGACAGTGCCGATTCGGGCGAAGTGGTATTCTCTAACGACTTAAGGGTTGGTTATCTGGAACAGACACCGTCGTTCTCATCTCCTGAAATCACTGTGCTTCAGGCTTGCCTACAGGAGGCAGGAGATGTTTCGGAAACAATTGCCGAGTATGAATCGGCAATGTCGTCAGGCGATGCCGGTCGTATAGCCGATGCAATGCATAAGATGGATGCATCCGGCGCATGGGACTATGAAGACAGGCTCAAGCAGTTGCTAACCCAGCTTAACATCAGCAATCTCGAACAAAAAGTCGGTCAACTGTCCGGCGGCCAGCTTAAGCGTATAGCGCTTGCCCGAGTTATATTGGGTAATCCCGACATGCTTATTCTCGACGAGCCCACCAATCATCTCGATATTGAGGTGATTGAATGGCTTGAGCAGTACCTCACACGGTCGCGAATGACATTGCTTATGGTGACGCACGACCGTTATTTCCTTGACCGTGTATGTCATAAAATCATTGAAATCGACCGTCAGACGACATATGTGTATGACGGCAATTATGATTACTATCTGCGCCGAAGAGCTGAACGCATCGAGGCTATGTCTGCCGAACTTGCAAAGGTGAAGAATACGTTGCGTAAAGAGCAGGAATGGATGCGTCGTCAGCCGCAAGCCCGTGCCGGCAAAGCCCGCTACCGTATCAACGCTTTTTATGACCTGAAAGAAAGATCGAGAATCAATTTGTCAGAATCAAATGTCGATCTGCGGGGCGAGGCTTCATATGTCGGTTCAAAAATTTTTGAGGCCAAGGGCGTTAATAAACGTTTTGGTGAAAAAGTGATTCTGGATGATTTCACGTATACGTTTGCCCGTTACGAAAAACTTGGTATTGTCGGACATAACGGTGTGGGCAAATCGACTTTTATCAAAATGCTTCAGGGGCTCGTAGCTCCGGACAGTGGCAGCTGGAATGTAGGTGATACGGTCCGTTTTGGATATTATAGTCAGGAGGGTATTGCATTTCGCCCGGATGACAAAGTGATTGATGCCATCACCCGTATTGCCGAGGATGTGGCAGTGACTGACCATGGCGAACGACACTATAGTCCGATGCAGTTTCTGCAACGTTTTCTGTTCTCGCCTGCTGATCAGCAGAAATATATTTCGACACTCAGCGGTGGAGAACGATGCCGTTTGCATCTGGCTTCAGTGTTGATGCTTCAACCTAACTTTCTGATACTTGACGAACCGACCAACGACCTTGATATTGTTACGCTTGGCATTCTTGAAGAGTATCTCCGCGACTTTAAAGGATGCGTGATAATAGTTTCTCATGACCGTTTCTTTCTTGACTCAATAGTCGACCATATTTTCGTTATGGAAGGCAACGGGGTAATAAAGGATTTTCCGGGAAATTACAGCGATTGGCGCAAATGGCGTGAAGAGAATATCAAGAATGAGGTTTCTGCACAAAGAGATGAGAGAGTTGCCGAGAGTAATATTTCTAAGAAGACGAAACCGACGGCATCACGCCCTGCGAAACTTTCATTCAAAGAACGTCAGGAACTTGAGCAACTAACATCCGAAATGGATAAACTGAATGCCGGAATCAACGAGATGGAGAGTAAGTTCAACAGTGGCGAAGTGCTTGATGATGCCGCCGGCATGTATCAGGAATATTCGGCCATGAAGTCGCGTCTCGACGAAGTCGAACTTCGTTGGCTTGAACTTTCAGAGCGGGAATAAACGCGGTTCATAATTCTGAATAATCGGGAATGTCGGTCAGAAACGAATAGGTGTGTTTGTCGAAATCTATCCGGCAGCAATAGTGGCATAGGCCGTTGCTTACTGTGATATACGGGGCAAGGAATGTCATGTTATAACGGACGATCTGGTCAAATACTTTTTGGGTGACAGCAACCGATGCACGCTTATATTCGACAATCATCAGAGGGCGAAGATTGCGTGAATAGACAACTGTGTCGGCTCTTCGCTGGCGTCCGTTGACGGTAAGCCCGACTTCGTTTATCACCAACGATTCGGGATAACCTTTGACGCCGGTCAGCCAGCGCACAAAATGCTGACGCACCCATTCTTCGGGTGTGAGAGCCACATATTTCCCGCGCTGGTTGTCGCGTATCGACAATACCCCGCCGTTTGTGACACAAATATCGGGTTCAAAAGCCGGTAAATTCAAAACCGGTAAATGTTCTGTCGCCTTTTTCATGAATTGTCGAAAATAATATGTAAATTTACAAAAAAATCAGACATTCAACCCAACCATGGCAGTAAAAGATGTCCATCAGGCATACGAACAGCTACGCCGTCAGATAGCATCCGGTAATTTCGCCCCGGTCTATCTGCTTCACGGCGAGGAAGGTTATTATATAGATCAACTCGTAAAGCAGCTTGAGGCTTCTGTGCCCGAATCAGATAAGGCGTTTGACCTTTATGTAGTCTATGGAGCCGACACAAGTCCTGAAGACATTATCAGTCTTTGTCATAATTATCCTGTATTGGGACAGAGGCTTGTGGTCATAGCCAAGGAGATACAAAACTGGCGTGACGGCGCGCTCGAAAAACTTATTCCTTACTTTGAGAGACCTGTACAGTCGACCGTGCTCATGCTGGCGAGTAGGGGAAAAACAGTGAAATCGTCAAAGGTGATCAAGGCACTGCAGGCTATTCGCGGCGAGATATTCGATTCGGAGCCTGTAAAGGATCGCAATCTTTCGTCGGTTGTCTCGGCTATTATCAAATCTAAAGGTTTGAATATTGAGGAAAAAGGGCTTGCGATGCTTTGCGATTATGTCGGTACGGATTTGTCGCGGTTGTATAATCAGGTTGAAAAACTGACAGTGGCTCTTGAACCCGGGGCAATGATAACGCCTGAAGTAATCGAACGCAATGTCGGTGTCAGCAAAGACTACAACTTGTTTGAACTTACTGATGCCATTTCAGTCAGGGACGCTGCCAAAACAGTAAAAATTATTGAATATTTCAGGGCTAATCCAAAAGTCAATCCGGCAATTCCCGTACCGGCTACTCTGTTCGGGCTTTTCAGTAATATCCTTATATATCATTTCACCCGCGACAAATCGCCGGCTTCTCTGATGAACGCTCTTGGTCTGAAATGGTCGGGGCAGGTGACACGGATTGAAAAATCAGCCCGTTATTACAGTGCCCGACAAGCTATAGAGATAATATCGGCCCTGCGTGAGGCAGACCGCAATATGAAGGGCCTCGGCTCTCGCCAAGACCCTTACGATATTTTGCGCGATCTTGCGTTCCTTATTTTCAATGCGCGGGGCGTCTGACCTTTTTCAGTTGTTTTCAGGGCGCAGGTTGCGGACAGTCTGTCCGGCCTGCCACATTTCGCTTTCGCGTAGAGCCTTGAGTTCTTTCTCAAGACCTTCGCGATAATCGGCTTTTGAGTTTGAATCGATTGAATGCTGTGCCTCTTCGCCGCTGGCCACGCTTGCATAAAGTTTCTGCATAACCGGTTTGACAGCGTCATGGAATGCGCCCATCCAGTCAAGCGCACCTCGCTGAGCCGTCGTCGAACAGTTGGCATACATCCAGTCCATACCTTTGTCGGCTACTAACGGCATGAGGGACTGTGTCAGTTCCTCCACTGTCTCGTTGAAAGCCTCCGAAGGTGTATGTCCGTTTTCACGCAATGTTTCATACTGAGCAAGGAATAGTCCCTGGAGTGCACCCATCAACGATCCGCGTTCGCCTGTCAGATCGCTGTAAGCCTCACGACGGAAAGTGGTTTCAAAAATGTAGCCTGAACCTATGCCGATGGCAAGGGCAAGAGTGCGTTCAAGAGCGTGCCCCGTGTGGTCCTGCTCGACAGCATAACTGCAGTTGATGCCGCGACCTTCGCGGAACATGCTGCGCAGCGAAGTGCCTGATCCCTTCGGGGCGACCATTATGACATCTACATCGGCAGGCGGCACGACTCCTGTTCTGTCGGGCCATGCTATGGCAAAGCCATGAGAGAAATAGAGAGCCTTGCCGGGCGTAAGGTTTTTCTTGATAGTCGGCCAGACCGAAATGACTGCGGCATCTGACAGAAGGCACATGATTATTGAAGCTTTTTCGCAAGCTTCCTCGATGCCGAAGAGAGTTTTGCCGGGCTCCCAACCGTCAGCTACGGCTTTGTCGAATGTACGGCCCGAACGCTGACCTACGATTACGTTGAATCCGTTGTCGCGTAGGTTCATGCTTTGACCCGGGCCCTGTACGCCGTATCCGAGCACGGCAATGGTCTCATCTTTTAATATTTCGCGGGCCTTCTCCAACGGAAATTCCTCGCGGGTGATGACGGTTTCTTCGATGCCGCCGAAATTGAGTTTTGCCATATTAATAGAATTTAGATGTTATTGTTTTTTGACTCTGTCTCGCGTAGGCGCACCTGCTGTTCGGCAATATAACGGTCGACAAGTTCTTCGGGCGAGCGTGTCACGGCCACGCGGCCGCTCCTTACAAACTGGCGTAGTCCGTAAGGTAAAAGCTCATTGAAAAGCTGTTCAGTCTCGCTTGTGTGCCCGGTCTTTTCAAATACAGTGTAATCGGGAGTTATGTCAAGGACTCTGGCTCCGTTGCGACGTATGATTTCCTCGATTTTCGATTCAGCCAGAAGCGGGGCAGTGGTTACTTTGTACAAAGCCACTTCCTGAAAGACTATGTCATCATCGGTATAAAGAAACGCTTTGAGTACGTCTACACGTCGTTCGAGCTGCTTGACCACGTGTTCCATCATCCTGCGTGTATTACGGCAGGTAATCAAAATCTTGTGGACACTCGGAATTGAACTTGCACTGGCAGAGATACTGTCGATGTTGAGATGTCGCCGTGTGAATATAATCGCAATCTGATTGAGCAGGCCGACTTGGTTCTCTGTAAAAATCGATATTGTAAAAGTCTGTTGTTCCATGTCTCTATCGTGATTATTCGGCCGGTCTGTAGTAATCGGTCGGATTCAGCATTATTGTGTCGACTGCGGCTCCTCCGGGGGTCATAGGGAATACGAGGTCGTCGGGGTCGATGTTAACATTCAGCAGATATGCTCCGTCTGATTCTATCATACGTTGGATTGCTGCATCAAGTTGAGAACGATCGGAGACATCCTCTCCACTGATTCCGTAGGCAGCGGCTACCGATATAAAGT
This sequence comes from uncultured Bacteroides sp., assembly GCA_964489495.1. Taxonomy (GTDB): domain Bacteria; phylum Bacteroidota; class Bacteroidia; order Bacteroidales; family Muribaculaceae; genus Paramuribaculum. The sequence continues at coordinate 44,484 of CAZAZA010000009.1, forward strand.
CAGGATTGAGCATTGGCGTGAAGCTGTAACGGCGATTGAAAAACAGATGTTGCCATTGGCGTACATTTCCAAGGAAGTTGTTGTTGAGCAGAACAATTTTCACTGCAATGCCGTATTCCATAATCATTCCAAGTTCCTGTATTGTCATCTGAAATCCTCCGTCTCCTACGAACAGCACAACAGGTCGTTCGTCGACAGCCCATTTGGCTCCGATTGCAGCCGGGAGACCGAATCCCATTGTGCCAAGCCCTCCGGAAGTTATACAGCTTCTTGGCGATCTGAATCCGAAATATCTTACAGCGAAAAGCTGGTTCATGCCTACGTCTGTGACAAGAATGGCATCGTCAGAATATGCATGGCTGACCTTGCGCACCACTTCGCCCATCTGCATGGCTCCCTCGCTTTGGGGAGGGTTGATTTCGCGATTGATTACTTCAGCCTCTTCTACTTTGCGGTGATTGTCGAACGATGCGTTCCATTCGCCCCTGATTGCAGGATCAATTAACGGAATCAGAGCACGGAGTACTTCGCCGGCGTCGCCGTGAAGGTGCAGGCTTGATATAACGGTCTTGTCAAATTCGCTTTCGTCGATATCGATATGGATGATCTTTGCGTTCGGTGCATAGCTCGAAACATCGCCGGTGACGCGGTCGTCGAATCGCATGCCTACGGCAATAATCAAGTCCGCACGGTTAGTGTTAATATTCGGTCCGATATTGCCATGCATTCCAAGCATTCCTTTATAAAGGGGATGCGAGGTGGGAATAGAGCTAAGACCAAGCATTGTGCATGCTACCGGTATATCGCCTTTTTCAGCAAACTCGCGTAGTTCGCTCTCCGCTCTTGAAAGAGTAACACCTTGTCCGGATAGGATCAAGGGGCGCCTTGCAGCATTTATCATTTTTGCGGCGAGCCGAATATCGTCGGTCTTAGGATGCGGCTCCGGATTGTAGCTTCTTATAAAGCGGCATGGCTCGAAATGATATTCTGTGAGTTGTATCTGGGCGTCACGGGTAAAATCTATCACGACAGGACCCGGACGGCCGCTTGAAGCTATATAGAAAGCACGAGCCACGGCTGCTGATATATCTTCAGCGCGTTCAATCTGAACAGACCATTTTGTCATTGGCTGTGTCATGCCGATCACGTCAGCCTCCTGGAATGCATCCTTGCCGAGAAGAGACGATGGCACCTGGCCTGTAATCACGACCAATGGAGTGCTGTCAATCATTGCATCGCTCAGGCCGGTGATCAGGTTTGTCGCGCCAGGACCCGATGTAGATATGACAACCCCGGGTTTCCCGGAAGCACGGGCATAACCCTGTGCCGCATGTATTGCACCCTGCTCATGACGGGCGAGCAAATGTGTAATCCTATCGGTATAATCGTACAGACTGTCGTAAACCGGCATAATCTGTCCTCCCGGATAGCCGAAAATTGTTGTAACTCCCGAATCAAGGAGCGCTCGTATCAGTGCTTCCGACCCTCGTATGAGTTCTGTTTCTTTGGTCATAGCTGTCAGATATTTACTTTAAGTGGGCATTCCTGTTCAAATATCACATCTAACTCCGCCCTTGTCGGCAGAGGTGGTATTGGCTGCATAAGCACGCAAGGCACGGCTGACCACTCGGTCGCGCCCTCTCGGTGTGAATGCCTCTTTGCCTAATGATAGTTCTTCCTTACGGCGGCACTCGATTTCCGTGTCGCTTACGCGTAGATTTATAGTTCGGGCAGGGATGTCGATGTCGATTATATCACCGTCTCGAACGAGGGCTATCTCTCCACCGGCAGCGGCTTCCGGCGATATATGGCCGATTGAGAGGCCGGAAGTCCCGCCCGAGAATCTGCCGTCGGTGATAAGTGCGCATTCCTTGCCTAAATGCTTACTCTTGATATAGCTTGTAGGATAGAGCATTTCCTGCATTCCGGGCCCTCCTTTAGGGCCTTCGTAGATTATGACTACGACATCTCCGCTGCATACTTTGCCGTTTAAGATACCTTCGACTGCTTCTTCTTGGCTGACAAAAACTTTGGCTTTTCCTGAGAATTTAAGGATGCTTTCGTCAACACCGGCAGTTTTTACTACGCATCCGTTTCTGGCGATATTGCCGGTGAGGACGGCAAGTCCTCCATCTTTTGCATAAGCATGATCGATATCACGGATGCATCCTTCTGCGCGGTCGCTGTCCAGTGTGTCATATCGGCAATCCTGCGAACCCAGTTGTGAACTGTGAATTCCAGCCGGAGCTGCATGCCAGAATTCATAGTCTTCGTGTGCATATAAGGCAATAGCCTTGCCAAGAGTCAGGCCGTCGACTCGTCTTACATTTGTGTCGACGAGTCCATGGTCGGCAAGCTGCTTCATGATTGTGAGGATGCCTCCGGCGCGGTTTACATCTTCAATGTGATAGCTGCTGTTAGGTGATACCTTACAGAGCACAGGCGTGCGACGCGAGAGCATATCTATGTCTTTCATAGAGAAATCGGCACCGGCCTCATTTGCTATTGCCAGAAGGTGCAGCACAGTGTTTGTGCTCCCTCCCATGGCTATATCGAGAGTCATGGCGTTGAGTATGGCTTCCCGAGAGGCTATGCTGCGAGGCAGAACGCTTTCGTCGCCTTTATCATAGAATGCATAAGTATTGGCTACGATTTTCCGTGCTGCCTCCTTGAATAGCTTTACACGCATGGTATGGGTGGCCACTACAGTGCCATTGCCGGGCAAAGCGAGCCCGATGGCTTCGTTGAGAGAATTCATCGAATTGGCCGTGAACATTCCCGAGCATGATCCGCATGTCGGACATCCTTCGCGTTCGATGAGCGAGACAGTTGCATCATCTATCGACTCGTCGGCTGAGTCAACCATGATATTGACAAGGTCGAGTTTGCGTGAGCCGAGTCTGCCTGCCTCCATCGGTCCTCCCGATACAAATATGGTCGGGATATTAAGCCTCATTGCTGCCATGAGCATTCCGGGAGTCACTTTGTCGCAATTGCTTATGCAAATCATGGCATCTGCCTTGTGGGCGTTTACCATATATTCGACAGAATCGGCTATAAGGTCGCGGGAGGGGAGGGAATAGAGCATTCCGTCATGTCCCATCGCTATTCCGTCGTCAATAGCTATAGTGTTGAACTCAGCTGCAAAGCACCCGAGGTTTTCAATTTCTTGCTTTACAATCTGGCCTATTTCGTGAAGATGTGTATGTCCTGGAACAAACTGCGTGAACGAGTTAACGACGGCAATAATCGGTTTGCCTATCATCTCCTCCTTCATGCCGTTAGCACGCCATAGGGCACGAGCCCCTGCCATGCGCCGCCCATGAGTGCTGGTGTGGCTTCTAAGTTGGTTGACCATAATTTTACGCCTTGTCGGAAAAAATATGAATCTGTTTAATTGGTATTAATGACTGCAAAATTAATCAACAATCATTTAAAAAGCAAGAAATCAAGCATCGGAATGTGATTCCTGATTCAGAGGTTTGCCCTGGCGCAGGTTCTCCACGAAGTTGTCAATGCGTTGCATCTGTGCAGGGATGTCGATTTGTTGCGGACAATGCACTCGACATTGGTTACATCCGATGCAGTGCGACGCCTGGCGTAGTTTCGGCACAGACCGGTCGTAACCTACAAGAAAAGCTCTTCGGGCCTTTCGGTAACCTGGATCTTCGAGTGATTTGGGAACGTTGCCTTCGTTAACGCATTTATTGTAATGCAGAAGGATTGCCGGGATGTCGAGACCATAAGGGCATGGCATACAGTATTTGCAGTCATTGCACGGTATAGTGGGATACTGCATCATCATATCGGCAGTCTCATACAGGAATTCCGTCTCTTCATCTGTAAGAGGCTTGAGCGGGCAAAAAGACTGAAGGTTGTCCTCAAGGTGTTCCATATAAGTCATTCCACTGAGCACGGTGAGAACGTCGGGATGCGAACCTGCATAACGGAAAGCCCATGATGCCACACTACGTTCTGGCGCAGCCTGTTTGAGCCTCGTCATAACGTGGTCGTTGACTTTTGACAGACGGCCGCCGAGCAGCGGTTCCATAATGACAGCCGGGATGTTTCGTTTGGCAAGTTCGCCATAGAGATATTCGGCATTGGTGTTTGCGGGATTGATTTCATGAGCATGCTTCCAATCGAGGTAATTGAGCTGAATCTGAACGAAATCCCATTTTATTTCTTCATGACGAGAGAGAAGATAGTCGAATATCGCCACATCGCCATGATATGAAAAACCGAGATTGCCGATACGTCCTGCGTCGCGCTCTTTAATCAGAAAATCGAGCATACCGTTGTCTTCAAAACGGGCGCGGTAAGTGGCCATCGCATCTTCGCCTCCTCCAATGGCATGAAGCAGCATATAGTCTATGTGATCTACCTGAAGTTCCTTGAACGACTTGTTATAAATGGCCATAGAAGCTTCGCGACTCCATGTCGACGGAGCGAAATTGGATAGTTTTGTAGCTATGAAAAATTTGTCACGCGGATGCCGTTTCAATGCTATTCCGGTAGCACGTTCCGAATTTCCCTGACAATATGCCGGCGATGTGTCGAAATAATTGACCCCATATTCGATGGCCTTGTCGACGAGACGGTTGATCTCGTCCTGATCGAGTGTGTCGGAGCCGTTGAGTGTAGGCCAGCGCATGCACCCGTAGCCAAGAATCGACACTTTTTCGCCGGTTTTGGGATTTGTACGGTAGGTCATGCTATTTTTCGGTATGGCAGACAATGCCGAGGCCGATTGTTCGTCTGCCGTATTGCTGCCTGGTCTGCAACCGGTCAGGACTGATGCTGATATCAGAGCACCTCCTGCACCAAGCCGCCGGAGAAAGTCACGGCGATTAATATTTTTGTCCATATTCTCTTATGCGTATTATTGATTAAACAGTGCGGTGACGTTCGTGACCTTCTACATATATGGCACTGAACGGCCGGGCAGGGCATAAATTCTCACAAGCTCCGCAGCCAATGCATCTTTCGTCGTTCACAACCGGAATCCAAGGCGATTCGGGATTGTCACTGTCGCTCGGGACCATCGTTATAGCCTGAACGGGGCAGTGACGGGCGCAATTGCCGCAATGCACTCCGTCGCGAAGGGCGACACAGTTTTCCTTTATCCAGACGGCATGTCCGATTTGTGTCGAAACTTTGTCTTCAACTTTTATCGGCCGTATTGCACCGGAAGGGCACACATCGGAGCAGCGCGTGCATTCAGGACGGCAATAGCCTGTTTCATAAGATGATTCCGGCTGCATGAATGTGGCAAGACTGGTCGAAGGTCGCAATACGCCCGTTGGACATACCTGTACGCAAAGCTGGCACGCCGTACAGTGAGATTCCAGGTTTTTTATACCTATGGCCCCCGGCGGCACGATACGTGTGCGTCTGTTAGGCACCTTCTTTTCTTCGATTTTGGCTAACCCTCCGTCCACCGTTTTTTCGGCTGCTTTTGCTGCGGCTCCGGCTGCAAGCAGGCTTGCAATGCCTAAAAAGCTGCGGCGTGATTGTGAAGTTGTTGAAGTAGTCGTGGTTGTTTCTTGTGCAGCTGTTTTTCTTCTGAGCGAGAATGATATTGCACCCTGATTACAATTGTCAATACAATCCATGCAGGCAACGCATCGGGTGTAATCAATGGAATGTTCTTTGGTGTTGATACAAGAAGCCTTACATTTGCGTCCGCATACTCCGCAACTCGTACATTTTGATGTGTCAATAACAGGTGCGAACAACGAAAACTTTGACAGATAGCCAAGCAGGGTTCCAACAGGACATATGGTGTTGCAGTAAGTGCGTCCGTTTCGCCATGCAAGAATGCCGATGATGACCAATGCTGCTATTGCCGCAGCTGTCATGCTCCATACAACGGGAGCAAATTCGGTATGGGCAAACATGTAACTGTCGTTTTGTGCGGCTATATCTGCCAATCCGTTGTTACCACATCTCCACAACGGCCCGATCAGCGATGAGACTATACGTCCGAAGGTGCTGTAAGGAGCAAGCAACGTTACAACAGCCGAAATGCCGAATGCGATTGCCAAAACCATTACTGCTAACATTGACATACGGAGCCAGCTTAAGGCGGGAGAGAAACGGTAAGGCAGTCGGCGCCCCGCACGCCCCACACGCCCGATAATGTCCTGAAGTATGCCGAGCGGGCAGATAACAGAACAGTAGACACGACCCAATACGAGTGTCGCTATGATTAGAACTGCCAACACACCGAGATTAAGGGCCAGCAAAGCCGGTAAGAACTGGATTTTGGCAATCCATCCGATCCAGGGATGTACGGACGCCGAAAAATCAACAAAAATCAAAGTGGCCGATATGAAAGCTATTATCGCCAGTAAAATGCGTAATTTTCTGAGCATTTTGCATCAAAGTAATGAATGATTGGAATATTTTGCAAATATAATAAAAAGATGGTGGTTACAAGGTTTTTGACTGTGTAAAAAAAGTTAAGCCCCGCACATTGGACTTGGGCCGTGTGCGGGGCATGTAAGTTAGAGGTATCGTTATTTTTTGTCAATGTCAGGTCTGACGGTTTCGGTGTATGTGCCGGTCGCGGGTATGTCGGACGCGTTCTCAACAATATTGATGGTGCGTTGTGCGTAAGCGGAAGCCGGTGTTTTGTCAACCTGGATAATCGACGCATAGATGCCGAGTTGGTAACTTCCGGGTTCGAGCGACGGGGTTGGAACTACACATCTGAACGGGATGAAGGATACGTTTTCGATAGGCCAGCCCTGGAGACGGTAGCTTACGGCGAGAACCGCAGCATTTTTGGTGGCGTCCTTAGGTGTCACCCACAGGCTGTCAATTACGAGAGTGTCGCCTGCGACAACATAAAGTTCGTTATCTACGATTGTACCTCCCGAGTAGGCGATATTCAACGATACGTCAGGAAGGTCGTCATCGTCGTGGCACGAAGCGAGAAAAAGTACCGGAAGTGCCATTAAAAGTGTAAACAATAGCTTTTTCATAATCGAAGTAAATTTGGCTTTTTGTGAAGTTAGTGTAAATATAATGCTGTAAATATAATACAGAATGTGTCGGTAGTATAAATGGATAAAAAGGGGGAGAGGAGAATGAGTATGATTTAGTTGCGGAATTCGAGGCCGTCCTCGCCTGCATCGATTATAATCGGGTGTTCGCGGTCGACCTTTTGAGCAAGAATATCCTTTGAAAGCCGGTTGAGCACCTGTCGGTGGATCACCCTCTTGACCGGGCGCGCTCCGAATTCCGGATCATATCCTTCTTCAGCAAGATATTTAAGTGCTTTCGGGGTTACTTCAAGACGAATGCCGTTGGTCTCAAGCATCTTCTGAACACTGCGAATCTGTAATCCGACGATTTCCTCGATTTCAGCCTCGTTGAGCGGGGTGAACATTATGATTTCGTCGATACGGTTTAGAAATTCGGGCCGTATAGTGGTCTTGAGCATTTCGATAACCTCGTTCTTGGTTCTGTCGATAGTTTCTTCACGATTATCGGCGGTCATTTTGGCGAAATTCTCGCGAATGACGTTCGAACCCATGTTAGAGGTCATGATGATGATGGTGTTCTTGAAGTTGACCATGCGGCCTTTGTTGTCAGTCAGGCGGCCGTCGTCGAGAACCTGGAGCAATATGTTGAACACATCCGGGTGAGCCTTTTCGATTTCGTCGAAGAGAACCACGGAGTATGGTTTGCGTCTGACAGCCTCGGTCAATTGTCCTCCTTCGTCATATCCGACATATCCCGGAGGCGCTCCTACGAGTCGTGACACAGAATGTTTCTCCTGATACTCGCTCATATCGATTCGAGTCATCATATTTTCGTCGTCGAAAAGATATTCAGCCAGAGCTTTGGCGAGCTCGGTCTTACCTACACCGGTAGTTCCGAGGAATATGAATGAGCCTATCGGACGGCGTGGGTCGTTGAGTCCCGCACGGCTGCGGCGTACGGCATCGGCAATAGCCGTGATGGCATCCTGCTGTCCTATTACGCGTTTGTGCAGTTCGTCTTCAAGATGCAACAGCTTTTCTTTCTCGCTCTGAACCATACGGGTGACAGGTATGCCGGTCCAGCGCGATACGACATCTGCTATATCCTCGGCATCGACCTCTTCCTTTATGAGGGCTTTTTCGCCCTGCATCATCTTCAGCTGTTCCTGTATGTTGACGTTTTCCTGCTCCTTTTGCTGGATGCGTGAGTAGCGGATTTCGGCCACTTTGGCATAATCGCCTTCGCGTTCGGCGCGTTCAGCTTCAAAATTCAGCTGTTCGATGTCAATCTTATTCTGCTGGATGCGGTTGATAAGGTCTTTTTCGGCTTTCCATTTGGCGGTATATTCTTTTTCCTCCTCGCGAAGAGTCGAAATTTCTTTTTCAATATCGCGAACCTTGGGCTTGTCGCCTTCACGTTTTATGGCCTCGCGCTCGATCTCCTTCTGGGCTATCTGACGCGATATTTCGTCGAGAGCCTGTGGAACGGAGTCGATCTCAAGACGCAGCTTGGACGCCGCCTCGTCGACGAGGTCAATAGCCTTGTCGGGCAGGAATCGGTCGGTGATATAGCGTTCTGACAGCTGTACGGCCGCGATAATAGCCTCGTCGCGGATGCGAACCTTGTGGTGATTCTCATACCGTTCCTTAAGACCGCGCATAATAGCGATTGCCGAAGCTTCGTCCGGTTCGTTAACCATTACTTTCTGGAATCGGCGTTCGAGGGCTTTGTCTTTTTCGAAATATTTCTGGTACTCGTCAAGCGTGGTAGCGCCGATGCTGCGTAATTCGCCACGAGCCAGCGCTGGTTTGAGAATATTGGCTGCATCCATTGCACCCTCGCCCTTGCCGGCACCGACGAGCGTATGTATTTCGTCGATAAAGAGTATTATCTCTCCGTCACTTTGCGTTACTTCGTTTACAATTGCCTTGAGTCGTTCCTCGAATTCGCCCTTATATTTGGCTCCTGCAACGAGGGCACCCATGTCAAGGGAGAAAATCTGTTTCGTCCGCAGGTTTTCCGGAACATCCCCACGTACTATTCTCTGTGCGAGGCCTTCGGCGATGGCTGTTTTGCCGGTTCCGGGCTCACCGATGAGCATGGGGTTGTTTTTTGTGCGTCGGCTCAATATCTGCAACACACGTCGTATTTCGTCGTCACGGCCTATTACCGGGTCAAGCTTGCCGCTACGGGCTCTTTCATTGAGGTTGATAGCATATTTGTTGAGTGCATTGTATGATTCCTCGGCACTCTGATCGGTGGCTTTTTTGCCTTTTCGCAATTCGTCGATGGCAGCCTTAAGTTCCTTTTCCGACAACCCTGCATCTTTAAGGATGGTAGAAGCCGGAGAATTAATTTCAAAGAGAGCGAGGAGCAATGCCTCGAGGGTGACATATTCGTCGCCTTGCTTTTTAGCGAGGTCGATAGCTTTCTGAAGCACGTCGTTGGCTGTCCGGCTCAGATAAGGTTCCGATCCCGAAACTTTTGGAAGGGAGGCTATCTCTCTGTCGATCTGGGTGTCGACAGCGGCGATGTTTGCGCCGACTTTTGCGAAGATAAACTTCACAAGCGACTCTCCCTCTGCGATGACAGCCTTGAGCAGGTGGACAGGTTCGATGGCCTGTTGTCCGGAAGATCGTGTGATTTCCACAGCCTTCTGGATGGCCTCCTGCGACTTGATCGTGAAATTGTTGAAATTCATAATATAAATAGTTATGCTTTTCTAATTTCAACAAATGGCATGCCATAATGTTTAAGTCGCTATAAAAATAGCCAGTCGGCAATTTTGGCAGTGACGCTATTACCGGCTGGCTATTCTGTATCGGATTTGTATGCGGGCAAGCGGCTTATTGCCCGAGGTAGCTTTTGAGAAGCTTGCTTTTTTGTCCTTTAAGGCGGCGTATGGCCTTCTCTTTAATCTGTCGCACGCGTTCGCGCGTAAGGTCGAATTTCGCGCCGATTTCCTCTAGTGTCATTTCCTGACATCCTATTCCAAAAAACATTTTGAGGATTTCTCGTTCGCGTTCATGCAACTGACGCAGGGCTCGGTCTACCTCACGCGACAAAGATTCTTGATTCAGAGGTGAGTCGGCAGCAGGAGAGTCGTCGTTAGTGAGAACGTCAAGCAGGCTGTTGTCTTCGCCTTCGACAAACGGTGCATCGACCGAGATGTGACGTCCCGACACTTTCAGCGTGTCTGCAATTTTGTCTACGGGCACGTCAAGACGTTCGGCAAGTTCTTCCGGTGACGGGCGGCGTTCGTTTTCCTGCTGAAAAGTTTCTTTTCTCAAAGGAAAGCACTCTT
>CAZAZA010000009.1:54790-57156 GCA_964489495.1 uncultured Bacteroides sp.
AGTGCCTTGGTGATTTTGTTTAGCGAACCTACCTGATTGAGAGGGAGGCGGACAATACGCGATTGCTCGGCCAGTGCCTGAAGGATAGATTGACGTATCCACCATACGGCATAGGAGATGAACTTGAACCCACGGGTCTCGTCAAACTTACGTGCGGCTTTGATCAGCCCGAGATTGCCTTCGTTAATGAGGTCCGGAAGCGACAGTCCTTGATTCTGGTACTGCTTGGCCACAGATACAACGAAGCGAAGATTGGCACGTGTCAACTTATCGAGAGCCCGTTCGTCTCCCTCGCGGATGCGCCGGGCGAGTTCTACCTCTTCGTCAACTGAAATAAGGTCTTCACGGCCTATCTCCTGAAGGTATTTGTCAAGCGACGCACTTTCGCGGTTAGTAATTGATTTTGTGATTTTTAATTGTCTCATTCGCTTTCTGAGATTTTTTCGGTGCGCGAAATTATAAAAAATTTCGCACATGTGCAAACTTTGCACAAGGATACAACGATTTAGAGAGCAAAAAATTGCATCGCTAATGCGATTTTTGATTTTTTTTGCTGTTATTGTAACCGTTTAAGCTTTGTTGCGTCTAATTTGCAGAAACAAAAACAAACCAATATAGTCATGAATAGAATCTATCATTTCTTTGTCGTGCTGATACTCGCCGTGATCGCGGCTGGTTGCAGCTTTGACTCGCTCACACAAGTTGAGCCGGACAAGTGGCAGCGTAGAGAGTTTGAAAGCCAGGTGAGTAAGTCGGTTCGCCGTGCAGTGCATACCCCCGGAATAGATAACGGGTCAACACTTATTGTGTCGCTTGATGGTGACACTCTGCTTGTACCGGCTGACTCTGCACTCCGTGCTGCTCCGCTGCGTGTTGTATATGTTGACATTCATTCGCCTGAATACCCCAATACGGTGTCGTCAAAGGGACTTGCGATAGTTTCGTCGGTCGTTTCAGTCATTCTGGTGGTCGGACTTATCCTTGTCATACTTATAGGGGTGTTTATTGTGGTTATACGTCGACAGAACGGACGTAATAAAATTATAAGCAGTGCGATCGATGCAGGTTATGAATTGCCTGAATCTTTCTATACATCCAAGCCAAAGGTGCCGCAGATCAATGTGACGCAGATGAGGGAGTCAGCGGGATCACCATCAGACTCTGCGCCATCCGAGGAAACCGCTCCTGCCGTTGAAACAGGAATTTCTGTCGCAAACGATATCGTCAAATCGTTTACTTCTTCTGATAAGATTAAGCAGCTACGCACAGCTTTTATTTTAATAGGTCTTGGTGTTGTAGTATTTATATCGTTTGCCTCAAATCATAACGAGGGTGTCGGATTTTTTGTCGGGGGCACACTATTTGTCTTCGGGGCAGCGAAGCTGTTCACAATGTATTTTTCAAAAAAAATATGATTGGCTGACAGATGGACAAGCTGCAGGAACTGACTTTGATCGCCCGATGTGTGGCTTCTGATGACCGACGCGCATTCGGACTGCTGGTCGAGGCGTATGCCGACGACATACGCCGCCTGCTTCTTGGACTTACCAAGGGCGATGTGGCTCTTGTAGACGATCTTGCCCAGGAATCCTTTTTGAAAGCATATTTGGCAATCCGTTCCTTTGAAGGAATTGCGCGATTCCGAACGTGGCTCTATCGCATCGCTTATAATGAGTATCTTTCTCATATGCGGCGGTTGCGTCCGCTTGAATCGCTTGATGAAGCCATCGCACCCGACAACGAACCTGAATATGAGACATACGACGAGACGATAGGCAGCGAAACGATACAGCAGGCGCTGATGCGGCTGCCTGAACGTGAGAGGGTGGTTACACAACTGTTTTATTTCGACAATTTCTCTGTCGCACGGATTGCAACTATTACCGGAATGCCTCAGGGAACTGTCAAATGTTACCTGAGTCGTGCAAGGGGACGGCTCGCGTTGTTACTTGAAAAATATCGTTATTGACATGAAAAGAAAGCTAAATAATGACATAGACGCACGCATAGGGCTTATGTTGCGCGATAAGGATGCTATTCAGGTGCCCAAAGACCCTTGGTTTGTACGCAAGACTGTCAATCGTCTCCCGGCAAAACGTGAACGTCTGGTCGGGGTTCCCGAAATTGTTGCCCTGGTTTGCCTCATAGTGGCGGCGGCAACAGTCGTTTTGATTGAAATACGTCGTCTTTTGTCGCTTGACGACCCGGCATTGTTCGATCCTACAATGATGATCACTGCTTTAGGCCTTACTCTTGCAGCTACATTATATATAGTATTACCTGTTCTTAAACGTTGCTGGCCTTAATCCGGAAAACCCGGTTAAAAAACTATGTTTTATAACATATCTGATATTCAATAAGATGGA
>CAZAZA010000010.1:0-54165 GCA_964489495.1 uncultured Bacteroides sp.
TCCATGTTGCAGACAGTGATGCAGTTGTCGTAGCGGTCGCGCACCACCTCGTACTCCACTTCCTTCCAGCCTTTGAGCGACTTCTCGACCAGTACCTGGGGTGAGAACGACAGAGCCTTTTCGGTCAATGCAATCAGTTCGCGCTCGTTGTCGCAGAAGCCGGAGCCGAGACCGCCGAGGGCATAAGCCGCACGCACGATGACCGGGTATCCGAGCTGAGCTGCTGCGGCGCATGCGTCCTCCACGTTGTTGACTGCCTCGCTCTTGATGGTTTTCACGCCGATTTCGTCAAGTTTGTGAACAAACAGCTCGCGGTCTTCGGTGTCCATGATAGCGCGCACGGGAGTACCGAGCACTTCCACGCCATAGCGCTCGAGGACGCCGCTCTCGTAGAGTTCGACACCGCAGTTCAGGGCAGTCTGTCCTCCGAAAGCGAGCAAGATTCCGTCGGGGCGCTCGCGTTCGATGACCTTTTCGACAAAATAAGGGGTGACAGGCAGGAAGTAGATCCGGTCGGCGATGCCCTCCGATGTCTGCACGGTTGCGATATTCGGATTGATCAGTACTGTGTGGATTCCCTCCTCCTTCATGGCTTTGAGGGCTTGCGAGCCGCTGTAGTCAAATTCGCCGGCCTCGCCTATTTTGAGTGCGCCGCTGCCGAGCAGCAGTACTTTCTTGATTTTCGATTTGTCCATTGCCGATTATTTGTTGATGAGGGATATAAAGTCGTCGAAAAGAAATTCCGTGTCTTTTGGGCCGCTGGATGCCTCGGGATGGAACTGGGCCGAGAAATAGGGGAGGGTTTTGTGACGGATACCCTCGTTTGTGTTGTCATTCATGTTTGTGAACAGCGGTTCCCAGTCGGCTGGCAAGGTTTTGTCATCGACAGCGAACCCATGGTTCTGTGAGGTGACGAAGCAACGGTCGGTGCCGAGTTGGCGTACCGGCTGATTGTGGCTGCGGTGTCCGTATTTGAGTTTGTAGGTTGTGGCACCGGCGGCTTTGGCCAGAAGCTGGTTGCCCATGCATATTCCGCATATGGGTTTGCCTGTTTTCAAGGCTTTGCGAATGTTTTCGACGGTTTTCTGAGCCATGTCCGGATTTCCGGGGCCGTTGGATATGAACAGCCCGTCATAATCGAGAGTGTTGAAATCGTAGTCCCAAGGCACGCGTATCACCTTCACGCCGCGCCGGGTCAGACAGCGTATGATGTTGTGCTTAACGCCGCAGTCGACAAGCACGACTGTCTTGTCGCCTTCGCCGTGTGTCTCCACATCGCGGCAGCTCACCTTGGCCACGAGATTTTCGCGGTTCGGGTCATAGAAGTCGATGTCGTTTTCACTCCCGCATCCTTCGACGATTATCTTGCCGAGCATCGAACCGTGTTCGCGCAGGTGTTTGGTCAGGGCGCGGGTGTCGATACCGTAGATGCCGGGGATTTTTTCTTCCTTGAGCCAGTCGGCCAGTGAGCGGTCGGCCTGCCAGTGGCTGTGGTCGAACGAATAGTCCTGGGCTACGATAGCTTTGCAGTGGATATGCTCGCTTTCGTAGTATTCGCTGACATCATCTTTTTCGCGTCGGGGCGGCACTCCGTAGTTGCCGAGAATCGGATAGGTGGTGACGAGAATCTGACCCTCGTACGACGGGTCGGTCAATGATTCCGGATACCCGGTCATGGCTGTGTTGAAAACAGCTTCGCCGGCTGTATTGCACTCATAGCCAAAAGATTTGCCCTCAAACCGAGTGCCGTCTTCAAGCAGGAGCAAGGCGCGTTTAGTCTGTCGCATGCGATAGAAGTTGTTTGAATGTAAAGTAAACTTAACGCGGTTTTCCGCCGGATGGGGTGTGAAAACCGTGCAAAGTTACAACAAAATTCCGTACCTTGAAAAAAAATGCGGACCGCCCTCGGCAGGGCAGCCCGCATTTACAGGTCCTATAAGTCTGATGACTGATTATTTTTCTTCGTCCCAGGTGCAGCTTACAAATTCATATTTGCCTTTTTCGACAACTTTGTAGACAATCTTCTGGGCAGTGGTGGTCGAGCCGTCGTAGGTTGAGAAGTTGACGGTGAACAGCACGTCGAAGCCTTCAAGCGGCGCTACATCGGGATTGAGCTGCGCGAGCACGGCGGGGAATACCTCGAGGGCGAAGTGTTTCTTCATAGCCTCGACAACTTCAGCCTCGCTCATGTTGGCATATCCTTCGGGGTACTGGGCTATGGCTTTGTCGGCACGGAGGTCGACGTTGCCCTGATAGGCCGACGAGCCGGTATAGTACTCGTTGTTGCCATACGAGGTCACATATTTTGCTCCGTCGGGCACGTTGTCCTTCACCCAGTCGACGCAAGCCTGGAAGTAGAGCGTCGAGAGCTCCTGGTTCTTGCCTGCCGGAAGTGTTATCTCGATATTGGGGTCATACATCCATTTGCCGTTAGCCCTTACATATTGTGCGGTCTCGGTCTCTATGCCGTCATTGACTGTCCATTCCGAACCGTTGAATATGAACGGCATGCATCTTACGCTTGTCGAGCCTGAATAGTAGAAGTAGACTACATATTTTTCTTCGCCCTGCTGAGCGTAAGGATAGTTCTTGTTGATGTACAGAGGCAGATACTGGTCGGGGGTTTCACCCGAAAGGTTGTCGTATTTCTGTCCCATAGCCTGATAGTCGGCATGGCTGAGCGCTGTGTATCCGGTGGCAGCCGACCATTTGCCGTTGTTGTAGCTGTAGACTGCGCTGACTTTCTGCGAGGCGACAAATGTGGGTTTCGACTCGGAGTCGGCACGGGCTGCTTTCGAGGGCGTTTTCACATCAGTGGCCACGATCGAGCAGTAACGGCCTCCGGCTATAGCTATCAGGTAGCCTTCGAGAGTGACGGTCGAGCCGTCGGTGAGTTTCTCCTTGAGGTCGGCCGGGCTATAGTAGGCGCTTGCCTGGGCTTTTTCGGCTCCGTCGAGTATGATGTTGATGTTGTTGCCGTTGACTTTCACAGTGCCTGTCACCGAGCAGTAAATCGGGCCTTCGCTTGCGGTGCGTGTGATCACCTGGTCAAGAGCGGCTCCGTCGAATACGGTGGGGGTGGGATAAGTCACTTTCTGGGTTCCAGCCACTTCGAATGTTGAGCCGGCAGCTACCTGCAGTCCTTTGTTGTATTCGCCAATTGTTCCGGAGAGTACGATCTGGTCGCCTATTTTAAGATCGGCGAGACCGGTGGGATTGTAGACAAATATCGAACCGGAGGCGTCGTTGAGGATGCATCCGTTGGTCGACAGTGCCGACACATAGCCGTTGACTGTCACATCGTCACCGACGGCAGCCGTGCCGAGTACCTGAGAGAGTACGAATCCGGGCTGGTCAGGTTCGTCTGGTTTGCTGAATACTGGTTCGCTGTCGCTGGTGTTGTATGTAACCACTACGAAGTCGCCCTCTTCGGCATCGGGATAGGCGTTGTCGAGTATGGAGGGGAGTGCCTTGGTCGCAGTGTGTGAGGGTGTGAACGACTGTGCCCAGTCGTCGGAGCTTTCCCATACTTCGCGGTATTCCTCGTCCGATACCGTGTACATCGAGGCTGAGGCGGCCTTTGCGGCAGCTTCGGCGGACGCACTGTTGGCGGTCTTGTAGGTCAGCTGTATTGCCGAGCCGTCCGACAGGGTATAGTATGAGAAACTGTTGGAGGCGAAGAAAGCCGGGAGGTAGGTCTGGGGGTCAATGCCGCCGGCGAAGTAGTGCTGTGTGCCCACAGCCGCCAGTTCTTTTGACAGTCCTGCTTCCTTGGCCAGGGCCTTGTTGGTGGAATTGTCGGCGATAGCCTTGTAGTCGGCATCGGTCAGGGTATATTCCACTGTGTTTTTGTCGGTTGTTTCCGGAACTTTGTCCTCGAAGCCGTCAAGCTCGTGGTCGTTCCAGTAGTTCTCGTCGCATCCCGTTAGCGCGGCTATGAGGCCGGCAGCGGCGATTGATCGGAAAATATATTTTTTCATTGTCAGTCAGTCGTTAAAAGTTAACACGCATACGAATCGACCATGTGCGTCCGAGCGAATAGAAAGCCTGGTAGGCATTCTCCCAGGTGCCGACTTTGCCGACGGGTGTGTAGGACTGCGTGATATAGTTGTAGTTGAAAAGGTTGTTCACGTTGCCGAATACGGTTGTCTTGAGTCCGGCGATATCGAAGGTGTAGCTTGCGTTCAGGTCGAGCATCTGTCCCCAGGGCATCTCCCAGGGAGTGCCGGCTTTAAGCACACCGTTGTTGGTCGACGGAATCTGATCGGCCGTGATGTTGAGGTCGGAGTAATTGCGGGCAGCCACAGTCCAGTCACCGCCGATGCGGAATCCCTTGAAAGGTTTGAAGTTCACCCCTATCGATGCGGTCGTCTGAGCCGAACCGCCGACCTTGACTCCTTTTTGCTCAAGGGTAGCGTGCATGTGGTCGGCCGACGAAGTGGCAGGTGTGCCGTCGAGTGCTGCGATCGGCAGTCCGCCCTCGCCGAAGAAGTAACCGGTCGGGTTGCTGGCCCATTCCCAGTCGCCTATCGAGAGCATGCCTTCGATCTCGACCCATGTGGCGGGTATGTATGTGGCGTTGAGCTCTATACCCATGTGGCGTGCGTCGACGCCTTCCATCGAGAATGATCCGCGTGTTCCGTCGGTGAGGTCGACCATCTTCGATGTTGTTTTGTCGATCCATTTGGTATAGTAGGCATTTACAGTCACGGCAAGCTGGCGCGAGTGGTAGCCGTAACCGGCCTCGAACGAATACACTTTTTCGTTTTTGGCATTAGGGTTGACGACGTTGGAGTTGGTGGAGTTGAGGAATACGCCGCGAGAGAAGAACGGTGCACGGCTTATGTATCCGAGGTTGAAGAATGCGTTGTTGTGGCGGTCGAAGTTGTAGTTGACACCGCCTTTGATTGTCCCGCCGATAAAGTTTTTGGTAGCCGATTTCTCGTGGTCCTTGTCGGCGTAGAAAAACTCGCGACGCCAGTAGGTGTTGTTGTTCAGCGCACCCGACACGACGATGTTCAGACGCTTGTCGAGCATGGTGTATTCGCCCTGAGCGTATACGCCTTCCTGGGCTGTGTAGCCGTTATAGTTGCGGTATACGACATCACCGACGCCGAGTTTCTTGTATTTGAATTCGGGAGTGCCTGAGGCGGCGTTGAGCGCGGTGGTCATAACCTTGTTCGAACGGTACGGGTCGATGTAATACGCGCCGTCCATCAGGTTGTCGATGGTGTTTTTGTGGTGTCCGATATAGTAGCGGAGGTCGAGACCGGCCGTCAGGTTCAGACGGTTGCCGTTACGCTGGTTGAATTCTTTCTTGTACGATGACACAAGTCCGTACCACTCGTGGTTGTTTACCGACCGCGAGATAACCATCTGTGAGCCGTCGGTCGAAGCGGCGTTGATGTCTTGTATCGCGGCGTAGTCGAATGTGCCGTCGGGATTGCGGAAACGCATGTTGAGGTCTCCTGTCGAAGAGTCGGCACCGTACCATGCGCCGCTGTAGGCCGAATGGGTCTCGCCTCGCAGGCCGTAACCCGATGCAATTGACATATATAGAGCCGATGACAGTGACGAAGTTTCGTTGATCTGCCATATATGGTTCAGCGAAATCTGCGGTTTGTGATATACGTTGTAGTTGGTAGACAGCATCTTGCCGTGACGGTCATAGCCGAACGTGGGGTTATAACGGTACATGCTCTCGCCGTCCATATAGTTTTTCACCGACTGCCATGCAAGTATGTTCAGACCGTCATATTTGCTGCGCTGGAAATGGGTCTGGGGTGCTCCGAAGGCTGTGACCGATACCTGATGTTTGTCGTTGATGCGCTTCGAGAGGTTGAAGAAGTAATTATAGGAGTTGAAGGGGGTTCCCTGTACGTATCCGTCGCCCCATTTGCGCGACCCGAGGAGCGTCATGGCCCAGCCGTTCTTCATAAGGCCGGTCGACACTTTAAGGCCGAACATGTTCATGGCATCGTTGCCCATGCCGTACCATACCGATCCTCCTTTTTCCACGTCGATGGTCCGGGTCGTGATATTTATGGTGCCACCCACCGACGGTGTGGATACGATGGTGGCGCCGAGTCCGCGCTGTGTCTGAATATTCGAAGCTACGTCGCTGAGGCCGGCCCAGTTGCTCTGGTATACTCCGCCCCATTCCATATCGTTGATAGGAATACCGTTTACCATCATGGCCACGTTCTCGCTCTTGAAACCGCGCATACGGGTTTCGGCATCTCCGAATCCTCCGCCCTGACGTATGGTGTAGACACCGGGAGTGGTCTTGAGAAGTTCCATAAACTCCTGTGCGCCCACTTTGAGCTGGATGTCTTCGGCATCGATGGTCGACATGGCAACAGGCGTTTCGCGGGTCTTGCCGATTGACTGGGTTATGACCACGTCGTTTAGGACCACTGACGATGTCTCAAGCACGATCACCCCGAGGTCGCGAGCCGGTTTTGTAGAGTAGTTCTTGAAGCCGACATAGCTGATTTCTATCGTTTTGGCTCCGTCAGGAACCTTGATTGAGAAACGACCGTCGATGTCGGTGACTGTTGATGTCTGTTTGGGAGCTGTAATTTGGACGAGAGCGCCTACCAAGGGCTCGTTCTGCTCGTCAACCACTTGTCCCGTACAGTCATAAGGTGCGGCGAAAGCAGCCGCACAAGCAGCCCATATCAGGGCCGCAAAGAGAAAAAGTCTCCTCATATAGCTGATAATTGAGTGATTGGTTTTTTCAATTTGTCCGTACGTTATATTTCGTTCTGCAAAGTTACGTTGAAATTGTTAAACGAGTATTAAAATAACCCGTAAAAATAGAATGACCGAACGTCATACCATAGTGTAACATATATTTTAAAATATTTTGTCATAAATATTTTGAAATAAGATTTATTGGTGTTATATTTGCGAATCCATAATCTCCCGCCCATGAATACACCAATCCAATCACCATGACAACGAATCGTAAAAACATTATTTGGGGAAAATCCTCCGCTCGTCCAATATGATCCAAACCATTGAAAGCAAGCAAAATGGTAGGGACGCACGGTTCGTGCGTCCGAATGTCCCCGGATGCACGAACCTGACGACAACGGGATACACGAGCATGCTACCAACCGGACGCACGAGCATGCTACCAACCGGACGCACGAGCATGCCAGCAACCGGACGCACGAGCATGCCAGCAACCGGACGCACGAGCCGTGCGTCCCTACATAATATATTGAATATCAATATTATAATGGGCGGTTACTTCGATGCCGAGGGGAACGCCTATTACTATCATTTCATTTTCTGAACCAATAAAAATAACGAATATGAACTATAATGTAATTCTGATTATTCTTGGAAGTCTTTTGGCCGATATATTGTTTTGTTCATGCGATTTCAAAAACAAGCATTCAAACATAGTTGAAAACAAGCCAGAAATCGCCTCGGTACGAACGCAAGCACCAGTTAAAGTTGAAGATTTTGTAGATACAGCGGCTACAATTGATTCATGCGTGATATATCATTGGAATGCATATAAAGTCAAAATTACAGTTAGGCCTATAACAGGCAAAGATTCAACAGACTCATATAGTTGTCGTTTGTCTATGCCGCAATATAATACTCCAAGTTTTGACTTGGGTAATGATGCCGGGGAGTTTATAATTCGTTCGGTCGACTCTTTGTTTGTAAGGAAATTAGTGCCTCCGATAGTCAGCGAAAAATATGACAGCACAGTCTATTGCCATGTGGATGGTTATTCGCAAATTTCATTCCGAGTATATATAGGAGGGCAATATATATTTAAGGAATACCCATTTGTAAATGAGTTGGGTCACAAAAGATATGAGTTTTCGGACTGCTTCGAAGATTTGTGCGGAATGATTCGCTTCAATAGCAGTAGTTATATAAATGATTTTTATTACGAAGATAGAATGTTTTGGTTACCTCCTTTAGACAGCGATACATACATTAGAGCGGATGAGATGCCTGAATTCCCCGACGGAGACAAAGCCCTTATGAAATGGGTTCATGAAAATATCCGTTATCCGGCTGCAGCAAAAGACAGTGGGTTGAAGGGTAGAGTCGAGGTTCAGTTTGTTGTTACCAAAGATGGTTCGATAGGAAAGGTTAAGGTCGTGCGCTCAAAGGGTCCCCTTCTTGACGAGGAGGCAATACGCGTAGTGAAGAGCCTGCCTAAGTTCATTCCTGGTAAGCATAGGGGAAAAGCCGTGAACACATGGTATTCTTTGCCCATCATCTTCAAACCTGACAGCATCGCCAAGTAACTATCAACGACTCATGACCATGTACGGAATCACCGACATAGCGTACAACCATGCGAACCAGGCGACTTGGCAACCGGACGCACGAGCCGTGCGTCCCTACATAATATTTTGATTATCAATGCTAAAAATGGGTGGATGCTTCGATGCCGAGAGAAAACGCAATGTACGGGGGACGACGTTTCATTTTTCCGTTTGCAGTGTTAATTATTTAACTTTTTTCTACAATAATTTGGAAGTTTAAGATTAAAATTGGTATATTTGCAGTCGTTTTAAACAATCTTTTGATTCTTGGACTAATATCAACCCTATTTTATAAAACTAAATCATGAGGAAAGTCATTTATTCAGCCATGCTGTCGTTGACGCTTCCGTTGCTCTATCCGGCTGCTGCACAAGCGGTTAATACAACCGGGGGGGGTAATTCGGACTCGTCGGTGGCCTCTCCTGCTCCCGAACAGGCAAGTGCCACATGTACAGGTACCGTTTTTGACGAACAGAATGAGCCGCTCATCGGAGCTTCTGTTAGCGCACAAGGTCTGCAGATAGGTGCAGCAACCAATCTTGACGGTGAATTTTCACTAAAAAACGTTCCCGTCGGCACAAAAATCGTTGTCACTTATGTGGGTTATGAACCCGCAACCGTCACATGGGACGGAACACCCCTCACCATTACCCTCAAACCTTCGGCAAACGCTCTTGACGAAGTGGTTGTAGTGGGTTTCGGTGTACAGAAGAAAGTAAACCTTACAGGTGCGGTCAGCACCATCAGCTCCAAAGATATTGTAGCACGCCCTGTTAACTCGGTAGCCGACGCCCTTCAGGGTATGGCTGCCGGTCTTGATGTGCTCGGCTCGTCTCTCGGCGGCCAGCTCAACGGTACGCGATCGATGAACATCCGTGGTACGGGTTCTATCGGTCAAGGCTCAACGGTTACGCCGCTCGTGCTCATCGACGGTATGGAAGGCGACCTCAACGCCCTCAACCCTCAGGATGTCGAAAACATTTCTATTCTTAAGGACGCGGCCGCTTCGTCAATCTACGGTTCGCGTGCTGCAGGCGGTGTCATCCTCGTAACTACCAAAAACGGTAAGGAAGGCACAATTCAGGTGAACTACTCCGACAGCTTCCGCTGGGCTCACGTTGTGGGAATGCCCAAGATGATGAACTCTTACGACTGGGCCTGGTATATGCAGACCGCCTCTATCGAGTCCGGTGTAGGTCGTTGGTTCTCGGATGAGAAGCTCGAACAGTTCAAGGCTTCGGTTGAAAATCCGGCAAATATCACTATGTTCCGCAACCCGACCAGCAACCGCTGGGAAGTATGGGATGAGACTCCTATTCTTCCGACCGGTAATACCGACTGGCTTGAAGAGCACTTCGGTAAGACAGCATTCGGTCAGGAACATAATATCAGTGTGACAGGCGGTACCGACAAATACAACTTCTATTTCTCGGGCAACCTTCTGAGCCAGGACGGTATACTCGTTCACGGCGACGATCACAAGAACCGTTACACTGTCAACGGACGAATTAATGTAAACTTTACAAAATGGCTGACCTTCGGGTATTCGAGCCGCTGGTATCGCAACGATTATGATTCGCCTTCAGTGATGACTGACGATGCAACCAACATCCTTTATCATAACTTCTCGCGTTACTGGCCGATCGTGCCTTGCTACGATCCGAACGGACACGCTGTTGTCGAGTCGTATATCGAGGGCCTTGAAAACGGTGGCCGCTATAAGGTTAATACCGACAAGTTCGACCAGCAGTTCGCATTCCGCATCCGTCCGATCGACGGCATGAATATCAATGCCGAATTCAATTACCGCACCGAGAGCACTAATAATAAACGTTACGGTTTCCAGACCTACGGTTATGACTGCGACGGAGTGGCTTACATGCGTAATCCCGACGGATGGTGGGCAGGCGCACCGACAGGCTCGTTGGTATATGAAAAGAGCTACCGGGCAAATTACTTCAACCCCAATATCTATGCCGACTATTCGCGCACGTTCAATGAAGTCCACAACTTCAAGATTATGGCCGGCTATCAGAGCGAATGGTTCAGCGAAAAGTCGTTCTACGCACAGAACACTCAGGTCCTCGGCAACCTGCCGTATCTCGACACTACCAGCGGTACCAAGAGTCTTGGTGGTGGTGTGGCAACCTGGACGACAGCCGGCGTATTCGGACGTATCAACTACGACTATGACGGCCGCTACCTCATCGAGGGCAACCTCCGCTATGACGCGTCATCACGTTTCCGCAGCGACAAACGCTGGACATGGAGTCCGTCGTTCTCACTCGGCTGGAATGTGGCACGCGAGAAATTCTGGGAAGACTATGTAAACGTTTGCAACACCTTGAAGGTGCGTTTCTCCTGGGGTAAGTTGGGTAACCAAAACACTAACAACTGGTATCCCACTTATTCCAACATGGGTTACGCTGCTTCAGGTAACGGATGGCTCGTCAACGGTCAGAAGCCGGCATACGGAACAATGCCCGGTCTGATTTCAGCCACACTTACATGGGAGAAAAACCGCACATGGGATATAGGTTTCGACCTCGGTATGTTCAACAACCGCCTGACAGCCACCGTCGACTATTTCAACCGCAAGACTGTGGATATGGTAGGAAAGGGTGATCCGCTTCCCGACGTGCTCGGTACTGCTGTGCCTGATGTCAATAACCTCGCTATGACTTCGAGAGGATGGGAACTCAGCATCAGCTGGCGCGACCGCATCGGTGAATTCAACTACGGAATTACCGCCAACCTCTATGACCACACTATCGAAATCGACGAATTCGCACCCAACCCAAACAAAGACTTCTCGACTTCTAACCTTTATAAAGGTGCGAAACTTGGTGATATCTGGGGTTACACATCGCTCGGCATAGCCAAGAACGATGAGCAGATGAATGCACATCTCGCTCAGCTTGACCAGAATTATATTGATAAAAACGGAGTAGCTCCCGAAAAACCTCTTCGCGGTCAGGATCGTATCCACGCTACAACCACCAACTTCAGATGGCAGCGCGGCGACATGATGTATGCCGACCTCAATGGTGACGGTATTATTTCAAGCGGCGAAAACACAGCCGACGACCGTGGCGATATGACCGTGATCGGTAACTCTACCCCCCGCTATAACTTCGGTCTTAACCTTGAGGCAAGCTGGCGCGGATTTGATGCCAAGGTATTCTTCCAGGGCACTCTCAAACGCGACTATTGGGCAAGCGACGTTATGATGTTCGGCGCAACAGGTGCCGGAAAATGGCAGGCAGTAGGTTATGAGCCTATGCTCGACTACTTCCGTCCGGAAGACACCGACAACCCGCTCGGTCCGAACCTCGATTCTTACTATGGCCGTCCTAACTGGGATGGCGGTAATGCCAATACAATCACCCAGACACATTTCCTGCAGAATGCTGCATATTGCCGTCTGAAAAACGTGACTCTCGGCTACACCCTGCCGCAGTCGCTCACCCGCAAGGCTTATATAGACCGTCTGCGCGTGTATGTGTCGGGTGAAAACCTTGCTAACATCACAAGCTTCACAAAGACCGGTGATCCCGAACTTATCGAGGCTTACAGCGAGGCATGGGGTTACGGAAAAGTTTACCCGCTGCAGCGCGTATTCTCTGTGGGTCTTAATGTAACATTCTAAACATTGCAAACAGTCATGAACAAATATATCAAAAACATATTTCTCGGGGCTGCTCTTGTAGGTCTCGCAAGCTGTCAGGATTTTCTTGACCGCGAGCCCGAGAGCTCATTGATTCCGGAATCATATTTCACGGAGGCCGCCCTTCTGCAGGCTTACGTCCAGCCTTTCTATGAATGGTTGCCCTCGCACAGCAACTACAGCTATGGCTTAGGTACATTCTCAACCGACAACGGTACCGACAACCAGGTAGGTCTCACTATGAGCTCTATGTACCAGCCCGGTGTCTGGCTTGTACCCGACAACTCGTCAAACTGGGATTTCGGTAATATCCGTCGTGTCAACTACTTCTTCGATCAGGCCCAGGCAAACTATGATGCAGGAGCAATCTCCGGTTCCAAGACGCTGATTGACCAGACAATGGGCGAGGCGCATTTCTTCCGTGCATACGCATACTATGTGCGTTATAAGACGTTTGGTGATTTCCCTATCTTCACTGAGGCTCTTCCCGACCTCAAGGATGTACTCCTTGAAAACTCTGTTCGCCAGCCGCGTAACAAAGTTGCCCGCTTCATTCTCGACGAACTGACCCAGGCTGCAAACCTTCTTCCCGAGACAAGCTCAAAGGGCAAAAATGGTCTGAACAAGGCTTGCGCACACCTGCTGCGTTCACGTGTGGCCTTGTTTGAAGGCACATGGCTCAAATACCATAAAGGTACAGCTTTTGTGCCCGGTGGTAAAGGCTGGCCAGGCAACACTGAAACTCTCGGTAATTTTGACATCGATGCTGAGATCAATTATTTCTTTACCGAGGCAATGGCATCGGCAAAGATTGTAGGCGATCAGATGGTTGACAACCTTGTGGAGAATACCGACGCTCCCGAAGGACAGAATGCCGCCCTTCAGAGCCTCAACCCCTACTATACCATGTTCTGTGACGTGGATCTCTCGAACTACAGCGAGGTGCTTCTTTACCGCAGCTACAGCGTGGCACAGCGTGTGACTACTCAGATCCAGGCACAGTTCCAGAAGAACGGCGGCGGATCGGGATGGACCCGCGGTCTTGTAAATTCGTTCCTGATGCGCAACGGTCTGCCTATCTACGACAGCAACTCCGGATATGACCCCAACTGGGAGAACGAGGGTGTCTCGAAGACCCTTACCGACCGCGACTCACGTATATGTATCTTTACCAAGGGTGATAACTGTATCGACACCTATCAGCTCGGAACCGGCGAACCTGTTTACTGGCGCGAGGGATGGCTGCTTGACGGTACAGCCGAGACTCGTCCTATCACCGGCTTCGCTATCAAGAAAGGCAAAGGTTATGACTATGCCGAGGCCACCGGCAATGATGCTTCTGTCACAGGTTCTATCACATTCCGCGGCACCGAGGCTATGCTGAACTATATGGAAGCATGCGTCGAGAAGAATAATGCAGTAGACGAGACAGCAGCAAATTACTGGAAAGCTCTCCGCCGCCGTGCAAAGGTCGACGAAGACTACACCAAGACTGTAGCAGCTACGATTATGACCGAAGAAGCCAAGGGTGACTGGGGTGCATACTCACACAACGCCCTCGTTTCGCCGCTGCTCTACAACGTTCGCCGCGAACGTCGTAACGAGCTTATCGGCGAGGCTCTCCGTATGGATGACCTGCGCCGCTGGCGTGCAATGGACCAGCTTGTCACTACTCCCTATAATATCGAGGGTATCAAGTACTGGGGCACATGCTACAACGATCCTGACAACGCGCTTTGTCTGAAGGATATGGATGGCAATTATCTTGCTCCGGTTGTCAATAACACCGGTACAGGCACAATGTCGCCGGAGAGCGAGAGTGCCTATGTACGTCCGTTCCAGATTACCGGCAACGCTTCCTGCACATTCATCACAGCTCACTATCTCAACCCGATCGGACATTCTAACTTCACACGTGCTTCGACCGACGGTACTGTTGCAACAACTGTGATCTACCAGAATCCGGGCTGGAAGACAGAGACCGGAACTACTCCATCAGCAGTAGAATGACAATTATATAAATAAGATTGCAGGCATCTGAATACTGGCCTGCAGAATCTTTAGTATGTAGGAGGGAGCGACCGTGAGGCCGTTCCCTCTGTGTATTATGTTAATTTTGCGAGAAACCGGCGATAGAATTTGTGTAATCAGATTTCTTAAGATATATTTGATGCCGTTAAGTCGTTGAGCTTTGCTTACGGCCTAATACCGACTTTATCACTTTTCAAAAAACTGTCGAAAATGACAAAATTATCAAAGATTATGGCTCTGGCCGGAACTGCCCTTTTTGCAGGGATGATTCCGGTGACAGGTCAGGGATTGCCCGGTAATCCGCCGGTGGCCAAGCACCCCGTCCAGCAATCCGATTTATCGGGCAACAGGCTATGGGCCGTCTCGACTCCAAAACGATTTGTCCCGACTGACCGCAACAGTATCGGATTTGCCAAAGCGTCTGATACCGCTTTCACACTGCCGTTTAACGACAATTTCAGCGATGGCGATGCCACAAGGGAACGTTACACGGTAATTGATGTGGACGGCGATGGCTCGGGCGATGGAAACTCTGTAAAAAACCGCTGGTTCTGGAAAGAGGACGAGTCGCTCATACAGTTCTGCACCGACAACAACACCCCCGGCAACGATTGGCTGATAACCCCTGCGATACACCTTGACGGCAAGAATATCTACAACCTCGAGATAGTTGTCAATATGGGAGCGCCGTCGAATCTGAAACTGACAGTGGGAACCAGCACCGATCCGGCCACACACCGTGAGATAATGGACCTGAACGGTATAGAGGGTAACTGGCAGACTGCCTACAAGCATGACTTCTCGGTCGGGGAGGAAGGCGACTACTATATCGGCTTCTACAACTACAGCGGTAAGGACAGTTTTTATTTTAACCTGTTTTCAATAAGCATTACCGCCGGCATATCGAGCCTTATACCTGAGGCACCCGGTGATTTCACGGCTGTGGCAGGCGAGAACGGACTTTTGGAAACCAATCTGAGCATGACCGTGCCGAAGGCTTTGGCCAACGGCACACCGCTGACCGACGAACTGGACCTTGTGATCGAACGAAACGAAGAACGGATTTACGAAGCTAAGGCTGTCCCGGGAAGTTTGTTAGAATGGACCGACAAAACCCCGTCGAACGGCGAAAACACCTATAAGGTATATGCCCTGTATGACGGTACAGAGGGGCTGACAGCCGAGAAGACGCTGTGGGTCGGGACTGATATCCCGAAGGCGCCGTCATTAACCGAGATAAAGACTACCGACCGCAACATGAAGGTGCGGATAGAGTGGACAACTGTCAATTCGGGTATGCATGATGACGTATATTTCAACCCCGATAACATTACGTATGCAGTTTACAGAGGCTATTCTTCGAAAGAGATGTCG
The DNA here is from genome assembly GCA_964489495.1 of uncultured Bacteroides sp. Taxonomy (GTDB): domain Bacteria; phylum Bacteroidota; class Bacteroidia; order Bacteroidales; family Muribaculaceae; genus Paramuribaculum. The sequence goes on from CAZAZA010000010.1 coordinate 15,376, forward strand.
CCAATAGCGGTGGGGCTTAAGGATAACGTATATGTCGATTCTGAAATAGCTTCCGAACTCGGCACACGTCAGGACAGCTATTTCTATGCTGTGGCTGCATGCAACGAAGCCGGAGCGACCAATTCGTCGGCTGAAATCATAGCTGTGGGCAAACCTTATGAAGTGCCGCAGCACGAGTCGTTCGCCTACGGCCAGCTGGAGCTTTCACCGTGGCTCACCGACCCGATCTCGGGTTCGTTCAGCTGGGAATGCATCCATGACGAAAATGGCGGAGTGGCTTCGCAGGATGGCGATAACGGATTGACCCGCTTCTATGCAGTGTGGGGCGGCGATACAGACAGCCGTCTGAAATCGCCTGTGTTCGACCTGTCGACCGCCGACAAGCCGATGCTTAGCTTTTATATGTTCCATTGGGAAGAATCGAGTGTAGCCGCCGATTATGGCGCCACACGCCTGGTCGTCGAAGTCTCACGTGACGGCGGACCGTTCGAGGCTATCGCCGATCCTCTCCTGGCAGGATACAGCCAGTATGGATGGGTTGAGCACCGTTTCAGTCTGGAAGACTTCAAGGATGCCGAGACCGTGCAGTTCGGTTTCAGAGGTCAGACAGACAATAGCTGGATGTACTATTACATCGACAATATCCGCGTCGAGGAATGCCTGACAAACGACATTGCTATTGAAGATTTCTACGGACCGTCGACCATGAGTATCGACGAGCAGGCCGTCTTCACCTTGAAGTATCTGAACCGTGGTACGGAAAAGGCTGAAAACTACTCCATCAATCTATACCGCGATGACAAGCTTGTCGCTTCTTACGATGGAGAAACGCTGGAGCCGGGCGAATCGAAATATGTCGGCCTTGGTTTCACCATGAATGCCGCACAGGTATTCGACCTCAACGAATTCAGAGCCGAAATCAGTTACGCAGCCGATGAAAACACCGATAACAACGTGTCGTCGACTGTAAACCCGACCAAGAAGAGCTCGAAATATCCGAGAGTAACCGACCTCACCGGCGATGTAACCGACGGCAAAGCTGCGCTTTCATGGAGTGCTCCCGAACTTCCCGGACTTGGTTCGATAGTCGACGGTGCTGAGGATTACGAGCCGTTTGCGACTGAAGGATTCGGTGACTGGACCACATATGACGGCGACGGTCTGACTACAGGTTATTATACCGACCTGCCGGAATGGCCCGGACGCGGAGGGCGGCAGGCATTCTCGGTGTGGGCTCCCTATGAACTTGACGGCTTCGGTGACGACGGCTACCACGGTTATCTCATACCTTACGCCGGCCAGAAATGCTTCATAGCCTGGCTTGTCAACGAATGGAACGATTTCGATACACCTCCTGTCAATGACGATTATCTTATTTCGCCCGAAGTGACCGGCGGAACAGAGGTAAGCATGATGGTTTCGTGCATAAACTCCACAGACACAGAGGAAACATACGAGTTGATGTACTCGACAACGGGAACTTCGGTTGATGACTTCTCTTTGATCGAAAAGCGCGTCGCACAGCACGAGTGGGAGAAAGTTACTTTCACGCTTCCCGATGATGCACGCTTCTTCTGCATCCGCTACACCGGTTCGGACCAGATGGGCCTGATGGTCGATGACATTTCATACGTGCCGGTTGCAGCTTCGCTAAAGATTTTGGGCTACAATGTGTTCAGAAACGGTGAGAAGATCAATGACGCGCTCGTAGAGGGCACCGAATTCACTGATTCGGCTATGCCGGAGGGTGAGAGTGCTTACCGTGTTGCGGTAGTCTATGACAAAGGAACGTCGAATGCAAGCCGTGCTTTGAAGCTTGAAAAGACGGGCATAGAGCAGACTGTTAACGACGGATGCACTATCGAAGCCAGGGATGGAGTTGTCTCTATCGATGCAGCTCAGCCAACGGCTGTCTCGATCTACGGTATCGACGGTAAGACTGTTGTCAACACCACTGTCAACGGTCATGCTTCGTTCAATCTGCCGGGTGGCTTCTATCTTATCCGGGCAGGTGAGAAGACGGTCAAAGTAGCTCTTTGATACATATCCGATTATTCATTTCAGGCTGTGCCGCATCAGTGTGGTACAGCCTTTTTTAAATAGTTTTTTTCATTGCGGATTTGCCTTCGGATTGCGGTAGTGTCGAGGATTGTTTGTAATTTTGTACTTCTGTTATGGACTATTCTCAGTTATTATCATATGATTTCGATATGCCGGTGATTGTGTTGCTGGCTGTCGCATTAGCAGCCACAGTGTTGTGGCTCTGTCTCTGGCTTCCTTATGTAAAACGTCCCGGCCGGGCCGTGAAGGAACAGGACGATCCGGCCGTACCCGACAATGAGCCGGTCGACGGGGTGTCGGTTATAGTGTATGCCAACAATGACGGCGAAACCATAGAACAGCTTCTGGTGTCGATACTTTCACAGAAGCTGGTGGGTGAGATGGAGGTGATTGTCGTAAACGACGGGTCGTATGACTCGACACGCGACATAGTCGGCCGACTCGAACTGAAATACAGCAACCTGTATATGACATACGCTCCCGATAACTCGCGCAATCTCAGCCGGCGCAAGCTCGCGCTCACGCTCGGAGTGAAGGCAGCGCGGTATGACAAGCTGGTGTTTACGACAGGCAATGCGCTGGTACCTTCAAGCCTGTGGCTTCAGCGCATGACCGCCCCGATGCAGCGGGGCGGAGCCGACGTGGTTCTCGGCTATGCCTATCCCGATGCAGCCGGACTCGACCGTGGCGCTATGCGTGTGAGGGCTTTCGACAGCGTCTGGGAGGCTGTAAGCTGGCTTGCTCCGGCATTGAGCGGCCATCCGACACGCGGAATAGGCGCGAATCTGGCTTATCGGACAAAGCTCTTTTTTGACAACAAAGGTTTTTCGAATTCACTTAACCTGGTCGACGGCGATGACGACATATTCGTCAGCGAGATAACTGCCGGACATGCAACGGCAGTGGTCCTGGCCGACTGTGCACAGGTAGGTATTCAGGACTGGAATCCGGGGCGACGTCACCGCCTGAACAAACTTAGCCGCCGATTTACGGGAAAGCGCATAGCCTCGTGGCCGCGTGCACGTATGGCTGCAGGCTCGTTGATGGCATGGGTGTCGTTGCTGGCGAGTGTTGCCGGCGGTTGTCTCGGATGGCCTTCGGCCATTCCGGCAGCAGCAGCCTTTGTGCTGCAATTGGGTGGATGGATACCCTCGATGCTTGTATGGCGCAGCACTTCGCGTGCTTTGCATTCCCGTCCGCTGATGCTGACGGTGATGCCTCTTCTGTTGTGGCATCCTTTCTATAATCTGTTTTATGCTGCCCGAAGCCGCCGCACAAGGCTGCGCAATTTCACCTGGAACGAGGGGTGATCCTATCTTCTCCAGTTTACGGTAACACCCACGCCTTCGAGTTCGGCTCCGCAAGGGGGCGTAAGCTTGCGAACGGTCACCGATCCGCCGCTGACAGCCGGATATTCATCGGAGATGGCGCTGCATATGCGGTGGGCAACATGCTCGATCAGCTGTGAGGATATGGACATCTCGCGTCGGACCGTGGCTATCACATCGGCGTAATTGACAGTGGACCCGAGTCTGTCGTCGGCGCCCGCCCGGGGATCGTCACATTCAAGTTTCAGACTGACTTCAAACAGGTTGCCGACCACGCGCTCCTGCTCCATCACTCCGTGACGGGCATAGAGCCGCAGCCGGCTTATCTCGATTGTAGTGGACAATTGCATGTCGATAGACGGTTAGTGACGGCGTGAGCGGGTTTTGCGCTTGTCGCGGGGCGTCCGTTTTTTCTTGGACCCGAGAGCCTGACGGGCACTGACATTCTTGCCCATCACATCCTCGCCCTCGCGGCGCGTGCGGTCGTCGAGGAGGGCAAAGTCGAGCTGTTTCTTGTCGAGATTGGCCCTCGCTATCTGCACTTTTACTTTGTCACCAAGTGTGTAGCGTATGTTGTTGCGGCGTCCGATAAGGCAGAAATTCTTCTCATCGAATTCATAGTAGTCATCGGCGAGGTCGCGCACAGGCACGAGCCCTTCGCACATATTGTCGACAAGCTCGACATAAAGTCCCCATTCGGTGACTCCCGAAATCACACCCTCATACACTTCGCCGAGATGGTCGGCCATGTATTCCACCTGCTTGTATTTGATTGAGGCGCGTTCGGCATTGGCCGCTAACTGCTCCATGTCGCTGGAGTGTTTGCACTGTTCCTCAAGTTTGGCGAGGTTGACGCTCCGGCCCCCGGAAAGATAACGGTCGAGAAGACGGTGTACCATCATGTCGGGGAAACGTCGAATAGGTGATGTGAAATGGGTGTAGTAGTCGAAAGCCAGTCCGTAGTGTCCGATATTCTGGGTGGAGTAAATAGCCTTGGCCATCGACCGCATGGCGAGTGTCGACAGCAGGTTTTCTTCTCCTTTGCCCTGAATGCTCTGCATCATGCGGTTGATCGAGCTGTTGACCTCGCGGGCCGACCCAGTTTCCTTGACCTTGTAACCGAAGTTGCGGGCGAGTTTCGACAGGTCGGCCAGTTTTCCCGGCTCGGGCATATCGTGAACGCGGTAGACAAAAGCCTTGGGTTTCTTCTTCTTCGATCCGGTCTGACCGATGGCCTCGGCCACGGTGCGGTTGGCGAGGAGCATAAACTCCTCTATAAGTTTGTTTGCATCCTTCGACTGCTTGAAATAGACGCTTACAGGATGGCCTTTCTCGTCGATTTCAAACCGTACTTCGGCACGGTCGAAGTCGACGGCTCCATCCTCGTAACGGTGTTCGCGGAGTATCTTGGCCAGACGGTCGAGAGTAAGAACCTCTTCGGCGAAATCGCCTTTACCGGTTTCGATTATATCCTGTGCTTCCTCATAAGTGAAACGGCGGTTTGACCGTATGACAGTCCGGCAAATGCGGGAGTTGACTACCTTAGCCTGATCATCCAGCTCGAAGATGCATGAGAAAGTCAGTTTGTCCTCGTCGGGGCGCAGTGAGCATATGCCGTTACTCAGATGCTCGGGCAGCATCGGGACTACGCGGTCGACGAGATAGACAGAAGTGGCACGCTTTTCGGCTTCGTTGTCGATTATGGTGCCGGGGTGTACGTAATGAGTGACATCGGCTATGTGAACTCCTACTTCGTGGTTGCCGTTCGGCAGCCGCCTGATCGAAAGAGCGTCATCAAAATCTTTGGCGTCCTTCGGGTCGATGGTGAAAGTAGTCACCTGACGCATGTCCTCACGAGCTGCGACAACTTCGTCGGTTATGCCGGCATCGATACGGTTGGCGGCTTCCTCGACATTGGAGGGGTATTTGTACGGGAGGTCAAACTCAGCCAGAATGGCGTGCATTTCCGTCTGGTTTTCGCCGGCTTTACCCAGAATGTCGACAATCTCGCCTACCGGGTTTTTGGCATCGTCGGGCCAGCTGACAATCTTTACTATAGCTTTGTCGCCTGTCTGTGCCCCTTTGAGCTTGCTCCTCGGGATGATTATGTCAACGGCAAGGAATTTTGAATCGGTCTGAAGATAACAGTATTGCCGTTCGACGTGGATTGTACCGATAAAAGTCTGCTTTTTCTGTTCGACAATTTCGATCACCTCCGCTTCAGGTTCCACCCCTTTGCGGACAGCCGAGACTATAGCCCTGACTTTGTCGCCGTTGAGGGCATGCATGGAGTTGCGCTCGGCCACAAATATGGTCTCTCCGTCGGGGTCGGTGACAATGCTGTTCTTGCCATTGCTGCGCCGTACGAACGTGGCTGTGACCACGTTGCTGCGTTGCGGCGATTTGTATTTGCCCGGCGCTACCTCTATGAGGTCGCCGTCGAAGGCCAGCTCGGCAAGGCACAGCGCCACGGAACGCTGAGCGGCGTTGGCAGTGGCACCGATGGCATATGAAACCTGTTTATAGTTGAACGTGTTGTTTTTTTGCTCGGCGATGAAACGGCGTACCGCCTCGCGTATATCTTTGGTCTTGGAGGTGACGACCGAAGCGTCAGACTCTGTATTCTTTTTTGACTGTGCCATATGATGAAAAAGCCTTCGTTGTTTTTACATTGATAAAACGCCGTTGTGGTTCGATTGGTTTGACATGGTTTCGGACAGCCGGTCCTTTAGGGCTACATGTCGAGCATGGTAGAACTGTCGCTTGTGGTACGCCAGTCGATCTTGAAGTAGTAGCGTCCGGCATACGAGCGCTCCCTGAAGAAGGAGAGCGCGGGGTATGTCGGATGATGAATGACATGAGTTTAAGCGTCGATATTGGCGTAGGTGGCGTTCGATTCTATAAAATCGCGACGAGGTCCGACATCTTCGCCCATAAGCATCGAGAACACACGGTCGGCTTCGGCGGCGTCATGAATGGTCACCTGCTTGAGGATGCGTTCGCCGGGAGCCATTGTGGTGAAGCGAAGCTCTTTGGCGTCCATCTCGCCAAGACCTTTGAAACGCTGCACAACGACGCCCTGTGTGCCCATCTCGGCAATCGCTTCGTTTCGTTCGGCCTCAGTGTAGCAGTACACGCTTTTTTTACCTTTTTTAGCCACCTTATATAAAGGCGGGGTGGCGAGGTAGAGGTGGCCTTGTTCGATGACCGGCCGCATGCGGCGGAAGAAGAATGTCATCAGCAGCGTGGCTATATGTGCTCCGTCGACATCGGCATCGGTCATGATGATGATCTTGTGGAATGCCAGCTTGTCGATGTTCACGGCTTTGGAGTCCTCGTCGGTGCCGAGTGTGACACGCAGTACACGGAAGAGGCTTGTGATTTCCTTATTTTCAAACACCTTGTGGTCCATAGCCTTTTCGACGTTGAGAATCTTGCCTCGCAGTGGGAGAATGGCCTGGAACTTGCGGTCACGACCCTGTTTGGCTGTACCGCCTGCGGAGTCACCCTCGACGAGGAACAATTCGCACAGTTCGGGAGTGTTTGACGAGCAGTTGGCAAACTTTGCGGGAATTGCGCCTGTCACGCCGGATTTATTGATGATGTTGTTGCGGGCGTTGTAAGCGGCATGACGTGCCTGGGCGGCCACAATAACCTTGTCGACTATTGTCTTGGCTTCGCGCGGGTGTTCTTCCAGGTAGTTGCGGAGGGTCTCCGCAACCGCCGAATATACGGCCCCTATCACTTCGTTGTTGCCGAGCTTTGTCTTAGTCTGCCCTTCGAACTGAGGTTCCATCACCTTGACAGAGATGACTGCGGTGAGACCTTCGCGGAAGTCATCGCTGGCTACCTCAACTTTCGCTTTTTCGAGGAGTTTGTTGTCTTCGGCATATTTCTTAAGGGTAGTCGTCAGTCCGCGACGGAATCCTGTGAGATGCGTGCCTCCTTCGATGGTGTTGATGTTGTTGACGAACGAATAGACGTTCTCGTTGAACGAAGTGTTATAGGTCAGGGCCACTTCGACGGGGATTCCCTGACATTCCGTGTTCAGGTGTATCACGTCGTTGATGAGCGGTTCTTTCGACGAGTCGATATAACGTACAAATTCGCTCAGGCCATCCTTGGAGTAAAACGTCTCGGAGTGCATGGTGCCGTCAGCCTCGGGCGAACGGCGGTCGGTAAGCGTAAGGGTGATGCCGGCGTTAAGATATGCCAGGTCGCGAAGGCGGTTGGCCAGCGTGGCATAGTCGTAGACGGTGACGGTGAATATCGATGCATCGGGCTTGAAGGTAATCGAGGTGCCGGTATGGGAACTCTCGCCGATCACTTTCAGTTCGGAAATGGGCTTGCCGCATGAAAATTCCTGCACGTAGGCTTTGCCGTTGCGGTGGACTTCGGCGCGGAGATAAGTGGAGAGGGCGTTGACACACGAGACGCCTACGCCGTGAAGTCCGCCTGACACTTTATAAGATCCTTTGTCGAATTTGCCTCCGGCATGAAGTACCGTCAGCACTACCTCAAGGGCGCTTTTGTGCTCTTTTTCGTGCATGTCGACGGGGATACCTCGTCCGTTGTCGATTACTGTTATCGAGTTGTCTTCGTTGATGGTGACGTCGATATGGTCGGCGTAGCCTGCCAGGGCTTCATCAATGGAGTTGTCCACAACCTCATAAACGAGATGGTGGAGACCTTTGGCGCTTATGTCGCCGATATACATGGCCGGGCGTTTGCGCACGGCCTCAAGGCCTTCGAGCACCTGAATGTTGCTCGCACTGTACTCTTTTTCGGCTGTTTGCTGATCTTCTATATTTTCGCTCATAATTGTCCTTGTTGGGCTTCGTGCCGCTCAGCGGCAAAAATCAAACAAATTTACGATTTTTTTGTGAATTGACAAAATTCTGAATTATTCATCTGAAAAATGGTTTAACGGAATATATTGGTAATCAGTAGAAATGTTATTTTACGCATTTTTTTATCCGAAAAAATTTGGTGGATTCCGCGAAGGTGCGTAACTTTGCACCGCATTTGAGAACCAACTCATGCTATCGGGGTGTAGCTCAGCCCGGTTAGAGTACGCGTCTGGGGGGCGTGTGGTCGCAAGTTCGAATCTTGTCACCCCGACCGATAGCAAAAAGAGAGCGGCTGAAAGTTCAAGACTTTCAGCCGCTCTCTTTTTGCTATCGGGACAAAAAAAGGGACATTAAAAATCCTCCACATTTGACAGCGGAGGATTTTGATTTAATAGTTCTTTAAATTATAAAGTCGACGCATCACGCGCAGAATATTTTAGAAAGCAGCGGCAAGCATATCGTTAGCGAGCGACTGAACTGCTGCATGAAGTTTTTCATATTGTTTAATCCCGGCACGGGCGACTCCTGATGTGTACTTACGCATCAAGGAGGGATTGATGCCGGCGCGCTCGGCAATCTTCGACTGGTTCAAAAAATTGAATCTATTGAAGAACGAGGGCATGTCATAGTGGATGACAAATTCAAGATTTGGAAGCGTTTTGCCTTCTGCCTCCAGTTCTGCCTTCATCTGCTCATAGAAGTCCTCAAGACTCCTGATAGCTTCTTCGGAAGAAGAACCATAACCAAGGAGTCCTACATACGGTATTTCCTCTTCGACGAAGCAGGAGAAATCACCGTCCTTTGTCTGCTCTACTATAATGTTGGCAATCATGATGTATATTGATGTGAATCCCAATGTTCTCTTAAAAACGAGGCAGAAAGCCTCGTTTTATTGATAACAAACGAAGTGCCGTAAAAGATGAAGCACGAAGCAGGGGACTAAGCCCCCTGCTTGTGCGACGAGAATGAGGAATCAACGAAGACCTGCATTCTTCCGGATGTATCGCTCGGTGGAAGGGGGCACTTCCTTGGAACCGTGAGATGGAACAGGGAAACGCTTACCGGTAGTAGGCGAGAACCATATTTCATGGTTCCCTCCACTGCGTATCGGATAACATCCGGCAGCGGACAATTCCGCTTTCAGTTGCCCGTACTTCATAATTTAAAAGAACTATTGTTGTTGTCAACACTGCAAAAGTAGCAATATTGCTCCATTTGGCCAAATAATTCCACAATTGTTTTTGAAGAAAGATGAATTTTTCTGGATGTAAAAACGAAAGATCGCCTCTCGGGGAATCCGAAACTACCAGTGGAGAGATAGTTGCTGACAGGGATATAAATGTCGGTTGTTTATTTGCAGGTTTGAGCGATTAGTCGTAAATTTGTCACATCTATAATCAATCCGTCCGCAATGGACGAATAATCAGATGAAACAACCAAAACTCGACCATACCCTCGACCAATGCTATGCGGCGCTGGCGAAAGCCGCAGCCGAACAGAATCCCGACCTGTTGCCCGACGAGCTTTATCTACTTGCCGTGGCCGCAGACCACGGTGCCTTCGGAATAGCCGAAAATCACGAACTTGCAGTGAGTCTCGCCCGCCGTGCCGCAGATTCAGGCCATCCGCTGGCTTGTCTGACAATGGCGTCGCTCGACTATCAGCCTACCGATTCTTCAATCCCGGCTGACGCACTGGCCTATCTGACCCGTGCTGCCGAACTCGGCGATCCGGAGGCTTCGATGCGCCTCGGACTTGCCTACATTCAGAAGCATGCGTCCGAACCGATGCCGGGAGCAGCGCTCAAGCTGCTGCGCCGGGCGGCAGATTCGCTATATCCCAATGCCATGGGCATGACGGCATTCTATCTGCACGAGGAATGTGCCGATGACAAGGATGCGCTCCGCCTCGCACGACTTTATGCAGCCCTTGAACTTACGTTCGGTCAGCCCAACGTAGTCGAGGAGCATCTCGATATGTTTTTTACCGAAAACGACTGCGACGAAGAAGGCAATATCGATTTGAAGAAGGTTATTGCCGAAGCTGCCGAAGCAGGTGATGCCGTGGCTAAATATGCATCGTACATATTGGCTGTAACAAAAGAGGACGGTACATTTACCGGCGACACCGATGAATCGCGCCGCCTTCTCCGTGAAGCTGCCGAAGGAGGAATCCCCGACGCAATGGAGCGGCTGGCTCTTCTGCCCGAGAATTCCGACCGGGTTTTCGAGCTGCTTCAGGAGCCTGCCTCCCTTGGATTGCCGCAGTCGATGCTGCCGTTGGGCCTTATGTGTCTCGAAGGCCGTCAGTGTAGTCTCGACAAGCCGAAAGCCCTGTCGCTTATCTTTGCATCGCTAAATTATGCGCTGCCGCTTGCCCGCATGACTGTGGCCGACCTTGTGGGGCGTCAAATAGTGCCGGACCCTTACGGCGCACGCGAAGACTTTTACCGATTAATGTCGCTCGACAAAAATGGAATATAAGCACTATCCAACAGCCCGGCTGAAAGAAGACCTCAGGTATCTTGAACTGCTTGCAAGGCAGTTCCCGAATATTGCCACAGCAAGCACTGAGATAATCAATCTGCAGGCAATCCTCAACCTTCCTAAAGGAACGGAGCATTTCCTCACCGACATACACGGCGAGTCGGAAGCGTTCCAGCATGTGCTGAAAAACGCCTCGGGCACTGTGAAACGCAAGGTTAACGAGATATTCGGCAATAGTCTGCGCGAGTCGGAAAAGAAAGATCTTTGCACGCTTATCTACTACCCGCGCGAAAAGCTCAGGCTCGTGAAGGAGGCGGAATCCGACATAAACGAATGGTATGAGGTTATTCTGAACCGCCTTGTCAAGGTATGTCAGAGCGTCTCGTCAAAATATACGCGGTCGAAGGTCAACAAATCGCTTCCTGCCGATTTCAGCTATATAATTCAGGAGCTGCTCCACGAAACGGAGTCTGATCCCAATAAGCACGCCTATTTCAACGAGATTATTTCATCGATAATCTATACAAGGCGTGCCGACGCATTTATTATCGCCATGTGCGAGCTGATACAACGCCTAGCGATTGACTGCCTGCATATAGTAGGTGACATTTATGACCGAGGACCGGGGGCACATATCATCATGGACACGATATGCGATTACCATCAGGTTGACATACAGTGGGGCAATCACGACATACTGTGGATGGGCGCTTTTGCAGGCAACGATGCCTGTCTAGCCAATGTGCTGCGCGTGTCGCTGCGTTATGCCAACCTCGACACCCTTGAGGAAGGCTACGGCATAAATATGCTTCCGCTGGCTACCTTTGCCATGGAGGCGTATGCCGACGCAGACCTGTCAGTGTATGAGCCGCGAGTGAAAGACTCGCGCCGTGTGTTTACCGACAAGGAGAAACGTATCATAGCCCAGATGCATAAGGCTGTTTCAGTGATACAATGGAAGCTCGAAGGGCAGCTTGCCGGTTCCCGCCCCGAATTCGGAATGGATGGCAGACGCCTGCTCCACCATATGGATCTCGGCCGGGGTACGGTGACGCTCGACGGCCGGGAGTATAAGCTTAAAGACACCTGCTTCCCGACAATCGATCCGGCCGACCCCTACCGCCTGAGCGAGGAAGAGGCGCAGCTGATGAAGCATATACACAGCTCATTTGTCAACAGCGAGAAACTCCAGCGTCATGTCTACTGTCTTCTGCGCCATGGTTCGTTCTATCTCGCACGCAACAACAACCTGATGTACCACGCCTCGATACCGATGAATCACGACGGCACGTTCCGGCTTGTTTCTGTGGCAGGCGAGACATTCAGCGGGAAGGGCCTGCTTGACCGTCTCGACCAGCTCGTACAGGCCGCATGCCATCGCAACAGTGAGGACCCGGACAAGGCTTATGCTGTCGACTATATGTGGTATCTGTGGTGCGGGCCCGACTCTCCGCTGTTTGACAAGTCGAAGATGGCCACTTTCGAGCGGTATCTGATCGATGACCCCTCGACACATGTGGAAGAAAAAGGGGCATACTACACTCTTGCCGACGAAGCTGAGGTGTGCGAACATATTCTCAAGGAATTCGGCCTGCCTGCCACAGGCTCGCACATAATCAACGGCCACGTGCCCGTAAGGGCCATAAAAGGCGAAAATCCTGTCAAAGCCGGAGGCCTTCGCCTTGTCATAGACGGCGGGTTCTCGAAAGCCTTCCACAACGAGACAGGTATAGCCGGATACACGCTGGTCTTTCACTCGCGGGGTTTTCAGCTGGTGCAGCACCAGCCGTTTGAGTCGAGAGTGAAGGCCATTGAGGAGGGGCAGGACATTATAAGCAACACCGTGTTGACCGAATATAAGGAGAAACGCCTCCTTGTCAGGGATACGGACAAAGGCCGCGATCTTGTAAGCCAGGTCACAGACCTTGACAAACTGCTTGCGGCTTACCGGCGCGGACTCATCCATGAAAGCATATAATCAATCTTTTAATTATTTCCTTATGAAAATCAATCATTTGATAGTATCGGCAATTGCATGCGCCTCGCTGTTTTCGACAGCTTGCTCGCAAAAGTCCGACAACACCGTTCCCCAGCCCATAACCACTGAGGTGCCACCGCGCCCTGAAGGGGCTACAGACCTCGTCGGCTTTGCCGCTGATCCGATCGACACCGTGCGGGTGGGCATTATCGGTCTTGGCATGCGCGGATATTCCGCCGTCGACCGTCTTAACAAGGTCCCCGGGGCCAAAATCGTGGCAATCTGCGATCTCGATACAGCGTCGGTGGAACGAGCCCAGAAAATTTTTGACCGCAACGGACAGCCGCGTGTCGATTCTTACGGCGGCTCCGAGGATGCATGGCAGCAACTGACCGACCGCGATGATCTCGACCTCGTTTACGTTGTGACTGACTGGAAACATCATTACCCGATGGCCAAACGTGCCATGGAGCAGGGAAAGCACGTTGCGATTGAGGTGCCTGCAGCGATGGACCTCGACGAAATATGGGGTCTGATCGACACAGCCGAGAAGACAAAACGTCACTGCATGATGCTTGAGAACTGTGTGTATGACTTCTTTGAAATGAATACACTCAACATGGCGCAGCAGGGCCTTTTCGGCGATGTGCTCCACACCGAAGGTTCGTATATCCACAACCTCAGCGACTTTTGGGATGAGTATGCCAACGACTGGCGCATGCAGTACAATATCGAGAACCGTGGCGACGTGTATCCCACACACGGAATGGGTCCTGCCTGTCAGCTCCTAGACATTCACCGTGGCGACCGCATGACCACCCTCGTCGCTATGGATACGAAGGCTGCTTCCGGTCCGGAATTCCTTGTAAAGGACCGTGGCGCAAATCCCGATTCAGTTAAATATGCCAACGGCGACCATACAATGACTATGATTCGCACCGCCAATGGCAAAACTATCCACATCCAGCACGACGTAGTGAACCCGCGTCCCTATTCGCGCATGTATCAGCTTACAGGCACTAAAGGATTCGCAAACAAATATCCTGTCGAAGGATTCGCTTTCATGCCCGAAGCACTTGACTCGGCATCGACACCTGACTATCAGAACCTCAGCTCGCACAATTTTGTGTCGGAAGGACAGATGAAGGCTTTGAATGAGAAGTATATGCATCCTATTATCCGCGAGGTCGGCGAGGTTGCCAAAAAAGTAGGCGGCCATGGCGGAATGGATTATATTATGGATTACCGTCTGATTTACTGTCTTAATAACGGACTTCCTCTCGACATGGATGTTTATGACCTTGCCGAATGGTGCTCGCTGGCCCCTCTGACCAAACTCTCGATAGAAAACGGTTCGGCTCCGGTGGAAGTCCCTGACTTCACACGTGGGGCATGGCAGAAACAGAAAGGATTCCGCCACGCTTATAAAAAATAAGACTTACATTTATATAATTATGGCGGGCTCGTGTCCACACACAGTGTGGAGCGGGTCCGCCAAACCTTTCCATGATGTATGATTGTTATCATAATATGACTACCGAAACTCATCCTTGGACACCGTTTATCCCGACAGGTGCGCGGGTGCTTATAATGGGGACATTCCCTCCGAAGCCCGCACGCTGGTCGATGGATTTCTTTTATCCTAACCGCATCAACGATTTCTGGCGCATAATGGGGATAGTGTTCTATGACAATACCGAACGGTTCTACGACAGCATGAGCCGGAAGTTCCGGCTCGACGACATAAAAACGTTCCTAACACAGCGCGGTATAGCTTTGGGTGACACCGGAGCCGAAGTGCGTCGTCTCCGCGACAATGCATCAGACAAATATCTTGAGATTGTCAGGCCAGTCGATCTTGCCGGCCTGCTTGAGCTGATGCCTGACTGCCGCACAGTTGCCACCACGGGCGAGAAAGCCGCAGAGGTGGTGGCCGGTCTGACATCCACAAAGGTGCCTAAAATCGGCGAGCCGGTAACGGCAGCCGGCTATTGCGGTCGAGAACTCTCTATATGGCGCATGCCATCGACCTCACGGGCATATCCGTTGCCGGTCGCAAAAAAAGCCTCATATTATGCTGAATTGTTTCACTCCGTCGACATATTATAGTCACATAAACGCATTATAATCCAAAAATAGTCGTAAAATGTCGATTTTGACCGCTCATTTTTGTCTGTTTCATTTGTAATATTTAACTTTGCAGGGTTATAATCCCCGATGTGCGGGGTGTGACGGAGTTTAACCTGCCAGTCTGATTCCTGACTGCGTGAAATTAGATTGTTATAAGTTTATTTTTATAATCCATGCGAATTCGACAATTAGCTCTTGGCCTGTTGGCCGCAGCGATTATGAGTGCCTGTTCATCGCATCAAAAGGTGCTCTATCTGCAGGATCTTCCGACTGAGGAAGAGACTGTTACAGACATTACCAACTTCAATGACATTCGCGTGCAGCCCGGCGACCAGATCAACATCAAGGTGTCGTGTAAGGAGCCTCAGCTCGCACAGTTGTTCAACCTTGTAGAAGCCAATACACGTCTTGGCACTCAGTATTCAAACTATAACTCTCAGAGTTATGTTTCGCCGTACACTGTATCGCCCGAGGGAAAAATCGATTTTCCCGTTCTTGGCGAGATTGAAGTGGCAGGGGAAACCCGTGGCGAAATTGCCGCCAAGATTAAAAAACTGCTTGTCGATGAAGATCTTGTGAAAGATCCGGTGGTTACTGTCGAATTTTTAAATTTACATTTCTCGGTAATCGGCGAGGTAACCCGTCCGGGCGCGTATGCCATTCAGAACGACCGTGTCGATCTGTTTGAAGCATTGGCCCTTGCCGGAGACCTTACTATTTACGGCGAACGTGACAGGGTTTACGTAATTCGTGAAAAAGACGGCAAGCGACAGACATTCCGCCTCGACCTGCGCAGTAAGGAAGTGCTTAACTCTCCCGCTTATTATCTGCAGCAGAACGATGTGATATATGTGGAGCCGAACAAGGTGCGAGCATCGCAGTCGACTGTCAACGAAAACAACTGGCGTTCGGTGTCGCTGTGGCTGTCGATGGCCTCGGTGCTTACGTCCATCGCCATCCTAATCTTCCGCTAATCAGCCTCATAAGCCGCATATGGAAAATATCGAAAACGAATCAACAACGACAACGTCCGAGGCACATACAGTCTCGATTTCCGACCTTATGTCGATGGCTGCCCACCGCTGGTGGTGGTTTGTCATTTCTGTAGTGATAACGCTCGGCTTGGCAGTGCTCTACCTGATGAGTACGCCGCCGCAGTATACGCGAAGCGCCTCAGTGCTGATCAAGGACGACAAGGCGGGCGGCATGTCGAACTCTATGATCGACCTCAGTGAGCTCGGTATATCCCCGACAAGCGCCAACATACAGAACGAGCTTCAGACTATCAGTTCGCCGTCCCTCATGGCTGAGGTTGTCGACCGTCTCGATCTGAATGACTCATACAGCTACCGTACGGGCCTGCGTACAAATACTCTCTATAAGTCGTCGCCGGTGCTTGTCACCGTCCCCGAGACTCTGGAAAACGAGAACTTTGGCTTTGATTTCGTCATGACAGCCGATTCGACAGTGGAAATGACGAATTTCTACAACGGACCCGACGAACTTGCCGGGGAAGCCAAGGGCCGACCGGGTCAGACAGTCAAGACTCCTGTAGGAGAACTTCAGCTTGTCAGACCCAAATGGTCTTCGTTGCTTGAACCCGGAACCAAAATATCGTACGCGCATTCGCCGGCACGCCGTGCGGCCGACGGGTATTCGGCTAAGCTCAATGCTTCGCTCGGCAACGATAAAGCAACGATAATCACACTGTCGATTACCGATCCTTCAGTTGCAAGAGCTGATGATATATTGCTCAACCTTATCGATGTCTACAACGAAAGGTGGATTCTCGACCGCAACCAGATAGCCAATTCCACCTCGCGTTTTATCGACGACCGTCTCGGCGTAATCGTGAGTGAACTTGGTAACGTTGACTCCGACATTTCATCATACAAATCCGAGCACCTGCTACCCGACGTGCAAAGCGCTTCAACATTGTATATGAACCAGAGTGCCGAGAACAGACGCCTTATAGATGAATTAAATACTCAGGCCGCTGTGGGTGAGCAACTGCGTGCGGCACTCTCACACGAGTCGATTTCGGAACCTCTGCCAGTGTCGACAGGTTTGCAGTCGAGCGACATCGTTAGTTCGATTGAAAAATACAACGAGGCCGTGCTGGAGCGGAATCGTCTGCTCGCGTCATCGTCGGAACGAAACCCGGTCGTTCGTGACGCAACCACGTCGCTTCAGATGATGAAGTCCAACATCCTTGCATCAGTCGACACTTATCTCGCCTCACTTCGCACCCAGTTGCAGAGTCTGCGCCGCCGCGAAACGGCTACTGCCGGACAGATTGCCGCTTCACCTAATCAGGCAAAGTACCTGTTGTCGGTTGAACGTCAGCAGAAGGTTAAGGAGGCCCTGTATCTCTTCCTTCTCCAGAAACGTGAGGAGAACGAACTTTCGCAGGCATTCACAGCCTATAACACCCTGGTAATCGACACCCCGTGGGGACCGGAATCCCCCACATCGCCGCGTACGATGGTGATATTCGCCCTCGCCCTCGTTGTCGGACTGGCTATTCCGCTCGGTATCATCTATCTTCTTGAGACATTCAACACCCGCATTCGCGGACGAAAGGACCTTGAAAGTATTTCAGCTCCGTTTGTAGGCGAAGTGCCTCTCTACAAGGGTAAGGGCGAGAAAGGAGAGAAGGGCAGTGATTCGGGTATCGTTGTGGCCAAAGGCCGACTTGATGTGATAAACGAGGCTTTCCGTGTGATACGCACGAATATTACCTTCATGGACAAACGCGATCAGGGTTGCCAGGTACTTATTGTCACTTCGTTCAATCCTCATTCGGGTAAGTCGTTTATCGTGGCAAATCTTGGCATGTCTCTTGCAATCAAAGGTAAGAAAGTGCTTCTGATCGACGGTGATATGCGCCATGCATCAACCTCGAAGCTGCTTCACCATCCCGATTCGGGCTTGTCGAGCTATCTGGCAGGCGCAGTTGAGAATGTCAAATCGCTGATTCATGTCTATCCGGATTGTCCGGATCTCAACATTTTGCCTGTCGGCGCCATTCCTCCCAACCCGACAGAGCTTCTTGAAGATTCTCGCTTCAGCAAGATGCTTGACGAACTGCGTAAGGACTATGACTATATAATCATTGACTGTCCGCCTATCGACATTGTGGCCGACACGCAGATTATATCAGGCTATGCCGATCGAACCATATTTGTTGTTCGCGCGGGTCTGCTCGAACGTTCCATGCTCCCCGAACTTAACACGATATACCGTGAGAAGCGTTTCAACAATATGACTGTGCTTCTTAACGGCACTACATCGGGCAGTGGACGTTACTCATATCACTACGGTTATGCCCGTGGCAGATATTACGGATACTACGGCAGTAAAGAATAAGACCAATAGAGTCATTATAGCATTGAGAAATGCCATTCGCCTTCGGGACGGATGGCATTTCTGTTAAATAACGTTGACAAATAGGGGTATTGGGCTATTGTCGAATCTCAGAGATGTACTAACCTAAGAACTAAAGTATGTTTTTGAAAAAATGGATTATGTCGCCGGTGGCGGCTATAGTGTGTATGGCAAGTATTGCTTCATGTGACGATTCCTATGACCCCGATTCCGAATCGATCTATGGCGACTGCGAAATTTCGGGCACTGTCTATGATATCGACAGTGCCACAGTGGCCGGCGCGAGTGTCACAATTATCAATGTTGAAGATGTCTGCATGCCATTGACCGTGAAAACCGACAGCAACGGGCGTTACAGCGTCAGGAGCAAACGGGCGACAGCGTTGCTGCTGATGGAAGTGTCGTCCGATAATTATGATACATTTCACCAGGTCATGGATATAAAGTATCGTGACGGCATTCCTCATGAGACTCTCGGGTGGTCGCGGATAACGAGTGATGTGGTGATCGTGCCGTCAAAGCATCTGCCGCAGGCTGTCACAGGGGAGGGGCTATGACTCTGTCGCCCACTGTGCGGGCCAAGAGCATCTTAACCTCGCCGAGGCGTTTGCTTTCGAGCATATAGGAACTGATAGCTTCAAAGTCGTCGCCTGCCTGCCGGATGGCATCGTGGGTCTCTTTTATCTGCCACAAAACGGTGGCGTATTTCAAACAATACACTTGCAGCATTATCTTGTCGACAAGACGTTCGTCTTCTCGCTCGATTGATGCTGTTCGTGTGTATATTGCACTGATTTTATGTGCCGAATAGAGCGATTCTGCCGCAATGCGGCGCAGGGAGTCGTCGGGAGAGACAAGAAATTCGGATGCGACATGCCGTGCGCACAACTCACTGAATCGTTCCCTTACCCGCTCGCCCACTTCTTCTGACAGTTTCTTTTCAAGAGCTTCGAGTTTGCCTAAATCAGATACTTCCTGCTCGAGTCGTGCCGCCCTTTCGGCCATCATGCGTTCGCCGTCGGAGGCGGCCTCCGCTTCATAGTGCCGGTATGCGTCTTCCACAACATCTTTGTCGGCAAAAATCGCAACGGCGCATTCGAGCGTGTGTCTCAAGTCTTCGTTAGACAAAACCATTTCATCGGCCTTCAGTTCGGCATCGATCAGTTCGACTGCTGTCATAGGGGTCAGTTCGCCTTCCTGAGTATAGTTGCTGGCATCAGGAATCTGCATTATGCCGTACTTTACGGCATATTTCACAACTCCCAGTTCGTATGGACGAAGGTAGGCCCGACGTGCGGCCTCGCTGTCGTTAAGGTTCTGAATGTCGGCTTCGATCCCGTCAATTCCCCGGGCGATTTGTTGCTGCTTTCGTGCCTCGGCCCGTCGTGAGGCATTTTCAAGTATGCGTTTCCCTACCTGAGCCACAATCGCTTTCTCACTGAGCCGTAATTCGGGACGGTTGCGACACGTCTCGATGAGCATACGTCGGCGGTTGTCATCGTCGATAAGCGCTATTGAGTCGATAATACTGCCGATGGCGCGGGTGCGTTCCACCGGGTCGCGCATCACCTGCGGGGGGAGAAGCGAGAGTCGGAAATCGACCATGTTGACAGAATGTGAGGCAAGGTAGTGCTCGGTCTCTTCCGGTGTGTGCGAGCGGGCGAAGCTGTCAGGGTCTTCGCCGGGAGGCAGTGACACTGTCGACATTTCCAATCCGGCCGAAAGCAGCATGTCGATGCTGCGGACGGCGGCCTTGATTCCGGCGGCATCAGCATCGTAAATCACAATTACCCTGTCGGTGAACCTTCGGAGAAGTTCGACTTGTCCTGCCGTAAGCGATGTGCCGGACGATGCAACGACATTCCTCACTCCTGCCTGAAACATGGATATAACGTCCATATAGCCTTCGACAAGAATGGCGTAACCTTTGGCTACAATCGATTCGCGTGCCTGATACAGCCCGTAAAGTTCCCGGCTTTTGCTATATATTTCGGATTCCGGCGAGTTGACATATTTTGCAATATCCTTGTCGGAACGTAAGGTTCGTGCTCCGAATGCCACCACCCGTCCCGAGACAGTGTGAACAGGGAATATGACACGTCCTCGGTAGCGGTCGTAATAATCGCCATGATCGCTCTTGCCCGACAGTCCGGTGGCTGCAAGCAGATCGGGCGCGAATCCATCGGAGGTTAAGACTGTGTGGGCCGCATTGCGGGAGTCGGGGGAATACCCGAGTCCGAAGACTCCGATCATTTCGTCAGAGATTCCACGCTGATGGAAATAAGACAAACCTATAGCACGACCATCATCTGTGCCGGTGAGCTGCTGTGCAAAAAAACGTGCTGCTCTTTCGTTAGCTTCAAACATTGAGTCGGCGGTCGCTTCCGGCATTGTTTCGGGGATTGTAATACCGGCCCTGCGTGCCAGCAGCCGGGAAGCACCTTCGATGTCGGTACGTTCCAAAGTCTTCACCAGGTCGATGACACCCCATGCGCGGGAGCAAACCGAACAGCCGCACACGCCTTTTGACGGTTCGACGCAGAACGTGGCCATCGTGCCGCCGTGGACAGGACATCGGCCTGTACAGGTGCCGTCGTCGTGACGAGTCAGGCGCGTATACAAGCTTGCCGAAACAGCGGGGTCAGTGATGCTGACAACTTTGCGAATTAAGTCGGGATCAATCATAAAACGTATGCAAAATTACAAAAAAAGGCCGCGATTGCGGCCTTTTTTGCAGATTTTTGGAGAACTCCGAAGGGCTCAGAGCTTGTGGAGCGTGTCGAGAAGCTTGTCGCCAAGGCCGATGGTATATCCTTGCGATACAAATACCACTCGGTTGAAAGTATCGGCAATAATCCATATGGGCAATGACGATGGCTGGAGTTTGAGATCGCGTATCAGGGCATCGGCTATGCGGCTGTCGATATCGGAGCCCACAAAGGTTTTTTCAGGCATTTTCCCGGCATCGGCTATGGCCTTGAGCAGCGGAGCGGTGTCACCCTCGTTGATGATGACCATCGGATATCCTGCGCGGTCAAACTCGGCGGCAAGGGGTGCTATGTCGTTGAGCGAGTGTATCGAAGGCTCGCCTAACGGCGAAAGGACGCCAAGTATGTAGAATCCTCGGCCTGTAGTCGAGAGTATCGATCGAGGTTCGGTTTCGCCGTTGGCTATGTAGCGCGACTCGGCATCGAAATTACCAATCACCTGCACACCGGTGCTGTCCTGGCGTATGACAATGTCGACAGGCGTGGTCTTGTCTTTCTCGATATTGAAGAAGTTGACACGTGTGAGCACGCTGCCGTCTGCCATGCGCTGGCCGGTTGTGAGCATATATTCGCCACAATCGAGGGTCTGTGGTTTGCCGTCGAAAGTCACCGACCAGGGCGTGAAGTCGTCATAGCCGAGAAGTTCGGGGCGTCCGTCGACAATTTTTGCGAGTGTGAACTGGCTGTAGTATTTGGGGTCGTCGATACGTCCTACAGGCGAGAACCGCAGGTCAAGTTGTCCCTGGGCCTTCCCGGTTGCCTCAGACGACTGGTTGCCGAAGTCTGCATCAATCCATTTGCCTGAAGCGTCAGCCCATTGTGTCTTGCCTGAAATCGGGTCGATGCGGGCGGGTATACCGAAAGCTCGAGCACCGTTGACGAAAAATATGTTGCGGGATGCTGCGGAGGTCCGGCGAGTGCGAAGTACACCGTCCGACGACATGCGTACGCGCTCGGGATACCATGACCGGATGACCTCGATGTTATCGGAAACCCACTTCTCCCATTTGGCCGGGTCGGCGGCAAATGACTTGCGCTGGGCCGCTGTAAAGGCTTTGTCGAATACTTCGCGGTTCATGGCCAGCTGCTCGTTGTCGACACGTGGATTGAGGATGTATTCGTCGTAAAGCGGCGACTCGACAGCCGGGAATGACAGTTCCGACATGAGTATGTTCTCGGGTACGTCGCCACGGTCTTTCATCGAAATCACTTCCATCATGCGCAGGGCGCGGGCGCGGTCGGACGAAGTTGCCAGCACATTAGCGAGATGACGCCAGTTGCCACGAGCGTCGACGAGCACCGATGCAACTCTGGCAGAGTCAAGCCCTGTCTCTTTGACGACAAGCGCAATGTCGGCCGGATGGGCGAAAGTCGATGTGTAGAGTCCGCGTATGGAGTCTTCATATGCTTTGCGGCGGTTGTTCTCGGCTGCCTGTGCGGGTGTGACCGGCGGGAGATTATTGTAGCCGGGAGGAGGAGTCAGGGTAAATTCGACTACTTCGCCGGCGTGATTTGATTTGCCAAGGGTAATGGTTGCTTTTTTGCCTTCCTTTGTGACGGTGTAGGGGGTGAATCCGTAACGCTTGCCGTCGGTAGCCCAAAGCATCAGGTCGCCGCGTCCGGTGGTGAGTTCCACAGGCTTGCCGTCGGATTTGCGGAATGTGCGCCGGGCGATGGGATAGAATTCCCCGTAATTATAGACACAGAACGATACATAGGCCGAGTCGACCGGTGTGCCGTCGGGATTCACTACTTCGACAACAGCCGTGGATACCGGCGCGTAATTAGGGGTGACATTGATGTCGGTATAGTCGTTAGTCGTGATGAGCTGTTCCTCCGGACCGGTGTAAGCACCGAGCACACGTGTGTTCATCAGCATACCTCTTGATGCCGGAGCGTTGAACCATCCGAGGTCAAGCACCGGTTCGGGCTCGCATGCCCCGAGGAAACGCCAGCGTCCGTTGGCATATGCCTCGACCCAGGCGTGGTTGTCGTCAGTGTGAGCCCAGCGCGGAGTGTAGACCTGACGGGCGGGTATACCGACCGATCGCAGAGCCGAAACGGTGAATGTCGATTCCTCACCACAACGTCCGATGGCAGCCCCTACAGTCTGAAGCGGCCCACGTGTACGTCCGTCGGCGGGTTGATATGTGGCTTTTTCGTGGCACCAGTGGTTCACTTCAAGTATCGCGTCCTCGATATTCATATCCTTTATGCGGTCGCGTAACTCCTCGTAGAAGATTGTACGGTGGTTGTCAAGCGGTTCGTCATTGATGCGCACGGGCACTACGAAGTGCTTGAACTCGCGTTCGGGTATATCTTTGCCCCAAGGCATCTCTGCCCGGGCGCGCAGCGCTGTATTCACATTGTCAAGAAAGTACTGTCCGTCATGGTCGGTGATGTCGGGCAATGCCATATAGGCGTAGAGAAATGTCAGGTAATCGCGTTGCTCGGGTGTCAGGTCGCGGTCAAAGACGCTGAAGTCGACACCTTTGAGCGTTGCCCTGCGTTCGGCGAGTGCTTTTTCGGCAGCGGGGTCGGCTGCGAGAGATGCAAGCACCGATACAGCGCACAACGATGACACGAATATACGGTTAAGTTTCATATTTTTAAATGTTTATAGCGTTGACAATAGCCTGTACCTCGTTTGCGGAGGAAATTTTGCGGGAATATTCATCAGTTCCGGGAGTGCCCATTGACACGTCCGGACGCCGCCATTGCATCGGGCTTTTGACTTCGCGGCGGCATGAGGCATGCACTTCGTCAGCTGCTCCGGTTGCAATAATCGTGCGGGCTGAGTCGGCGTTTATGCCTGCACCTGCAAGAATCATAATCTTACCCTGTGCCTGCTCGCGCAGCTGGCGTAGGGTGTCGATTCCCTCGATAGCAGTCTGACGCTGACCGGAAGTAAGCACGCGGTCGCAACCGAGGTGTATGAGTTCGTTAAGTGCGTCGGAAGCGTTACGGCATAGGTCAAAGGCCCGGTGGAATGTCACACTCATTCCTCCGGCGGCTTCTTTGAGCCGGGCCACTGTGTCGAGGTCGATGAGTCCGTCCGAGGTCAGAGCTCCTATGACCACGCCATGGGCGTCAAGACTTCTGGCCATGTTTATGTCGTCAATCATTATGGCCACTTCGTCGGCATTGTAGAGGAAATCCCCCCCGCGGGGCCGGATAAGAACGTTGACCGGGATGTCGCTTGCTTCGACGGCACGCATGATAAGTCCTGCGGACGGGGTCACGCCTCCATCAGACAAAGCTGAGCATAACTCGATGCGTCCGGCTCCACCGGCGTTTGCAGCGAGCACCGATTCGATGTCGCCGCAGCATACTTCAAGAATGGGTTTCATAAATCGGAATGTTATTTGCTTGCAGTGGTGAGTTCCACGATGTAGTCGATAGTGCCGGACGGACGTTCGGGCAATGTCAGCACGCCGCCTTTAGCCGAAGGAGTCCATTTGATTTTTTCGCGTGAATCATAGGCCACGGCGTTCTTGACTTTGGCGTTTAACGGCAGGTACACCTCTCCGGCATTGTTGTCAAACACATGTATGTAGAGTTTGTCGCCTTTGCGCGTCGATGTCCCCCACGCCTGGGTCGGCACGTCACCGGCTTCCGAACCGTAGATGGTCTCGCCATACCGTCCCATCCAGTCGCCCATTTCGGCCAGACGGCTGACTGCGGTCGCGGGAAGGTCGCCGGACGGCTGCGGCCCGACGTTCAGCAGAAGGTTGGCACCGAGTGATGCTGTCTTGACGAGGTATTGTATCAGCTCGTTGACAGGCTTATAGTCTTGGTCCATAATCTTGTATCCCCACATGCCGTTCATGGTCTGGCATGTCTCGAGAGGAAGGCGGCTAACTTCGGCGGTCGACCATCCGGCTGTATTTTCACCCGGTATGTCGCGCTCGAATATCTGTATGTCCTCGCCCGGGTAGGGATTCTGATGGTGGTTGTTACCAACAAGACACGATGGCTGCAGCTTATGTATGAGCGCGTACTGTTTTTCAAGCTGCCAGTCGAACGGGGTAGCGTCTTCGTCATGATCCCACCATCCGTCAAACCAGATTGCCCCGATCGGGCCGTAATTGGTGAGAAGTTCGGTGAGCTGGTTGTTCATGAACGTGTAATAGGAACCCCAGTCGGTCTTTGAGCGGTCGCGCCCGGTCGTCTTGCCGGTGCGTCCCCACGGATAGTCCGGACGGGTCCAGTCGATGTGCGAATAGTAGAGGTGCAGGGCGATACCTTCCTCCTGACATGCCTCGGCGAGTTCCTTTACGATGTCGCGCTTGAAGGGTGTCGCGTCTACAATATTGTATGGCGACTGTTTGGTATGGAACATCGAGAAGCCGTCGTGGTGACGCGTTGTGAAGCAAATGTATTTTGCGCCGCTGCGCTTTATGGCCTTCACCCATTGGCGGGCATCAAAATTGGCGGGATAAAAACCAGCGGCAGCCTTGGCATATTCCTCGGCATTAGCTCCGTGGTTGAGATACCATTCGCCTTGTGCGAACATGCTGTAGATTCCCCAGTGAAGGAACACACCGAATCGGCTGTCGTTGAACCGTTCGCGAGCCTGAAGTATTTCGGTGGTGGGATTGTAGACGGCTTCGCGGTCAGATTTGTCGGATGCGAAAGCAGTGGGAGCAAGCATCAGGGCGGCCGCCGTGCCGGCGAGAAAATTGCGTAAGTTGAGATTCATTGATGTTTTGCAGGTTTAAGGTCGTTATTAATAAAAAGAAACCCGCACGCGGTATGTGTCGGCATGACAAATCGCAGACGAGTTCCTCTTTTGTGATATTGCCGTTCAGAAAGGCAGGTCCTCGAAGTTGTTTCCTCCGGCAGGCGTACCTCCGATAGGGGGAGGGGCGGGGAAACCGCCCATGTCTGTGCCGGCTGCAGGCGGTGCTGCCACGGGTGCTGAGGCCTGTTCATGTTCAGCCTTCCATCCGCGTATCGAGGTGTACCAGCGACCCATGTATTCGCGGCTTTCGATGTCGAAGCTCAGGGTGATAACGTCGCCGACGTTAAGCGGGTACTGGTCGGCGCGTTCTCCGAAGAAGTCGAAATGGACTTTTTTGGGGTATGTGTCCTGAGTTTCGAGCACATATTCACGCTTTTTCCACGCATTGCCGGCTTTTGATGTACCGGTCATCTCGGGGAGCGCGTAGATGATTTTTCCTTTGATTTCCATTTTATGAGATTGGTGATATTTCTTGACTACAAAGGTAGCTCATAGCCGCCTAACAAGCAAATAATTTAAAACGATTGTGTGCTAAAAAACGTATAAGTCATGCCAGGGTGGCCGATGTCAGAACGAGTAACTGATGCCTACCGACGGTACAAAAGCATGTACGCTGTAGTCGGCCGTGAAGGTCTGTGTCGGCGGGAGGTTGAGAGTCGGGGCCATCTGGTTGATTACCGGCGCAAGCAGGTCGGGGTACGTGCATGAGGCATTGTCTTTGCCAAGACCTGCGACATATACGAATGCCAGGTCGAAGGACAAGCCTTCGATGGGACGGAACGACAGTCCTACCGAGGGATTGATCTTTGTCATGCCCGGTGTCTCGGGGTTGTAGAAATTGTCATTTACCGGCGACGTGTCGACCATAAGTCCGGCTCTTAGGTCAAATCGATTTGTAAGGCTATATTCGGCACCGGCTTTGAAGGCCCACGCGTTCGAGTAGTTTTTTTCTATATGCTGGTCATATGCCGATACTTTTTCTTCAAGAAATCTTATGTTCAGGTCGCGGTATGTCTTCCAGCCGGTGAGTTGGGCTTCCAGTGCGAGGGTCAGGCGTGTTGTAGGACGGTAGCTTAAACCGAAGCTGAGCACATAAGGACATGGCATTTCGGCTGAAAAGTTGGCCGCGTTTATCAGGTTCAGGCGCGACCCGAGCAGCTTTTCTGCAATGTCGTTACTGTATTTTACGGCAGCGTCTCCGCTTTTTACCTTCATTGCCATATGCGTCCTGAAAGATATGCCTGCAGTCCATTGGTCGGTGATGTCGTACATAGCTCCTACGTTGAGCCCTACGGCAAGCTGCGAAGTGCCTTTGAGATTTACTGAAGCCGGCGTGGCGTCACCGAATCTGAATGCGGGGTCGGGCCATGACTGAGTCATTCCTGCTGCCTGCATGATTGCCAAAAGACGGTCGGCAGTCGAGGATGACACAAGGCCCTTGTTCAGGTCGACAGAGCCCCATGTTATCATGGCACCCGCGCCGACTGATAGTTTTGGTGTTATACGCCATGAGAATGTCGGCTGTAATGTGAACACTTTCAGATCGACATTCTGGCTAAGTACGGCTCCTGGCCAGTGTTCGCCCCAGTCGATAGAGCTTCCATAAGGAGTGTAGAACGAGATTCCGGCTTTGAAATTGTCGTAGATTGAAAAAGCCGTGCTGATAGCGATAGGGGTGCTGACACCGTTTGATGTGTGAAAAGTTTTGTCACCGACTTTTGCCGATGCTTTGGCAGCGATGCCTGTAAGTGATGCCGAGACATCGAGGGTCTTGTCAAGAAATCCGAGACCGGCCGGATTGAAAAACTGGCTTTCGGTGCCGAGTTTCAACGCCACTCCCGTGTGTCCCATTCCCTCCTGTTTTGCACTGAGAGTGTTAATCTGATACCCTTCGGCATTGGCAGTGATGATGGCTGTCGAAGCCATGGCTACCAGTAAGATTTTCTTCATATAATGTTCTGGATACGTTAATCGGCGGCAAAATTAGACAAAATTTTGGAGAAATTATTATAAAAAACTAAAAAGGAGCTAATCGCTTAGCTCCTTTCTATGAGTTTCCAATAGGTACAATTTCTAAGGTAAAAAAGATTGTTTTAGGTTTGCGATACAAAGGTAGCAGGTATATTTAAGCCAGCAAATTTTTTTTATATGTTATGTAACATGGTTTTTAAACCGGTTTTATATGTTTTGCCAATTTTAACAATTAAGATGCTTTTCTATAATTAGTTATGATTTCTATTAACCTTATTTTAGTATTGCAAAATAAAGTTAAACAAAAGTGGTTCGCTAAAAAAATGTCATTTTTGAGGCATTTCAAGCAGGCGAAACAGTCCGTTTTCAAACTTTCCGTAAGTCATGCGGCTGAATGCATCGCCGAGAACTATCAGCCGGGCATCATTTTCTACCTGTTGGTCGAGCAGGAAATGACGGTGCCCGAAAACGAAATAAACAGGTTTTTTCGATAATGGCTTATCGATACTGTCCATATAATTTCTGACAAAGCGCACATAGCCGTCGTTGTCAGGCAGATTTCCCCCGTGCGGGTCGTCGGGGGCAGTGTATTGGGTGTCTATCCGATTGCGTTCGCGGTTGTTCGCCGACCAGCCGTGGGCAAATCCCACGGTCCAGCGTGGATGAATGCCTCCGTAGAGCCATTGCAGAAACCTGCATCTGAACATCGACCGCATCAGTTTGTAGAACGGACCTGCATCGTCGATGCTGTCGCCGTGTCCGAGCAGGAATATATAGCCGTCGATTTCGCGACGTATCACACCGTCTTCGACGGTCAGTCCGATTTCGTCACGCAAATAGTCGTAGAGCCATATATCATGGTTGCCTTTCATCCACGTAATTTCTACGCCTGTATCAGCCAGGGCGCTCAAGGCACCGAAAAAACGAGTGTATCCTCTCGGCACCACGTAGCGGTACTCGTACCAATAGTCGAGAATGTCGCCCAACAGATATAGTCGGGCGGCATCACCGGCAATAGACTGAAGCCAGTCGACAATCACACGTTCGTGGTGCCGGGGATCGGCTATATATTTTGCACCGAGATGGCAGTCTGAAATGAAATATGTTGCTTTACGGTCAGCCATTAGAGGAATCCGAGATCGAGTTTGGCTTCTTCCGACATCATGTCCTTGTTCCATTCAGGTTCAAAGACAATGTTTATGGTCACGTTTTTGACTCCCTCGATGCTCTCAAGCTTTATACGGGTGTCTTCGACGAGAAAGTCTGCCGCTGGGCAGTTGGGCGCGGTCAGTGTCATGTCGATGTCGAGGTCGCCCGAATCCTTGAGATCAATACGATAGATGAGCCCCATTTCGTATATGTCAACCGGAACTTCGGGGTCGTAGACGGTTTTGAGCATCCGGATAATCTCTTCTTCAATTCTTAGTCGTTGTTCTTGATCCATATATTTCAAATGTTTTGTGATAGTTCGGCTTCGCCTTTTGAGGCAAAATAACGGTCAGTTTCTGCGGCCACGTCTCTACGAAGACGCAGCAGTGTGAACATAGTGGGGAAAGCCATGAAGGCATAAAACAGGTCGCATAGCCCTACTGCGGCCGAAGCCGGAATAATGGCAAACAATATCAGTGTGGCTATAAAAAAGGCGGTATATGCCCGTGCGGCACGGTCGCCTCCCAGATAACGGGCGCAACTGCTGCCATAAAATGAGTAGCTGAACATCGACGACAAGGCGAAGCATGCCGTTACAGCCATCAGAAGGTATTCGCCATAAGGAAGTCCCTCGCGAAAGGCTGCCATCGCTATGTTCAGACCCTGCACACCGGTGAATTCCGACGGGTCGACACACAGCAGTATCGCTACAGCTGTGAGCGTGCATACAAATCCGGAATCGACAGCCGGCCCGAGCATTGCCATAAGGCCTTCGCGTACGGGCTCGTCATTCGACGATTGGGAATGCATGATCGATGCGGTGCCTACGCCTGCATCATTAACAAGCATAGCGCGTCGGGCTCCTATGAGAGCTACGCCTACGAGCGCTCCCCATCCTGCCTCAAGCGTGAAAGCTCTGCTGAAAATGGAGCCGAATACTGTCGCGACGCTGTCAATGCGTGTGACGATAATCCAGGCCACCATCGCGAAATACAGGGCGACCATCAGCGGGACAAGCATCGAGGCAACCGAGGCGATGCGCCGTATGCCTCCGATGACGACACTGCCGACAACAGACGCAATCGTCACACCGACAGCCAGTCGTACTGCCGTAGTGGATTCCCAACCTCCGATATTTACCACGGCCTCTGTCAACTGATTGGCATTCATAATGCAGAGTGTGCCGAACATTCCCGCGAAGGCGAAGAGCACCGCGAGCCAGTGCCATCTCGGTCCAAGTGCCCGGTCGATTATGTGCATGGTGCCCCCTTTGGGTTTTCCGTCGTCATTGTTGCGATATTTAATGGCAAGCACTCCTTCGTGGTATTTTGTAGACATGCCTATCAAGGCCGAGACCCACATCCAGAAGATGGCCCCTGGGCCGCCCATTGCGAGGGCGATGGCTACCCCGGCGATGTTTCCCATTCCAATGGTGGCGGCCACTACCGAAGCGAGAGCCTGGATAGAGCTGATAGGTCCGGCATCCCCGTTGCGTGATTCGGAAGCGGTGGTCAGACGCAGGGCTTCAGGGAGGCAGCGAAGGCTGACGGCACCGCTGCGCAAAAAGAGCCACAGACCTCCTCCGATAAGTACGACGAATAGCGGATAGCCGCAAAGGCTGTCCGCTATTCGTGTGATTGAGTCGCTTAGATGCTGAAACACTGTGAAGCGCCGCTGATTAGACGAGCCGGCGTATGAGAGCCTCGCGGTCGCCCGGGAGCAGGTCGATTACCGGTATCTCTATCATAGTGTAAGCCCCGGGAGCGAGACGCATCGTTGCCCGGGCACAACCTACCATAATCTGGGATGTCAGTGCTGGGTTGTTGATCGACATCGAGAACTCAAAACGCTGGTTTGGGGTGACTCCCGACACGCCTTTACGCTCCATATGTACCCCGTGGCCCATATCGCGCACGGCATCTACCGATTCCACCTCGTAAACGTGTGTTTCGTCGGATGAGAAGTAGGGGTCTTCCTTAATCAGGCGTGTCACTTCGTCGAGCGAGGCGCCCGGCTCGAGTTCGACGTACACGTTGCGGCGGTGTATGCCGGTGCCGAGCGGTATGGTCATTGACAGAGCGTCGCGTACTCCGGCTTTGGAGCGGACGCAGACCGAGTGTCCCATACTCATTCCGGGGCCGAAGTTGGTATATGTCAATCCTTTTGGTGCGGCTGCTTCGAGCAAGGCACGCACCACTGAGTCGCTGCCCGGATCCCATCCGGCCGAGATCACGGCCACTGAGCCGTGTGCTGTGGCTGCCTCATCGAGCGAGCGCCGCAGGTCGGCTATACGCGTGTGGATGTCGAAGCTGTCAACGGTGTTGACGCCAGCTTTAAGACATTCGAGAGCGTGGATCTCGACCTCACGGGTGGGGGTGCAGAGCAGGGCGACGTCGACGTGGCCGAGTTCGGCAAGGGTGGCGACTACTCTGACCTCGCGCAGCTCGAGAGGCTGTTCGGCAGTCGGATTACGGCGCACAACGCCTGCCAGCTCAAAGTCGGGAGCCGCCTGAAGGGCTTCGAGGGCATGTCGCCCGATATTTCCGTAGCCTATAATTGCGGCGCGTATCTTACTTTCGGCTGTCATAGGTTCAGAGTGCTTTGACGATGTCGCGAGTGTCGCGTGCTATCATGAGTTCCTCGTCGGTTGGAACAACGACGACTTTAACCTTGGATTCCGGTGTGGATAACACTGTTTCAGTGCCACGTGTGACGGAATTGAGCTTTTTGTCAATCTCCACTCCCATGAATGCCAACTGTGAGCATACGTTTTCGCGCACGCCGGCCTGGTTTTCACCGACTCCGCCTGTGAATACGATGATGTCGACACCTCCCATTTCTGCTGCATATGCGCCGACATATTTCAGCACACGCAGCTCGTACATGTCGAGTGCGAGCTTGGCGCGCTCGTTCCCGGCGTTGACTGCGGCCTCGATTTCGCGCATGTCGCTGGATATTTCGCTGACGCCGGCCACGCCGCTTTCCTTGTTGATTATGCGCTGCAGGTCGTCGACCGACAGGTTGTAGCGTTTCATGAGATAAGTCAGCGCACCCGGGTCGATGTCGCCCGATCGTGTGCCCATCATAAGACCTTCGGTTGGAGTGAGGCCCATCGACGTGTCGACGCTGCGTCCGAACTCAACGGCGGTGATCGAGCCTCCGTTGCCGATATGGCAGGTGATGATGCGCTGGGTCTTTATGTCTACTCCGAGTATTTCACATACACGTTGCGACACATAACGGTGGCTTGTACCGTGGAATCCGTAGCGGCGGAGTCCGGCTTCCTTATAGAATTTGTAAGGAAGTGCGTACATGAAGCTGCGGGCCGGCATAGTCTGATGGAAGGCTGTGTCGAACACACCCACTTGGGGAACACCGGGCATCAGCGCGGTTATAGCCTCGATACCGGTGATGTTTGCAGGGTTGTGGAGCGGTGCCAGGTCGTAGCAGTCTTTCACCTGCTGGATGACCTCGTCGGTGATGAGCACGCTGGAGTTAAACTTTTCGCCTCCGTGTACAACGCGGTGGCCTACGGCGTCAATCTCGCTGAAATCTTTGATGCAGCCTTCGGCAGGGTCGGTGAGGAGGCTGAGCACGGCTTTGACTGCTGCAAGGTGGTCGGCTTGTCCCAGTTCGATTATTTTCTTAGAGCCGTCCTTGGCTTTGTATTTCAGAAATCCGTCGGGAAGGCCGATTTTCTCGACACCACCTTCAGCCAGTGTCGCATCGGTGTCGGTGTCGATGAGTTTGTATTTCACAGAACTGCTTCCGCAGTTTAGAACGAGTATCTTCATTGTTGTAGTCTGGATTATGCTTTTTTAAGTCCGATAGCCTGATTGCAGGTCATTATGATGGTCTTGTAGATGTCTTCGGGGAAGCATCCTCGCGAGAGGTCGTTGACCGGGGCTGCGAGTCCCTGAAGCACAGGGCCTACGGCTTCGACTCCGCCAAGTCGCTGAACGAGCTTGTAGCAGATGTTGCCTACTTCGAGCGAGGGGAACACAAGTACGTTTGCACGACCCGACAGCGTCGATTCAGGAGCTTTGCTGTTTGCAACCCCCGGAACGATTGCGGCATCGGCCTGCAGTTCGCCGTCGAGTATGAGTTCGGGGGCCATGCGGCGTGCAATCTCGGTGGCTTCGATAACTTTGTCTACGCGTTCGTGCTTGGCGCTTCCCTTAGTAGAGAAGCTCAGTATGGCGACTCTTGGTTCGATTTGTGCGATGTCGCGTGCTGTCTGGGCTGCGGATACGGCAATCTGGGCCAGCTGGCGTGCATCGGGGTCAGGTACCACGGCGCAGTCGGCAAAAATCATGATATCGTTAGTGCCGAAAGGCGAATTTTTTGGAAGAAGCATTACAAACGCGCCTGACACCACGTCGATGCCCGGTTTAGTCTTGATTACCTGGAATGCGGCGCGAAGCACATTGCCGGTGGTGTTCATGGCACCGGCAACCTGCCCGTCGGCATCGCCGGCCTTTACCATCAGACACCCGAGGTATAGCGGGTTGGCGGCCGTACACCGTGCCTGTTCCATCGTAATGCCTTTGCTTTTGCGAAGGGCATAGAATATGGGAGCATAGTGGTCGATTACTTTCTCATCGGCCGGATTGACGATTTTAGCTTCTTTGATATGGCTGAGTTTAAGGTCAAGTGCCATGGCATTGATGGCTTCGGGGTCGCCAATCAGGATAATGTCGGCGATACCGTCGGCTATGATGCGGTCGGCAGCGGTGAGCGTACGTGCTTCCGTGCCTTCGGGAAGTACGATTCGTTGCCGGTCAGCCTTTGCGGTTGCTGTAAGCTTTTCAAATAATTCCATGTCAGGTTTATATTTTTGAATCTGGTTTTGTCATTGAATGAAAACACCTACAAATTTACGAAAAAATGATTCACAGCGTACAAACAGAAAGAATAAATTTTGAATCAAACAAACGCAGTCGCTGAATTGTTAATATGTCGTAAACGGAATTAATATTGTTTATCGACCTAAATAAGTGAATTATGTCATCAAATAGTAATAATAAGTCGCGGTTGAATCTCTGGCTTGTAATTGGAGTCGGAGTACTTGTGGTGTTGCTGCTCCTCTGGCTTACTATAGCCGATTTATGGGGCGACACTGATGTGGCGGCGTTCATATCACCCTGTTTTAATGTCGTATCTTTCACATCGTTGCTATGAGTGCGATGACTTTGTGGATTGTGTGGGCCGTAATCGGAGTGATTGGCGGTTATATGGGTGCGAAGCTGTTGCTTCCACATCGCGGCATTCTCCCCCCGGTGTTCGTTTCGGTCATAGGGTCGCTCCTGGGAGGCTGGCTCTATGTGACATTGTTTGGAATGACTGATCAGAACGGTTATGTGTCGTTGATAACGTCAATGATTCTGTGTGCTCTGTTCCTGTGGGTCTACTGTGCAGTTTGCGACAGGTCGGCCGAACGCAAACGTGAGAATGAGGAGGAAGAAAAAGACGAATAATACATTCCGACCTTGGCAAATAAGAAACCGATCAGGCTATCCCGTCGCGGGATGCCAGATCGGTTTGTTCGTTTGGAAATGTGTTGTCGTATCTTGATACGAGCTGATTATTTCTCAGCGGGAGCCTCGACAGTCTCGACAGCAGCGATAACGATGGTGTCGTTACCAACAACGATAGTTGAGTCGTTGAGTTTGATTGTGTCGGGAACAACTGCTTCTACGGCAGCAGCTTCAACAGCTACGTTAGCGGAATCAGCGTTTTCTGCAGCTTTGTCTGCCTTGCCACTGCAAGAGAAGAGTGATGCGCTGAAAGCAACAGCGAGAACTAAAACTAACTTTTTCATTTCGAATTAAATTTTATAAAACAATTTTTTTTGTGCTTCAAAAACGGTGCAAAGTTAGCACATATTTCTCATTCACCAAATTTTTTTTAGGTTTTTTTGAGTCAAATCTGAGAATCTATCTAAAATATGTTAAATTTTGTAGAACAACACGGTTCTATTTAACAAAACAGCCTGTTTAAGCTTTTTTACCGGCTACTATGGCGTTGGCCATGCGAACGGCTTTGGATATGTGGTCGCAGATATGGTCGGAAGGCAGATACGAGCTGATGCCGGCATGTTCGAGGGTCTCGCGCACGCGCGGCTGCACGCCGGACAGCACTATATGTATACCCTCCTGGGTCGAAGACTGGATTAGCGTCTCAAGGTTGTGCATGGCCGTGGAGTCGATAAACGGCACTTTGCGCATGCGTATGATGCGGACCACCGGCTTGTCGACCATTGTCGAACGCATTAACTCGTCAAATTTGGTGGCTATACCAAAAAAGAAAGGCCCGTCGATTTCATACACAGAAACGCCTTTTGCCACGTCGAGCACTTCGTGATGGGTGGCCTCCGTGCCTTCGGCCACGTCGAGCTGTTCGCTGTAGCTGCGTATCTGTGTGTTCTCCGTTACACGGCGCAGGAACAGTATCACAGCCAGAAGCAGGCCGATTTCGATGGCTATGGTCAAGTCGAAGATTACGGTGAGCAGGAATGTCACTATCAGTACCGAGATATCGCCTTTGGGGGAGTGGAAAAGCGATCGCACTGTGCGCCATCCGCTCATGTTATATGACACGACAATGAGCACTGCTGCCAGACAAGACATCGGCACCATGCTGATCAGAGGCATTAAGAACATGAATATCAGAAGCAGTACCACTGCGTGGATGATGCCAGCCACGGGTGTGCGCCCTCCGTTGGTTATATT
Source organism: uncultured Bacteroides sp. (assembly GCA_964489495.1). Lineage (GTDB taxonomy): Bacteria > Bacteroidota > Bacteroidia > Bacteroidales > Muribaculaceae > Paramuribaculum. Next base: position 50,959 of record CAZAZA010000010.1, read on the forward strand.
GGTCATCGTACGTGCTATCGCTCCTGTCACGGGAATCCCTCCGAAGAATGGAACGGCGATGTTAGCGATGCCCTGGCTGATAAGCTCGGTGTTGGAGTTAGTGCGCGATCCGGTGATACCGTCGGCAACAGTGGCCGACAGCAGCGATTCGATAGCCCCGAGTATGGCGATTGTGAAGGCTGACGGAAGCAGGCTGTTGATGGTGGACATCGACAGGTCGAATCCGTGAAGTTTTGGCATTTCGGCACTAAGTACCCCGAAACGGTCGCCGATGGTCTCGACGGCAAATCCTGGAATGAGGTGTTTGCCGATGGCTGCGGCAGCAGTCATAATTATTATGGCAATCAGGGCGCCGGGCAGTTTCTTTGATATTCGCGGAGTGAGTGTGATTATCAAAAGCGACACTACTCCTACGGCGAGTGTGGGCAGGTCGGTGCGTGTGATATTTGATAGGAGAACGCCCCACTTGCTCAGAAAGTCGCCGGGCAGATCGGTCAGTCCGAGGCCGAAGAAGTCGTTTATCTGAGTCGAGAAAATGGTAAGGGCGATACCGCTGGTAAACCCGACCACAATCGGGTAGGGTATGAATTTGATGACCGTTCCGAGATGGAATACGCCTAAAAGCACCAGTATCAGGCCTGCCATAAGCGTGGCCACGGCGAGACCTTCGATGCCGAACTGGGCGATGATGCCGTAGACAATCACTATAAATGCGCCTGTCGGGCCGCCTATCTGCACCGAGCACCCTCCGAGTGCCGAAACGGTGAATCCGCCTATGATTGCTGTGATAAGACCTACGGTCGGGCTTACTCCGCTCGCTATGGCAAATGCAATGGCAAGTGGCAGTGCGACGATTCCGACTACGATTCCTGCTATCAGGTCGGCCTTGAAACGAGCCGCGTTGTAGCCCGAAAGAGATGTGAATAACTTCGGGCTGAAGTCAATGGGTCCTGTAAGAGTCATAATTTTTCCTTACAAATTGTACGTTTATTTTTTTGCAAACCGTTTGAAGCCGCAAAATTAACAATTTTTGCCGGGAAAAAGTGCACTTGTTGCCGGTTTGATGACAAAAAAATAGTGCCTCGTTGACGAGACACTATATATAAAATAGGTGTAAAGCTTTTATTGGAGTCAGCGTTCGGCATATTCGCGCACTGTCGGACTCTCGACATCAACCCCGAACATTGCTGCCCGCTCAAGAATCGCTCTGGCCAAACGAGGCTTTAGGTCCTCTGGACAATAGCGGAAATATGCTTCCGCCGCCCTTACGTGGGCGGCATCTGGCATCGGATACTCGCGCCGTTCAGGAAGCCCGTATACAGAATCGGGGAGTTCCTTGCGTTCTTCGTAAGATATACGGTCAGACATTGTCTTGTGGGTTTATAGGTTCAATCTTACGCCCACCTGCAGGAGGCCTTGGGCTCCGAAACCGAGTTCGCCGAATATGGCAGCTGTACGAGACAGTCCGACTTCAGCTCCGAGAGGCGAAACCTGGAAGGCGAAATATGCTTTGTTAGTGTAATCGTCGCCGTATGTGATGTGCGAAATGTCGACGCCTATGCCGAGATGTCCGTAAAGTTTCACGATGCTGTTGCGCCAGTAGTCATATCGTCCGTTCATCATGATTACGTGGTAATAAGTCGTGGCGTCGTCAATGTGTTTTCGCGATGCGCTCGAGAATGTGTACGATGCTCCGAGATAAAATTTAGGCGCGACTTTCACGTTGACTCCCGCGGTCAATGCTCCCCATGCGTTGTTGATCGACGGCCCTCCGTCGTGCATGTCGGTAGCGTCCATTTGTGTGTAACCGCCATAACCCAGCTGAAGCTGTACTTGCGAAGATGCCCCAAAAGCAATTGCCACAATGGCGATGAGCGATAGAAGTAATTTTTTCATAAGGATAGTTGAACTTGGTTAAAAATTAGTTTTGCTAAAGTAACAAAGCCGCCGGCCTTATTGTTTGCAGGCCGATCCTAAATTTTGCTTTCCTTACTGTGCGTAATGACATAACAAAAAACCGGCAGCCACACTCGGTGACTGCCGGATATAAGGCCCACATCAAAGGATGCGATGAAACTCCGAATGACAGGTTTTGAGTGCTTGACGACCTTTGTAATCCTCCGGACTCCGCAGAGTCATCCGGCGAGGGATTGAGGCCCGCCATTAGCCGACAAGCTTGTCTCGGCATTTCAGTATAATTTGATGAGTTTCCCAATCTACTTTGATGTGGTATATCTTAGTCTGTCGATTGGAATCGGGCATCTCCATGCCCTTTGATTTGACAACGCAAATTTACAAATTTAGGTTCATTCCTCCAAATTTTTTTTCTGGAATTATGAAATATGAAATAAATAACTCGGATGAGAAAAAAATCCGGGACAGAAATCCCTTTTATCGCCGAAAAATTACTAACTTTGCAGACCGATTATGTCCAATTAATATGCGGCAGGGAACTGCGGTGTCGTTTTTGGCCGAATGACACTGGGTGATAGGCTGCGCTAACAAACTATTAATTAAACATTTAAAAGTGGATACTTTAAGCTACAAGACCCTCACCCCGAATGCTCAGAGTGTTGAGCGTGAGTGGGTAGTCGTTGATGCCACCGACCAGGTGCTCGGACGCCTCTGCTCGAAAGTGGCAAAACTCCTTCGCGGCAAATACAAGCCGTCCTATTCGCCTAACGTAGAGTGCGGCGACCACGTGATCATCATTAATGCCGACAAAGTTCGTCTTACCGGCAAGAAATGGACTGACCGCGTATATCTGACTTTCTCGGGTTATCCCGGCGGACAGCGCGAGCTCACCCCCGAAGTGCTTGCCAAGAAGGCACACAACAAGCACCTCAAGGCTGGTTACAACCCCTTGTTCATCCACGTGATGAAGGGCATGCTTCCTAAAAACCGTCTCGGACGCCGCCTTATCGAGAACATGCACGTGTATCTCGACGCAGAGCATCCCCATACAGCCCAGAACCCGAAAGTCATTGACATTAACACACTGAAATAATCGCCGCTATGGAATCAGTAAATGCAGTAGGCCGTCGTAAAGCAGCCATCGCCCGCGTGTTCGTCAAGGAAGGCAACGGCAACATCGAAATCAACAAGCGTCCTCTCGACGTCTATTTTTCATCGTCGATACTTCAGTATATCGTAAAGCAGCCGCTCTCTACTCTCGGAGCAGAAGGCAAGTATGACATCCACGTCAAC
>CAZAZA010000011.1:0-37780 GCA_964489495.1 uncultured Bacteroides sp.
ATGGCGGAACTCGTGTTACTTATCGAAGCTAGTCTCCGCAGAGTCAAGGGCAAAAAAGGTAAGCAAATCACGATGTATAAAATCGGGAAGTTCACATTTGACACCCAGAAACAGGTTCTTATGTTTGAAGACCGAGTAACCAAACTCACAACTAAAGAGTCTGAACTGCTGAGCCTGCTTTGCGCCCATGTCAACGAGATACTCGAACGAAACTTTGCGCTGAAAACCATCTGGATTGATGACAATTACTTCAATGCACGAAGCATGGATGTATATATCACCAAACTCCGTAAACACCTTAAAGACGATCCTTCGATAGAGATTATAAATATCCACGGAAAAGGCTATAAGCTCATAGCCCCTGAAGTGGAAGCTGAAAAATAACTGCCTTGCAAGCCTTAGGCACATAAGTGTCTAAGGCTTGTTTTATGACTTTATTCACAATGTATCACGACACATTTCACCGTGTCATACGTCTTATTGGCAACGAATCATTCGACAAATTACAGCAGGCTCGCGTAATAATTTTCGGCGTAGGCGGTGTTGGCAGCTGGACTGCCGAGTCTCTTGTCCGTTCTGGTATAGGCCATATCACCATTGTAGATGCCGACTCTGTGGCCGCAAGCAATATCAACCGCCAGCTGATGGCACTACAGTCAACCGTCGGGTTGCCAAAAGTCCAGGTTCTGGCAAAGCGTCTTGTCGATATCAATCCTGAATGCGAAATTATAACCCGGCAAATCCGGTATGATGAGGAAAGTGCCAATTCATTTGATTTCGAACAATACGATGTAATAATTGATGCGATCGACTCTTTATCCGACAAGGTATTGCTGATAATACGTGCCACTGAAGCTCGCCGTCCACGTTTATTCTCATCCATGGGAGCGGCGCTTAAAATCGACCCGACTCGCATTCGCGTTGACGAATTCTGGAAAGTAAAAGGATGTCGACTTGCAGCAGCCCTGCGTGGACGTTTCAAGAAACTCGGCATCAGACCGCGGCGTAAATTTCGTTGCGTATACAGCGATGAACTGCTTCCTAACGATGGACCGGATGAACCCGACCATTCGGGGGCAATGACATATGACAAAGTGGCTGTCAATGGAGCAATGGCACATATCACAGCCATTTTCGGGATGACACTCGCAGGCTTGGCAATTCAGTACATTAAAGACAATTACCGGCAGTAACTCACTGTCGGTAATCATTAGGTCCTAAATATTGCAGCCGTCAAGACGGACGAGAACGGAAATCAGAGTCACGGAGCTTGGCAAAAGCCCTCAGGTATTTACGGATCGACGATACCATCTCCTGTGTTTCCTGAAGCATGTTAACATAAACATACAGAACAGTGACAGTCGATGTTTCACCATCGCGCAGATAGTCATGAACATTATGATAAGTCTCAGATATAGTATCCTTTATCTCATCACAATGTCTGCGAAGCATACTAATAGTATCAATGTTGCTGCTCTGCATCATCTCAAGCGTATCGTTGAAGAGAATGCCTATGCGTGTGCGCAGCATCTCATACTCCTCTGTGTATCTCTGTGGCAGAGGGAGGAAATTGTTGTCGACATGTTCTTTACACACCTCATTAATTCGCCTTAAGTTATATAGTATGCCCATGCAACAATTGTTACTGAGATAAAACCACGGGCTCTTTTCCATAGCCATTTCTCGAGTCAGGTATCTGAGACACAACGTTTCTTTCCGACGTGCGTTCTTAAGCACCGTCTTCTGTCTGGCCAGACTTGTCTCGTTTTTTCCAAGCAATCGGGCATCCTCCGATATAAAAGCCGAGGTGATCTCGCGATACCTGACACCGGCAAACTCTATGAATTTACGTTGCTGTTCGGTTATATATATCATCAGCATCGGCCAAGCCTGTTCTTTGTCAGATGTTGAAACAATCGCTTGAAACATAGCGTCACCGTTGCAGGCCTCCGATTTATAATTGAATCGCCGGTTACTTTTTATTATTATGATAATAGTCAGAACCGCAAGTAATAACATTACCCAATGGCCGCCAAAATGCATCGCTACAACAATCAGACCGGCACCGATAAAAGCAGCTCCGGCAGTAATAAACCATCCACCGATTACTGAAATTACTCCGGTGATACGAAACACCGCGCTCTCGCGTCCCCATGCGCGGTCGGCAAGCGACGTACCCATGGCGACCATAAAGGTGACAAAAGTGGTAGAGAGCGGAAGCTTCAGCGATGTACCGAGAGCAATCAAAGCTCCGGCAAGCACAAGATTTACCGACCCTCGTATAAGGTCAAACGACGCTCCCTGGCTCATAATCATCTCGTCGGTATTGAAACGACTGTTGAACCAGCGACGCATCTTTGGGGGTGTGATCCTGCGCACCCACGAAATCACCGACAGACTCCATCTGACAAGTCTGCGGGCTATTCGCGAAGAGCCGAACATTTCGTCACCACCTTGTTGACTGCCGAGTCCGATCTCCGTTTTTGTAACATTCCGGGCTTTTTTCGAAGTAGCGAGTGACACTACCATTATGACTCCTGCACCAATCAAAAAATAAATAGGTGTATTAGCTGGACCATTGAGCGACCCCATAAGAAATGACTCGGCATTTCCGTTTCCGTTAGCAATATAGTCTTGATATGAAGCGAGTCCGCTAAGCGGAACGCCTATAAAATTCACGAGGTCGTTTCCGGCAAATGCCATGGCAAGTGAAAACGTACCCATAAGCACTACAACTTTGAGGACATTAACTCCGCAGATGTGAAGCAATTGCATTATTAACGTAAACACGCCCAGACATGATAATATTACAGAAACCGTATTACGGCTTATCCACTCCTTGATATCGGGTGTCATAAAAGTCAGATCCTTCGCCCCCTTTATGAGGAGAAAATAAACAATGGCTGTCGCACAGATACCTCCGAAAATCCCGATTTTCCATTTAAGCCGGCTTTTATAGTTGAATGAGAATATCAAACGCGACAGAAATTGCACCACTGTTCCAAAGAAGAAAGCTATAGCAACGGACAAGAAAATGCCGAGTATTACAGAAAGAGCCTTCTCGGTGTTAAGCAAATCATTGAACCCAAGATCAATGCCGTCTGCCATTTTTATTAGAGCGACCACAAAAGTGGCTCCCAACAGCTCAAAAACCATAGATACGGTAGTCGATGTAGGCATCCCTAAAGAATTAAAGATGTCGAGCAGAATAATATCCGTGACCATTACAGCCATAAATATGCATATCAGGTCATAGAACGAGAAATGTTCAGGTCGGAAAATACCGTGTCGTGCTATATCCATCATACCGTTACTCATCGCGGCACCTATAAATACACCTATAGAGGCCACTATCAGCACGCGCTTGAACGATGCGGCGCCAGAACCGATAGCTGAATTAAGGAAATTTACAGCATCATTGCTGACACCTACAGATAGGTCAAATACTGCCAATAGAAACAGAAAGACCACAACACAAAGAAACAATACATCCATCGTTTTTTGAATTACTTATTATGCAGCAAAGTAATTCAAAATACATTTCATAATTGTTTCAAATCCCTTAATATTTTATGAAACAATAAGCAATGGTAACAAAAAGGACACCGGCCCTGACTTCGACACCAATACAAAAGCTTATTTTTGCAAAACATATGCAAAGCCGATCTCGATAGGCAATAATTGCTGGATAGGTGCCGGAGCTATAATCATCGGAGGCGTGACTCTCGGCGACAATGTGACTGTAGCGGCAGGCGCAATTGTGACACAATCATTCCCGGACAATTGTCTCATAGGAGGTGTACCTGCCAGAGTGCTAAGACATTTTCAATAGTCACTGGCTTTACGATAGAGCAGTATGGCGATGATTATGTACAAGATGTTCGGAATCCACATTGCCACGAATGGTGAGGTCATTCCGCTTACAGCAAATGTTGATGTTACGGTCATAAAGAGAATATAGCCGAAACTCAACACAAGGCCGATACCAATATTCACTCCCATCCCGCCTTTGACCTTGCGCGATGATAAAGACATGCCTATGACAGTAAGAATATACGCAGCCGCACACATTGCATACCGCCTTTGATATTCAACTTCAAACGATTTGATATTCGCGACGCCTCGCTCTCGCTGCCGCTCAATATATTCCGCAAGATCCGGTGATGTCATAGTCTCATGGTCTTTCTCCGATATTAGGAAATCCCTCGGTTCAATAGGGATAATTGTGTCAAGTCGATTGCCGCGTGTGATATTCTCCCTGTCGCCGTTGAAATCACGTATCATATAGTCATATACACGCCACCTGTCGAGTGTGTCATATTTTATCGACTGCGCAGTAAGCCTTGATACAAGTTTTTTTGAATCAAACGACTCAAGAGAGAATTGATAACCGGTTTTCTGCGTATTGTCATAACGCGACATATATGCTATCTGACCCGGAGCCACCTGCAATTGTATGTTAACGCCATAATCGACTCTTTTATTGCGCACATACGTATTGGTGTAATTAATACGCTTTATGTTGGCCGGAGGTATGATATAAGCTGAGAGAACATATGTCGCTGCAGCAATGATCGTAGCCGAAATCAGATAGGGACGCAACAGCCGCCTAAAACTTATGCCGGCTGACAGCATAGCTATTATCTCGCTGTTGTCAGCAAGTTTCGAGGTAAAAAATATAACGGCTATGAATGTGAAAAGCGGACTGAACTGATTGGCAAAATAAGGAAGGAAGTTGACAAAATAATCAAAGATTGTGGCTTTAAGCGGTGCTTTCAGAAATGAGTCAAACTTTTCGTTTATGTCAAACATTATAGTAATTGCCAGAATAAGTATAATGGCAAAAACGTATGTTCCCAAAAACTTGCCGATTATATACTTGTCAATAATCTTCAGCATTGCAATCATTTAGTTTTAAAGTCGTCGGGTAACTCTCTCGATCATCCCGGGCTTCCACTGTGCAAAATCGCCGGCTATAATATGCTTGCGGGCCTCACCGACAAGCCACAGATAAAAAGCCAGATTATGAATCGAAGCTATCTCAAGAGCCAGCAGCTCCTGACTTATGAAAAGATGCCTCAAATAGGCGCGTGAGTATGCATGATCGACAAAACTCGTCCCATCCGGATCAAGTTCGCCGAAATCATCCGCCCATTTTTTATTACGCATGTTCATCACACCTTCAGATGTGAAAAGCATACCGTTGCGGCCATTACGGGTTGGCATAACACAATCCATCATATCTACACCCCGATCTATAGCTTCCAAAATGTTGGCGGGCGTTCCAACACCCATCAGATAGCGTGGTTTGTCTTGTGGTAGTATCTCATTGACTACCTCTATCATCTCGTACATCTGCTCCACGGGCTCGCCTACAGCAAGGCCTCCGATAGCATTACCATCAGCTCCAAGCTCGGATACACGTGAGGCGGCCTCTCGCCGTAGATCAGGATATACCACACCCTGGACGATCGGGAAATAAGCTTGAGAATAACCGTAAAGGCCATCAGTCTCCTTATATCGTCGCCATCCCCTCTCAAGCCAACGCATGGTTAAATCGAGCGATTTGCGTGCATAACTGCGGTCAGCTGTTCCGGGAGGACATTCATCAAGAGCCATCATTATGTCGGCCCCTATTGCCCGCTCTATGTCCACCACCCCCTCCGGCGTGAACAGATGCTTTGATCCGTCGATATGCGATCGGAAATGCGCACCTTCCTCAGTGAGTTTACGGCGATCAGAAAGTGAGAAAACCTGAAAACCTCCCGAGTCTGTCAGAATCGGACGACTCCAGCCATTGAACTTATGAAGTCCTCCGGCGCGTTTAAGTATATCGATACCGGGGCGAAGATACAGGTGATAGGTGTTCCCAAGAATTATCTGTGCTTTTACGTCGTCACGTAAGTCACGCTGATGGACACCCTTGACAGATCCAAGAGTGCCCACCGGCATGAATATAGGAGTTTCTATCGTGCCGTGATCAGTAGTAATCAATCCGGCACGAGCATTTGTTCCTGTGGCTACAGCCTGTAACTCAAAATCCATTAATATTTAATAGTAAGCGGCGAATATTCCTGAGAATAGCGTAGCATCTGCGGCACATAATCTTCTTCATAGGAAACTGTCACATCGATGGGTTCGCCTTTATCATTTGTCACTACTGTGTATACCGGATTAACAAATCCCTTATATGGGGCCACATTCAGATGAGAGTAACGATCGAGCACTTCCTTATGAAGTTGAGGATCAACTTTTACGGCATACTCTTCAACCAAAAGTCGTCCGGCTTCATAATCACCCTCGCTCTTTATGCGTTGAATTTCACCCAGCAGCTCGCCAAACAAGTCGCGCAGTGCTTCGTAGTCGTTTATGCGGACATATGTTTTACCATTTTCCTTGTACAGTTCAACCACATTTTTGTCAGCGCCGTGTTTCAAAGCCCATTCCGCAATTAGTTTGCGATTACGCATATGAGCTTCTTCCACATCCTTACCGGGTTCGATGCGCATGAGCTGAGTCATCAGCCCATTAAGTATATATTTGTAATACTCAGCTTTGTATGCATCCGGATTTTCAAGCAGACCAAGTTCGATAAGTTTGGGGTCGGCAAGATAATAAAGCGCGAACAAATCGGCTCTTGCCTCCTCAAGTGTCGAACCGTGAGCCTTCAATGCATCCGGGTCAACACCGGGGAGTATTTTCCCGCTTCCATGACCGAGACATTCGTGAAGGTCGGTATGAAGATTGTCTGTCACGAACAGATAGTCATCCATCAGTTTACGGGTTGCCGCATCCGGCACAAACTCTTCGTTGAAGCCATTGCCGTGAGAAGCTTTATCATAAGCATCTGTTATATTCTCGATTGTGACCGACTTAGACCCATGCGCTGCACGTATCCAGTTCGCATTCGGCAGATTGATACCTATAGGTGTAGCGGGATATGCGTCACCGGCGAGAATTGCGGCTGTGATAACCTTGGCACTCACTCCTTTCACTTTTTCTTTTTTGAACCGGGGGTCAACAGGCGAATGGTCTTCAAACCACTGCGCGCTGTCAGAAATAATTTCGGTGCGATGACTTGCTTTAAGATTCTTAAAGTTTACTATTGATTCCCAGTTGCCGGTCATACCAAGAGGATCATCATAACTTTCAATGAAACCATTGATAAAATCGACCTGCGGTTTGGTATCTTCGACCCACATTATTGAATAATCGTCGAATGCCTTGAGGTCGCCTGTCGTATAATACTCGATGAGCTTTTCGATAACAGCCTTCTGTTCGTCCGTTTCAGCATATTGTGCCGCCCATGCGAGTTCCGAAACGATCTTCTGTATAGCTTGAGAATACCTGCCGCCTATCTTATAGGTTTCTTCTGCAATCTTCCCATCCTTCTTGACCACACGAGCATTGAGGCCATAGCTCACCGGTGTAGGGTCATTAGGATCTTTCTTGGCATTATAATATTCTTCGACTTCAGCTTGGGTGACACCGGGGCCATATAGATTACTTGCCGAAGTGGCAATCAAGTCAACCCCGTCGGCCTGATTTACTTTCTTTGGGAGATAAGACGGGTCGAAGATCACCTTCGTCAACTGAGCGATATTCTTTGGCTGCTGAGCTTTAGGAAGCTTCGATACTTGCTCCTTGAAGAATTTTTCGCTGAATTCGGGGGTAAACTTGTCCATCGAGTAATGGTGGTATATACCGTTACCGAACCAAATCTGTTTCAGATATTTCTCAAGACCTTTAAAATCCTTGGAATTGCGGTCACCTTTGTAGTCTTTATAAATATGTTCGAGCAGACTCCGAATCTCAAGGTTATAGGCGCCATTCTGATCCCAAAGTATGTCACGGCCATTGATTGCTGCTTCTGTCAGATGATATATAAGCATCTTCTGACGCAGTGAAAGGTCTTCGAATCCGGGTACCTGATATCTGAGTACCTCTACATCGGCAAATCTGTCGACGACATAGTTGAATGGCTCTTTGTCTGAAGCTTGTGCCATCGACGTTATGGCGATTGCGGCAATTGCACCGCACACCGTTTTTTGGATTGTTGCCATAGTAATATTTTTTACGAGTTTTATTCTACATATAATATCAATCCCTTCAGATACTCTCCTTCCGGATGATAAATGTTGATAGGATGATCGGCCGGCTGGGTCATCTGGTGAAGTATACGCACTCGCCGGCCGGTTTGAGCTGCTGCGGAGAACACTGCCAGACGAAATTGCTCTTTATCGACAGCCTGCGAGCAAGAAAATGTGAAAAGAATTCCGCCCGGGGCTATTTTTGAAATAGCCTTTGCATTTAGTTTCTGATAGCCGCGAAGCGCATTTCGCACAGCGCCCCGATGTTTGGCAAACGCCGGCGGGTCAAGAATTATCAGGTCAAACGCGCCGTTTTCCATATTATCAAGAAATTCAAATGCATCAACCGCTTCCGACCTGTGACGACGGTCATCCGGGAAATTAAGCGATATATTCGCATCGGTCAGAGCTATTGCCTTTGAAGAACTGTCTACCGAGACCACACCACTCGCTCCACCTCTAAGGGCGTACACCGAGAATCCGCCGGTATAACAAAACATATTCAGTATATTCCGGTCCTTCGCATAATGTTCCAGAAGACTTCGGTTATCACGCTGGTCGACAAAGAAGCCTGTTTTTTGACCCTTAAGCCAATCAATACGGAATTCAAGGCCGTTCTCCACTGCCACCGCATCGGCATTTCCACCAATAAGATAACCGTTAGGCTGGTCACGGTCGGCCGCGATAGCCAGAGTCGTTTCCGATTTGTAATAAACATTTCGCAGAGGCAGCCCGTCAAGTTGTGTGAGGGCAAGGGCTATCTCCATACGTGAGTTGTGCATTCCGACCGAATGCGCCTGCATAACGGCTGTATCTCCATAGATATCAACCACCAGGCCCGGCAAAAAGTCACCTTCACCATGTACGAGTCTGAAAGCCGTATTGTCCGGCCTTACAAGACCGAGTGATTGACGCAATCCCAATGCTTCTTCAAGCCGTGCCGCGAAAAATGTTTCGTCGATGACAGTCGGCTCGAACGAAAGGATTCGCACAGATATTGTCGAAGGTTGATAATGCCCGACTCCTAAAAATTCACCTTCAGCGTCATGGACCTCGACCAAAGCCCCTTCAGGGAGATTACGGGGCTCGTGAGCTATAGCCCCTGAAAACACCCAGGGGTGAAAACGTCGCAGCGACTCATCTTTGCCACGTTTAAGTGTTATTACAGGATATGCCATACTATTTCAAAACCAATCTTATAAAATCGTTCCCGTTAGCATACAGCAGGAGAAGCAACAGGAAGGCCATACCTACCATCTGGGCAACCTCAAGGACCTTTACAGGAACTTTTCGGCCCGAAACGACTTCCCACAACAGGAACATGATATGTCCGCCGTCAAGCGCCGGTATGGGCAAGAAATTCATAAACGCAAGCGCGACTGACAGGAACGCTGTAATTTCCCAAAAAGACAGCCAGCTCCAGCGTGTAGGGAACATATTGCCCAATGCGCCGAAACCTCCGAGGCTCTTGGCGCCCTCCTTTGTTGCGACAAGCTTCATGGAGCTTACATAAGTGGACAGGGTGTTGGTTCCTATCTCCCATCCTTTCGGAATCGATTCAAAAAAGTTGAAATGACGGACCACTGATGGGTAAACATCTGTCAACTGTTTGAGTTGGAAACCAAGCTTTCCACCGTCGGTAGGCGTCACGGTTTTGTTAAGATGTTTGCCGTCGCGAAGAAATGAGACATTTATAGGCTTCCCCGCATATTTCAACAAAGCAGCTGTCAGTTCGGTAAAAGATGGCGTTGCGATGGTATCCACAGCAACTATCCGGTCGCCTTCTTTAAGGCCGGCCTCCGCTGCCGGTTCGCCGTTTATCACATTGTCAATCACTACCGGAAGACGATACGACATGAATTTCTGGTCTTCATTTACCCGGAATATGAAATCCTCTGGTATTGAAATCACTACCGTGTCGCGATGATTGCGCAAAACTTTTACGTTCTTGGCATTCACCATCTTGTAAAGATAATCGCTTTGTCCAGCATCAATAGGTTCTCCATCAGCTTCCAAGGGTATGTCACCGTTTCTGAATCCCGCCTTTTGAGCGGCTTCGGTGAAGTCCATGCCCTCATAAGCTTTATCAAACTCGATATATTTCTCACCCCAGCAGAACGCGATACCTGCATAGATGATTATAGCCAATATGAAATTGAATAACACACCTCCAAGCATAACGAGAAGCCGCTGCCAGGCCGGTTTACTCCTGAATTCCCATGATTTCGGTTCTGACTGCAGTTTGTCGGCTCCTTGGGTCTCATCTATCATTCCCGCAATCGAACAATAACCACCGAGAGGCAGCCATCCGATACCATACTCCGTGTCACGCCAGGTAGGTTTGTAACCGTCAGCATTGGGGTCAGCCAAAGGATTTTTGGGTTTCGGCTTCCAGCTTGCAATCTTGAACCACGGATTGAAGAACAAGTAAAATTTGTCTACACGTATGCCGAAAAGGCGCGCAAAGAGATAATGCCCCATTTCATGTATGAACACCAGCAGTGACAGGGCGAGCACAAGCTGGGCTGCTTTCATAAGAAATACTTCCATCAGCAACGGATATTTCGTGAAATGTATTCTTCGGCCCAATGACGCGATTGATCATTAACAGCCACATAATCATTGTACTGAGGATCGCTGACCACTCCGACGCTGTCAAGCGTGGCACGGATAACGCGATATATATCAAGGAATGCTATCCTTCCTTGAAGGAATGCCGCTACAGCCACCTCATTGGCCGCATTGACCGTACATGCCGCCGTTCCACCGACTTCGAGCACCTCGCGGGCAAGCGTAAGACACGGGAATGACTTGGGGTCGGGTGTTTCAAAAGTCAATGATGAATAATCGGCAAGTGACATCCTGCACCCGGGTGCATCTATACGCGAAGCGTCACCAAGCGCATATCTTATCGGGCTATGCATGTCGGGAAGACCGAGTTGGGCTTTAACAGTGCCGTCGCAGAACTGCACCATTGAATGGACAATCGACTGCGGATGTACCACAGGTTCTATACGCCTCGCATCCACGCCAAACAGCCACCGGGCTTCGATTATCTCAAAAGCCTTATTCATCATAGTCGCCGAATCGATGGTTATTTTAGCCCCCATTTTCCATTTCGGATGGCGGAGAGCGTCTGCCACAGTCACGTGTGCCATCTCTTCAGGCGTATAACCACGGAACGGGCCGCCGGAAGCTGTTATGATAAGTTTCTCAATCGTCGAAGGATCTTCCCCGACAAGGCATTGGTAGATGGCGCTATGTTCCGAATCAACCGGTATTACCCGGCTTGATGAATCACACAATGCCTTGTTGACGAGTTCGCCGGCTACTACAAGTGTCTCTTTATTTGCGAGAGCAATGTCTTTATCCGCCGCAATAGCTGCAAGTGTCGGAGCGAGTCCGCTATAACCAACAGTCGCGGTTACGACGGTGTCGACATCATCACGAATCATGGCGGCCTGCACCTCTTTTTCTCCGGCACGGACTTCTATACCACTCCCCTTCAGGAGTTTTTCAAGATCAGGCAATTTAGATTCATCCGCGATTACTGCAAGTGCGGGTTTAAGCTGCAGTGCCTGTTCGGCAAGTTTAACGACATTTCGGCCGGCAATAAGTACTGAAGCAGCAAATCTGTCAGGATATTGTCGGATTATGTCGACAGTTTGGGTTCCGATCGAACCGGTTGATCCCAATACTGCTATATTTTTTCTACTATCGTTCACGAGAAATGTGGATGTAGGTTAGTCTTAAATTCTAAACTGCAAATTTAACAGTTTTTTCTTAACCTACATCCATCATTGCTCCTTAAAAATTTATAACTACGAAAAGAACTTCGTGAATGCTGCGATAATCATTAAGTGATCGGCAACCGAGGCTGTCTCACGGCATGAATGCATCGCCCATATGCCAGCACCCATGTCAACTCCGCGTAGCGGAATCTTCGAGGTGAGAATATTTCCGAGTGTCGATCCTCCGGCCACGTCACTGTGGTTGACAAACGTCTGACACGGCACTTCGGCCATCTCACAAATGCGTTTAAACACTCCGGCCGAATCCGCATCAGTCATATACTTGCAGTTAGCATTGTATTTGACCACCGGGCCCGATCCGATAATCGGATGATTGGTAGGATCTTGTTTCTCCACATAATTGGGATGCAGAGCATGAGCGTTATCGGCCGAAACGAGGAATGAATTTGCCACGGCGCGGAAATAGTCTTCCGAATCACCTCCACGACATTCAACAATGCGACGCAACAGATGTTCCAGTTCCGGAGATGCCGCGCCCTGCTTGGTGCCGCTTCCTGTCTCCTCATTGTCGAAAACAGCAAGAACTCTTGTCTTTTCTGTCGGTCCCGATTCAAGAAGAGCTGCCAGTCCGGCATGCACCATGCTCAGGTCATCAAGTCGGCCTGAAGAAATAAACTCCTTGTTCAATCCGACTATGCAAGCGCCTGTCGTATCATACAGCGAAAGGTCGAAATCGAGAATTTTTTCTGCCGGAACACCAAGTTTTTTGGCAACAAGATCGGTAATGACATTTTTGGCCTCGAAAGAATCTCGAATTATTCCAAGAACGGGCAACATATCCTTTTGCTTCGAAAGATGATTACCCTCATTGACTGCCCTGTTGAAATGAATAGCCAAATGCGGAATAACAAGCAACGGCTCGTCGAAGCGTACCAGACGTCCCTCAGGTCGCAGCGGGTCGTCTGTCCGCAGTATCACTCGTCCTGCAAGTGAAAGAGGTCGGTCAAACCATGTATAGAGTATCGGGCCTCCGTAAACCTCGGTATTCAACTTTGTAACACCCCCTTCGCCCGTCATGACGGCTTTGGGCTTAACACGGAATCCCGGTGAATCGCTGTGGGCTGATATCAACTTGAATCCTGCGCCCGGATCATCTGACTCTCCTACTATGAATGCAAATACCGCCGACTGGTTTTTTACAACATATCGACGGTCGCCCGGTTTCAGCTCGCTCCAGCGGTCACCTTGTTCAAGGACCGAAAAACCGGCGTTGTCAAGACGACGGCAAACCTCTGCGCAAGCAAAGAAATTAACAGGAGAAGAATCAAGAAAATTAATTAGATCCGCCACATGACGGCGGTCATTTTCACTCATTTCCATAATTGTAGTTAAGTTTTTTGACAAATTTACAAAAGTTTGAAGAATTGTGTGTAATTTCGCGCCGATTTTTATAATGCGATTAATGATATGAACATATTTCTGACTGTCTTGCTTTTGGTTATAAGCAATATTTTTATGACATTTGCCTGGTATGGCCATCTTAAGCTCCAGCAAATGAAACTTATAACTGATTCAACGCCTCTTATCGTAGTCATCTTGATTTCCTGGGGAATCGCATTAGCCGAATACTGCTGCCAGGTACCTGCCAACAGACTTGGATTTGCCGGCAATGGAGGTGCGTTTTCTCTCATGCAGCTCAAAGTCATGCAGGAGGCGATTACACTGATTATATTCACTGTTTTCACTATCGTGTTTTTCAAGGGTGAAAGCCTTCATTGGAATCACTTTGTAGCTTTTCTCCTTCTGATCGGTGCAGTGTATTTCGTTTTCCTCGAACCGTCGGTAACCCCTGTCATTTCAAAATCCTGACAATGCGATGGACATACTCTCTCCGGAACAACGCCGTCGGTGCATGCAGTCCAACAAAAGCTCGGGAACAAAACCCGAGCTCGCCATGGGACGGCTTTTGTGGAGTGCCGGAATCCGTTATCGCAAGCACCCGAAAGATATACCCGGGCGTCCCGATTTCTGCATCAGGAAATACAAGCTTGCCATTTTTGTCGATGGCGAATTCTGGCATGGCCGCGATTGGCAAGCAAAGAAATCTCGACTCAAAGGGAACCGGGATTTCTGGATTCGAAAAATCGAGCGTAACATCAAGCGCGACATACGCATTTCCAGTGTGCTTCATGCAGCGGGATGGAAAGTATTCCGGTTTTGGGAAAGTGACATCAGAAAGCACCCCGGAGTCTGTCTCCGTGAAGTGATGTTGTACCTGAGCCGGTTCAACGGCTTCGAAGCCCCTGAATATATTCCCGCCGATTTCACAGGTTACAGTTATGACAAAGCCGCAGAAGAGGCTCAGTCTTTAGCAGCTGAACCACCGGCGGAATACTTATAAAAAGAATGCCTAATCGAATTTCTTCCGATTGAAAATAAAATTTCTGCCAAGGTATTTTTCGCGCACAATCGGATTTTCTGCAAGTTCCTCCGACGTACCCTGAAATAATATCTTACCTTCAAACAGAAGGTAGGCACGGTCGGTAATGCTCAATGTCTCAGGGGCATTGTGGTCAGTGATAAGGATACCTATGTTTTTTTCCTTGAGTTTGTATACAATATATTGTATATCCTCGACTGCTATCGGGTCCACACCTGCAAACGGTTCGTCGAGCATAATAAAGTCGGGATTGATAGCCAGGCATCGTGCTATTTCAGTACGCCTCCTTTCACCACCTGAAAGCTGGTCGCCGAGATTCTTACGCACTTTTTGCAGACGGAACTCCGAAATCAGATTCTCAAGCATTTCGCGTTGATATTCAGGCGTGGTATTGGTCATTTCGAGCACCGCCTTGATATTGTTTTCCACAGAAAGCTTGCGAAACACCGAAGCCTCCTGAGCAAGGTAACCTATACCGATCTTAGCCCGTTTGTATACAGGATATTTAGTTATATCCTGGTCATCGAGAAATATCTGACCTTCATTCGGGGTTATCAGCCCTACCGTCATATAGAACGTAGTGGTTTTCCCGGCTCCGTTCGGGCCGAGAAGACCGACTATTTCCCCTTGTTTTACGTTAATCGACACGTGGTTGACAACCGTACGCTGACGATATTTTTTTACGAGATTGCTCGTACTAAGCACTTTCCGGCGCACTTCGCCTTCAGAATCCGGATGCAACAAATCACTCATTACCTACGTGCTTTAGAAAGTCGAGCCTCAATATAATCAGTAAGAAGGCCAATCGCAACAACGTTATTGCCTCCTTGGGGCACAATCAGGTCGGCATAGCGTTTGGATGGTTCGATATACATTTCATGCATAGGTTTAAGCACCCCGAGATAACGGTCTATTACCATCTGCGGAGTGCGGCCTCGCTCAATACAGTCACGGGCTATTACCCGTATCAGACGTTCGTCGGGTTCGGCATCGACAAACACCTTGACATCCATAAGCTGTCTCATGGCAGGGTCGTTTAGTACGAGTATTCCCTCAACGATGACTACGTCACGCGGCTCTACGTGAATTGTTTCCGCTTGACGTGTGCAGGTGAGGTAAGAGTAAGTCGGCATTTCGATTGACTCACTACGGCGTAACGCTTCAAGATGTTCAACCAGAAGAGGCCACTCGATAGCTGCCGGTTCGTCAAAGTTGATCTTACTGCGTTCCTCCATAGGTATATGACTCGAATCCTTGTAGTAAGAATCCTGTGGAAGAACAGCCACCTCCCCTGGAGGAAGGCTGTTTATTATCTTATTGACGACCGTGGTCTTTCCAGATCCGGTTCCGCCGGCTATTCCGATTATCAGCATGTATGTCAGATTTGTCGCAAAATTAAGAAATAATCATCAACGGCGCAACTTTCCGTTGGCAGTTCTTGAGAGGTGGTCTACACGAACCCATGCTTTAGGACGCTCATATCTTTCAAGCAATGATTCGGCCTGACAACGGGTCGCTTCATTCACCTCGCACTCATGGACCACAATCAGCTCCCTTCCCCAGCGTTGGCTTGGACGGGATGTCACGTAATAACTGCCCGGTCTCAGCACCTCCGACAATTTGCGTTCTATTACCTCCGGATAGAGTTTTATACCTCCGCTGTTTATTACGTTGTCAGCCCTGCCTACCCACACAAAATGGCGATTGTCGAACAGCCTCACGATATCATTGGTCACCAGTCTTCCGAACGACATTATTTCGCTCTCCACAACCAGACACCCCCGGGTATCAGTTGAAAAAGTAATTCCCTCATTAGCCACATACACCGGCTGCCCAAGTCGACGCAGGGCGACGTTGCTGCATGTTTCTGTCATCCCGTAAGTTGCATATGACGTCAATGTCCCGACAGATGCCAATCTGCGTTCCAATATAGGATCAAGGGGCGCTCCCCCGACAAAAACAGCTCTGACGCGTCCCAATGCCGGCGATTCAAGCAAACCCTCAACTTGCGCAGGCACAATTGAGAGTAAATCTATCACCAGATCCTTGTCCATTTTTTTTAGCGGATTTGACGAAGGATGTTCGGCATAAATCTTGCCACCGCATGCCAATGCTCTGACCACAACCATCCTCCCGGCTATATGGTCAACGGGAAGGACCAGACCAAGTACAGACCCGCTGTCCAGTCCCAAAAACCGACATGTGGCTTCGGCGGATAAAAGCATGTCAGACTTCCGTAGCTGTATTTCCTTTGGTATGCCAGTCGAACCTGATGTAAGAGCTGCTATCGACATGTCAGAATCATTCCACAAGTCGATAAACTCCTTTAATTCCTGACTTTTTTCACCAATTATTGAGGCACTGTCCATCGTAATTCACCAAGCTCGATTTGTTGCGAAGGATTGCGGCGCAGATGGCCGTGGTCAATCGACAAAGGTGACACAAAATTGTTTGAGTACAGCTGCCCGGTCCCGAGTCCGGAACAGACATCTGGTTGCATTGCTGCAGTCCACTGAGCTATCGCATCAAGACCCACATTGCTCTCCAAAGCCGATGTAGGCCACCAGCCTATGCCTTTTTCTTCTGCAACGTCAACCCACTCTCCGGCACCCGAAAGGCCTCCGCAAAGCGACGGTTTAATGATAAGATATTGCGGAGCTATATAATAGAGCATCTTACGTTTCTCATCTTTTGAGGTAACGCCTATCAGCTCCTCGTCCAAAGCGATTGGCAGCGGTGAATTCTCGCACAAATATGCCATTCGGTCCCACTGACCTGCCTTGATAGGTTGTTCGATTGAATGAATGTCGAGGACCGAGAGGCGCTTCAGATAGTCAAGTGCCGTCTCAGGAGCGAACGCCCCGTTTGCGTCAAGACGTATAGTGATCTTGTCAGGTCCATATTCCAGACGTAGTTTGTCGAGCATTTCAAGTTCTTTTTCAAAATCATGTGCTCCGATTTTAAACTTAACGGTATCAAAACCGTCAGCGATCTTCCGGCGCACCTGCTCCGACATATTTTCTATCGAGTCCATCCAGACAAGACCATTGATGGGCAATTCCTGTTTCCCTGCGGTGAAGAGTGTCGGGAATATGATTTGATCAAACCCGTGTTGAGCCGACAGCAGGGCACATTCGAGTCCGAAGCGTATTGAGCTCCACTTTGAGACATCAAACTCTTCACCATTGTTGATGGCTCGGCATAAGCCTTCTACACGCGATTCATACACAGGCGAATCATCCGCGCTAAGCCCACGGAAAATGGCACACTCCCCCACTGCCCCGGGCGCAAGCATATCGTCAGGGGCATCATCGTCGTCAACGAGTCTGATAAGATATGTTTCCTTTACATTCATCGACCCGCGAGATGTGCGGGCCGTGAATGTAAAGTCCAGATCATGACGTGTATAAGCAGCCTTCATTTATCCAGGGAATTTAGGAAATTGTCCGAAATCCGGATCCCGTTTTTCAAGAAAAGCATTCTTTCCTTCCTGAGCCTCTTCCATAAGATAATAGAGAAGTGTCGCATCCCCGGCAAACTCCATCAGACCGCGCTGACCATCGAGTTCGGCATTCAGTCCTCGCTTAATCATTCTTATGGCCATCGGACTGCGTTTGAGAATCGTTTCACACCACTCCACCGTCTCATCCTCCAGGCGTTCGAGTGGGACGACCTTATTGACCATTCCCATAGCCTCGGCTTCGGCAGCTGTGTATTGACGGCAAAGGAACCATATTTCACGTGCTTTCTTCTGACCTACGATACGTGCGAGATATGACGAGCCGAAACCGGCATCAAAACTTCCGACTTTAGGGCCGGTCTGACCGAAACGTGCGTTTTCAGATGCTATCGTAAGGTCACAGACTACCTGCAGGACGCAACCGCCACCGATAGCATAACCGTTTACCATCGCAATGACCGGTTTTGGTATAGAACGGATGGCCTTGTGGAGATCAAGCACATTCAGCCTCGGCACACCGTTGGAGTCTATATACCCGCCGACTCCTTTCACTTTTTGGTCACCGCCGGAGCAGAAAGCCTTGTCCCCTGCGCCGGTAAGGACTACCACACCTATATCTTGTGCGTCACGGCAATAAGCCATTGCATCAAGCATCTCGAAGTTGGTCTGAGGACGAAACGCATTGTACACCTGCGGACGGTTGATTGTTATCTTCGCTATTCCGCCATATTGCTGGAACAATATGTCTTCATATTCCTTAATTGTTACCCATTCTCTCATAATTATTGTAATATTATCTCGTTTTTATGGCCGGACAACCACCGTTATCAAGCGGTCCGGAACCAGATATTTTGATGCTATTTCCGAAATGCGCTCCGGTGACAGAGCTTCTATCGACCTGAGCTGACGCATGTAGTAACCACATGCATCGAATCCGCCTTTATATCCGTCAATCTGATAGTCAAGACGGGTCATTGCCGTCTCAGCTACCGAAGCCAGCGACATGAGGGCAGTTCTTTTGACTCGCAATAGTTCCTCTCCCCCGGGCGGAAATGATACAAGACGACCCAGCTCAACATTTACTTCTTCGAGCACACCTTCAATGTATGACGGATCACATTCGGTTACGATCTTGAATATTCCTCCCTCACGCATTCCAAGAAGGAAAGACTGTATACCGTATGTATATCCTTTGGACTCCCTTATGTTAGATGACAAACGGCTTCCGAAATATCCTCCGAGAGCCATAATCGTCAGCCTTAAATCTATATAGTCATCATCGTCGCGACCTATTGTCGGCATCTGGATATTTATGGCAGCCTGACATGAATCTGGCAATTCCACATATCTGACCCCGGGAACGGATGTATGGAATGATTCTATATTCAGATTGGGATTTTGTTTTGATTTGCAGCCTAAAGAGCCAAATATTTTTTCGATAGCCTTCAACAGGCCGTCATCGATGTTACCCGAAACATAAACTTTGATACCGCCCGGGTTGCCGTAGTCGCGATGCATTGCCGATACATCCTCGCGACGAATACTGCGTATCCCATCTGGAGTGTCGGTATTCAGAAGCGGATGTCCCTCTCCAAGTACAAGACGGTCAGCTTCACGTCCGGCTATAAAAGCCGCCTTTCGGCTTTCTATTTCAAGTCGGGATGCCAATCGTTCGGTATTTGTTCTTAACGCTGCTTCGGGATAGACAGGATCTTCTATCATTTTCGCAAGTAACTCAATGTTTTCGCAAGCGTTACGATTGAGAGTGTTCAGCGTGAGAGAACGGAAATGAAAAACCGAGCTATCCTGAATCCATGCTCCCGCCGTGTCGATACGATCAGCGATTTCGGCATCGCAGATACCGTCGACTCCTTCTCGCATTTGACTGACAGACAACGTGCTCACTGCCTTCGTCAAAGACTCGGCCCTGCCCCCCTCAAGTACTACGGAAACGCGGCTGACTGCTTCCATATCCCTGTCAGACTCTACGATTATGTCAATGCCGTTCGGAAGCGATATGACAGGAGAAGGGTCGAGGCGCAAGCCGGAAATCTCTCTTACCGGCAATTGAAGGGTTCGGTCAAGCATGTCAGTCATCAGCTTTGTTCTCCAACATGATTCTTGCACGCTCGAGGTCGGCGGGGGTGTCAATTCCGACAGTGGCGAATTGTGTCACGGCTGTACGGATACGATAGCCGTTCGACAGCCATCGAAGCTGTTCGAGCGACTCTGCCAGCTCCGGTTGCGATTGCGGCATCCGCACTATTTGAGGCAATACATCAGTCCGATAGCCGTACATACCGACATGTGTATAGAAAACCGTCGAACGAGCCCAGTCCTGCTGTTCCTCACCTCTCACATACGGTATAACGGAACGGCTGAAATACAAAGCGTTGCCTTCATTATCAAGAACGACCTTGGGTGTATTTGGATTGGATAACGCTTCCCATCCGAGCTCAGGATCGAACTTGCGGACAAGGGTTGCGATTCCGACTTCCGGATCGCTGAAGCAATCGGCAAGCTGACGTATCTGCAAGGGATTGATAAAAGGCTCGTCGCCCTGAACATTTATAATCACATCTGCATCCACGCCCATCTTAGTATAAGCCTCATAACAGCGGTCTGTGCCGCTTCGGTGACTTGCCGACGTCATTATAGCTTTACCTCCAAAGGATTCCACGGCCTGGAATATGCGTTCGTCATCGGTAGCAACAGCGACCGAATCATCTCCCAAAGCCTCGACGGCCCGCATATACACACGTTCTATCATCGGCATTCCGCCTATGTCTGCAAGAGGTTTGCCGGGAAATCGGCTCGATGACCAACGAGCGGGAATTATTGCGATTGTTCTCATATTATTGAATTTGATTTATTTATTCCAAAATGCCGGAGTGAAAATCAACAGTACTGTGAAAACTTCAAGACGTCCGATCATCATTAAAGCTGACAAAATCCACTTTCCTGCATCCGGCACGGCGAGATAAGTCGAGCCGTAACCGGTGATTCCGGGTATGAGTCCGGTGTTGCTTATACACGAAAATGCTGTGAAAAATGAGTCATAAAGCGGATAGCCTGTAGCTGTAAGCATCACGCCTCCGATTATTATCATCACCACGTAAAGGCAGAGAAAAGCAAGCACTTTGCCTATGAGGTCGGGAGCGACCATGCGGCCGCTTATTTTCAAACCCTGGATTGAATTGGGATGCAATCCTCTGTAGAGCTCGTTCCTGAGACTCTTGATAAGGAATATCATGCGGTCGATTTTAGCACCTCCGCTGGTCGAGCCCGCACACGCGCCAAAAAACATCATTATCAGCATAAGGCTGACAACAAAAGGGCCCCAGCCGGCAAATGAATCTATAACGTAGCCCGTTGACGACATCATCGACACTATCATGTAGAGCGGCTCGATCGTAACCGAACGGACTCCGTCGAAAGATCCTGTCGCAATAATATCAATTACAAACAATACATACAGAATGCCAATAATACAAAGATAGGCCCTGAAGATCTCATTACGCCAGACCGCATGGAAGTTACCTGATGCAGCACTGAATATCAGTCCGAAGTTCACTCCTCCGAGAAACATAAACAGGACGGCGATAACCTCGACATATGTCGAATCATAATTTGACAAGTCCATCGATGAAGGCACAAATCCACCTGTTGACATAATAGAGAAAGCCTGACACACACTTTCGAGAAAGTCCAACGGGCCTGCCCACAGAAGGAAAAAGAGTATGACGGTAAGCGAAATATATATCCCCCATAATCCTTTAGCTGTCTGGCTGACACGCGGACGGAGTTTGTCATGCACCACACCGGTGACCTCTGCATTGAAAAGTTGTACGCCTCCCGAAAAATTCAGCATCGGTAGTACCGCGAGCGTGAATATTATAATCCCCATACCGCCAATCCACTGCATCAGTCCGCGCCATATCAGTATTCCACAAGGTATTTCACAGGTGAGTCCGTCAAAAAGCGTAGCGCCGGTAGTGGTGAATCCCGACATTGTTTCAAAGAATGCATCGCTCACATCCATCGACAGTGGAGGAAAGAGGAACGGCAACATGCCGAAAAACGAAAAAAACACCCATACGAGAGCGGTCAGCAGGAATCCGTCGCGCTTCGACATATCGAATCGGGGTTTCGGCAATCCAAAGGTGAGTATGACCGACGACAATGCGGTCACACCGATTGTGACCGAAAACGCGCTGAGATCCTCTCCGTCGCTGGCGATTGCCACCGTGAGCGGGATGAGCATAAAAAATGTCTCGATCATAAGAAGCCACCCTATCAGGCGTAATACGAGCAATGTATTGACTATGGGCCGATGTTGGAGACTGCGTCTCATGCAAACAGTTTTTCGATTTTGGTTAAAGCACCCGTAAGACAGAATACAAGCACACGGTCGCCTTCGCGTATCCGCGTCATACCTCCCACGAGCATGCCTCGGTTATCTCTTATCAGACCGGCTATGGTCATATCATGCGGCAGCTTCAGGTCTTTGACGCATGCTTCGGTTATTCTGGAGTCTTCCTTGACCTCGATTTCAGCAAGTTCGGCATCGGCAAGCGACATAAACTTTGATGACGAAGAATCGGCCGACAGCATTATCTGGAATATACGGCTTGACGCAAGGAGCTTTTTATTAATGATCGTACCGATATTCAGACTCTCCGCCTGCGATATGAAATGTATGTTCTCGACCTCGGCTATGGTTTTGGGTACCCCAAGTCCTTTCGCTGTCAGACATGCGATTATATTTGCTTCCGGACTTCCGGTCAGTGCTATGAAAGCATCCATGTCGTCAATTCCTTCTTCAAGAAGCGTGTCCGTATCTCTGGCATCACCGTGTATGATCTTACAGTCAGGACATTTTTCAGGCAGCTGGAGACACCTGTCCCGGTCGATATCGATAATTTTAACCTTGTAATTGTCACTCAGAAGATCGGCAAGTCTCACGGCAATACGGCTTCCGCCCATTATCATTACACGACGCACCTGACGGTTGTCTTTGCCGCAGATCTCACGCAGACTATCGAGGTTCTCCTGAGTCGTTACAAAGTAAACGATGTCATTATAGCGTATATAGTCGTCTCCGCGAGGTATGATAGTCACGTTATTGCGCTTTATGGCCGAAACGTGGAAAGTGTGCATCGTCATACCGAACTCCTTCAGCTGCATGCCGCATATACGGGCATTCTCTCTTATTTTCACCCCTACAACCACGAGCTGGCCTTCATGAAGCTCAAACCATGTGCGCGTCCATGCATGTTCAAGAGCGGTCACAATCTCCCGGGCTGCGAGCAGCTCGGGATAAATAAGATGGTTTATACCTACTTTATGGAAAAATGCGCGGTTTTCTTCACGCATGTACTCATAATTGTCAATCCTGGCTACCGTACGCTCGGCCCCGAGGCTGTTTGCTATCGAACAGGCTATAAGGTTCTCTGACTCGTGAGGTGTGACTGCTATAAATAGATCGGCGCCGTCAACCGATGCCTGACGCAGTGAAGCGAATGACGATGGATTGCCGGCCACTGTCATCAGATTAAAGCGCGAGTCAAGCTCGTCCAACCTCTCTCTGTTTGCGTCAACGACAGTGATATCTTGGTTTTCACCGGATAAGAGTTTTGCAAGATGTGTACCGACCTCACCTGCGCCAGCTATGACAATTCTCATTTTGCCGCCGATTTCTTGATTAGTTCAACGATAGCATCCTCATCCATTCCTATCATATGCCGCAGCTGAGCCACAGTTCCGTGTTTGACAAATGCATCCGGAATACCCACACGATGAACTTTTCTTGAGTATCCGTGGTCATTCATCCATTCCATGACCGCAGTTCCGAGTCCGCCTTTTACAGTACCGTCTTCGATTGTGATTATCGGGCAATTCTTTGAAGCGACCTCTTCAAGAATCGATTCATCAAGCGGTGAGAGGAACACCATGTCATAAAGAGCCGCATTAACGCCCTCGGGCTTCAGACGCTCGATTGCCTTTGCCGCATCCGATGCCATCGGTCCGAGGACGAGGACGGCAACATCATCACCGTCAATCAGGCGTTCGCCGCGTCCGATTTCGACCTCACGCATCTCACACTGCCAGTCGGCAAGCTGGCCGGTTCCACGGGGATAACGAATCGACATTGGCCCTTTACGTTCCGGCAACTGTGCCGTATACATAAGATTCCGCAACCAATGTTCGTCACGCGGAGCAGCGACCACCATGCCAGGAATGTTACGCATGTAACTGAGGTCAAACACTCCGTGATGAGTCACACCGTCGTCACCGACAAGTCCCGCTCTGTCGATACAGAAAGTTACCGGAAGCCCCTGAATAGCCACATCGTGGATAATATTGTCATAGGCTCTCTGCAGGAAAGAAGAATAAATCGCAACAAATGGCAGCAAACCTTCTTTAGCCATACCTCCGGCAAATGTGACCGCATGACCTTCGGAGATGCCGACGTCAAACGTCCGTGATGGCAATTCTTTCTGCATAATGCTCACTGACGTACCTGAAAGCATTGCTGCTGTCACAGCCGTAATCCTTTTGTTTTCTCTTGCGAGTTCAAGCAATGTATTTCCGAATACATCCTGGAATTTCTGAGGTCCGTCACTTTTTTTTGACAAACGCTCGCCGCTCTTGGGGTCAAACAGGCCCGGTGCATGCCATAAGGATGGATTTTGCTCAGCCGGCCTGTAACCTTTGCCCTTGACAGTGCGGAGATGCAGTATACGTGGTCCCTGCATATCCTTGATGTCATTCAACACCCTGATTATCCGGGGCAGGTCGTGACCGTCAAACGGGCCGAAATACCGTATGTTCAATCCTTCAAAGATATTCTGCTCATGTGTGATGAGCGACTTTAGGCTATTGTTGAACCGCAGTATCGAACCGCGCATTCCGTCCGACACAAGTCCTATCCCCCGCAAATAGCGGTATGTCTTATAGCGGAAGTTATTGTAAGCTTTTGAAGTTGTGAGGTGAGCAAGATATGAGTTGAGTGAACCGACATTGCGGTCAATCGACATATCGTTGTCATTAAGTATGATCAGCACATTGCTCTTGGAATTCGCAATATTGTTCAGACCTTCAAATGCCAGCCCACCGCTTATCGAGGCATCTCCTATGACAGCTACGACGTTACGACGGGGATTCTCGCCAAGCAGCTGGGTTGCAACCGCCATCCCCGAAGCCACTGATATTGAATTTGAGGCGTGACCGGCAGTGAATGTGTCATATTCACTCTCTTCCGGATTGGGAAAACCCGACAATCCTCCGAATTTCCTGTTGGTATGAAACAACGGAGCCCGGCCGGTCAGCAGCTTGTGTCCGTAAGCCTGATGACCGACATCCCATACAATCCTGTCATAAGGGGTATTGAAGACGTAATGCAGCGCCACAGTCAACTCTACCGCTCCCATGCTCGATGCAAAATGCCCGGGATTATGCGAGAGTGAATCAATGAGAAAAGAACGAATGTCGTCGCATACCCCCTGCAAGCCCTCCATCGATTCCCTGCGTAAATCCTCAGGTGAATTAATGTGGCTCAACACAGGGTATCGTTCAGGGTCGAGAGGACGTGGAACCATATCGGCTCCGGATTGTATGTCCGGTTTAGCGCCGGCGTTTCCTTTTGATTCCGTTATGCTGTTCATCCTTATTTTGCTTGATATATCTCTTATAAAGCGGAACAAAAACCACTATTCCGGATGTTATCACCATAAACACGATCCATGGCGTCACAGGCTGCGACGTGACTACAAGCCACACCACCAGGAACCACAGGATTGTGATACAAGTCACCCGAAATATTTGATACTTGCTCAAGCCTCTCATAATGCTTTGTCACTATTATGACGGCAAATTTACAAATTTTTCGCTAACAATAGAAATTTTAAAGACGGGATAATCGGCTTGATGCTTTTTTAGGGATTGATTTTGTGCATTCATATTATTGTGTTAAATTTGTACCAATAATTCGTAACTACATGTCATGAACAACCCCATACGTCGTGGTGCCCGTTCGTCAAGAGGCACAAAAAAAGAAACAGAAACAATGGTGGATCAGACTGCTGACACCACTGCCGGACCTTCAGTCGATACTGAGGGACCGCAACCCGAGCCTGAACCTAAACCCGAAAAAAAAGCGACACGTAAACGAGCACCCCGGAAAAAAGCTTCCGAGTCGAAAGAAACCGAAACAGCTCCTGAAGAGTCGGCCACATCGGTTAAAACACCTTCCAAGCGTAAACGAAATCCCGGGAAAAAGAAATCGGCCGAACCTTCGGAGGTTCAGGCATCAGAAGAGGCCACATCAGTCACCCCTTCACTCTTTGATCAACCCGAGCCCGTAAAACTTCTGCCTCCCGCTCCCGAAATCAAGCACGAAACTACCGATACTGTCACCCATACCGATGCTACGGTAGCCGAAGTAGCCGCACAGGAAGCAGAACAACCGCAACAACAAAAAAAGAGGAGAAACAACCGTAATCGCAACAAAAATCGCAATAAGGCCCAACAGAAAAGCGACACTGTTTCTCTGCTGACAGCAACCCCTGCCCCCACGCGCACCGAACTGCTTATTGCCGACGGCATCAGCTTATTGTCACGTCTTGGCAACATTCTTGGTTCTCAGGAAACCACCGAAGCTCTTGTCGACTCATTACTGCAAACTAACGAGGAAACGGGAGAAACAACAATCTCTCTGAATATACCGGTAAGCGACCGTGCCACGGTGGTTGACGCGCTCAATCTGCTTGCGACACTGATGCACTACAGATAAACTTTCAGTATCAAAAAAACAACGGGATTCGGTTATGGATAATCAACCGAATCCCGTTTTTTGTTTCAGACTGAGAAATATCGCGAGTGTGGCGATGCGAAATAGAAGCCGGCAACAGTTGAGGAAGGTATCAATGCACCGTTTTCAGTAATCTCAACCTTAAGATAGTTCCTGTCGACAAGACTCTCAAGCTTAAACATCAGTCTTTGGTCAGGAAGCGAAGGATATCCGACCGCCGGCCTTATTCCGGAATAACGGCCGTGACTGATAGCGTCGATATCGCAAACCTCATCCGGAGCATAGCCCCACAGCTTCGATCTCACCTTATAATGCAGCAATTCGGAGGCTGATTCCACAAGCCGGTCGCAAACCGATTGTGCCATAATCAAATGGTAATCATCACCGTCCTGCCCTGCTTTTTTTACCATTTCTCGCAACCGGTCTCCGATTGTCACCATAAATGCCCCGATATGATCCCCGTGGCCGACAGGAGCCACAAAGTCGGAAAGACTTAATGACACACCTTCCGATGATGCTGACTTCTGACGGGGAGTCGGCAGTACCGTAGTGTCATTCCCCGGCCCATCAATCACAATTGAATCGCCTTGTGAATATGCCTCATAAAATGCAACGCTGTATGGTAATGATTCTTTTTGAAAGAGATCAAGCATTTTTTCAGCATCATGAAGCAGGGATTCACTCTCCGGCGAGCCGGGCTTAACCTTCCAGCAATTATAGAAATACCTCCAGTTAATAAACGGGCGAACCTCCTCTACAGACAGAGTGCCGTTTATGCAGCCGTCCATAAACGCGGGCTTTTTCAGTGATTCCGCCTCCCAATCTACAGTCAGAGGTTTGCCTTGTCCGACAGTTTTGGAGGCAGTGTAAGATTCGACAATGTTCCTGTTTGCCGCCGCGATTTCCTCAGCCGCCATAACCGGGTCAGAAAGCAACTTTGAAGCCATGAGAGGATCCTGGGCGGCATCGTTTACACGTATGACCGGTCCGCCATATTCAGGAGCAATCCGTAGGGCTGTATGAAGTTTTGATGTGGCTGCGCCTCCCACAAAAACCGGTATGCTTATCCCTGCTTCACGCAGTGCCCTGACCGTTATGACCATCTCGTCAAGCGACGGGCTTATCAGACCGCTGAGCCCGATGAAGTCGGGATTGTATTTCCTGACCGCGTCAATAATAGTGGTGCTGTCAACCTGAACGCCAAGATCGATCACATCGAAATTATTACACCTGAGCACGACCCCGACGATATTCTTACCTATATCATGGACATCACCCTTGACGGTCGCAAGCAGGAATCGGCCTCTGAATTTCTTGCCTTTATTATCGTTAGCCGATTCGAGTATCGGACTGAGATATCCTACAGCTTTATGCATCGTACGGGCACTCTTCACAACCTGAGGCAGGAACATCTTGCCGGTTTCAAATAGTTTCCCTACGCGTTCCATCCCGTCCATGAGCGTTTTCTCAACTATATCCGAAGCACTGTTTCCCGAGTCAAGGGCTTCCTTCAGATCATCTTCAAGATTTGAGTCATCACCTTTCATCAGTGCCTGAATCAGACGCTCGTTCACTTCAGCCGGACGTTGCACCTCCTCAGAGCCTGTTGCCATCTGTTGCGATGATGCGTATTCCGCGGCCATTTCGATCAGTCGTTCGGAGGCTTCGGCATCGCGGTTGAGTACCACATCTTCAAGCACCGCAAGCAATTCCTTGTCGATATCACCATATGTGACCTTAGATCCGGGATCTATTATCGCCATCGAAAGCCCGGCTTCTATAGCATGATAGAGAAAAACTGCATGCAGCGCCTGCCTGATGAAATTATTACCACGGAATGCAAACGAAAGATTGCTTACCCCGCCACTTGTCTTGGCGCCTTTGAGATTGTGCGTGATCCACCTCACGGCCTCAATATATTCGGCAGCGTATGCATTATGTTCGGCAATTCCGGTGGCAACAGTCAGAATGTTGGGATCGAATATAATGTCTCGCGGATGCAGACCCACGCGATTTGTCAGTATATCAAAAGCCCTTTGGCACACAGCTATTTTTCGTTCTAATGTGACAGCCTGACCTTCTTCATCAAAAGCCATGACGACAACGGCCGCGCCGTAGCGCTTGATAACACCCGCCTGCCGGATAAACTCATCCTCCCCTTTTTTCAGAGAAATCGAGTTTATTATCGCCTTGCCGGATATTTCTTTCAGGGCAGACTCAGCCACTTCAAAATCAGACGTATCTATCATCCATGGGACAGATGCCGTCAACGGGTCGGCTCCGAGCATCCTGACAAACCTGACCATCATCCGGCGTGTGTCAAGCAGGGCGTCATCCATATTGATGTCCAGAATCATAGCGCCGTCCTCTACTTGTTTGCGCGCTATGGCGCAAGCCTGATCCAGATCTCCTTCCTTTATAAGACGAAGGAACTTACGGCTTCCGGCGACATTGCAACGTTCTCCGACATTGATAAATCCCCTGTTATCGTCAAACGAATCAAGTCCTGCAAGCCAGGGTGTCAGTGAACGCCCGGCCTTTCGTGGCTTTACGCCTTTGTCAATGAGCCGACGCAGGTATGATATATGCTCCGGCGTCGTACCGCAACAGCCGCCGACAATATTAATGAGTCCTTCACTGAGCATCCGGTCTACTGCCAGAGTGAATGATTCAGGGGTAGAGGAATAACAGCCGCATTCATCCGGCAATCCGGCATTAGGATATACAATTGTAGGATATGGCGATATCGTCGACAAGCGCCGCAATGCCGGGAGCATCTCTTCCGGCCCCATCGAACAGTTCATGCCTACGGCAAGCGGCACGGCAAATGATGTCGCTGCCAGAAAAGCCTCGATACTATGTCCCGAGAGCATCCTGCCCGATGCGTCCGACAAAGTAATCGACAGCATGACAGGCACTTCACGGCCAGCGGCATCCATGGCGTCCCTGGCTCCGATCAGAGCGGCTTTTGCATTCAGGGCATCAAAAACTGTCTCTATCAAAAGCATATCCACGCCTCCGGCAAGCAATGCGGCAGACTGTTCAAAAAACACCTCCCGCAGGCGGTCAAATGTCACGTCGCGCTTCGAAGGATCATTGACATCCGACGATAAAGATGCAGCCACAGCAGTGGGTCCGATCGAACCGGCCACAAATTTCTTTTGTCCGGGATGACAGGCCTCAAATTCATCGGCCACCTTACGTGCCAGCTTCGCCGCCTCGGTATTTATCTCTTCGACAAAACTCTCCAGCCCGAACTCTGCCTGAGATATGGCGTTGGCGTTGAAACTGTTCGTTTCTATTATATCTGCCCCGGCGTCAAGATAGGCTCTGTGTATCCCGGCTACAAGATCGGGACGTGTCAGCACGAGCAAATCATTGTCTCCGGCTAAATTGAGCGGATGTGAAGCGAAACGGGATCCGCGGAAACCGGCTTCATCAAGCCCGAGCCGCTGGATCATTACACCCATCGACCCGTCGAGCAGAAGCACTCTGTCTTTTAACAAGGACTCTATATTATTCATCAGTAAAGCTGCTTGGCTATTTGAGACACACTCATTGTGGCATTCATTGCATAAAAATGTATGCTTGGCACCCCGTACATTTTCAATTCTCGCGCTTGTGCCACAGCCCATTCTATTCCGAGTGATTTTACGGCTGCATCATCCTCGCATTTCGACAGCTCTCTTGCAAGGTCATCGGGCAGATCGAGATGGAACGTTCTCGGAAGCAGACTCATCTGCCGGCGCGAGGTAAGCGGCTTGAGCCCCGGTATTATAGGGACATCGATGCCGACTTCACGGCAATTGGCCACAAAACGAAAATATTTTTCATTATCAAAAAACATCTGTGTCACTATATATGACGCGCCCTGCACCACTTTTTGCCGTAGGAACTCTATATCGGTCGAAGGGCTCATGGCCTCTTCATGCTTTTCCGGATAACCTGCCACTCCGAATGTAAATGGCACAGCCGGCTTCTCACTGGTAGTGCCGTCACACAGTATGCCGTTATTAAAGTTTACTATCTGGGAAGCCAGACCGGAGGCATGTTCGTGACCCTCGGGATGAGTTGTAAATACCGAGGAATTACGCTCTCTGTCTCCGCGAAGCACAATTATGTCAGTTATTCCGAGATACGACAAGTCGATCAGCTGGTCTTCAATCTCTGTCCGGCTGAAATCGCCGCATATAATATGGGGCACGGTAGGCACTCCGTATCTCTCACGTATGGCTGCGGCTATGGCCACGGTTCCGGGCCGCTTGCGCGTGGTGTTTACTCGGTAGGCCCCGTCGCCCACCGGACGGTATTCAACCTGAGTGCGATGAGTGGTTATATTGACATATGACGGCTTAAACTCCATCAGCATGTCGAGATTACGATATGTCTGGTCTATGCTGTTGCCACGCAACGGCGGAAGTATCTCAAACGAGAACGCAGTCGGGTGATCTGATGCCAGAAATGATGCTACACTTTCTTTAGTCATACGTTGTCATTAGTATTTCGAACCACAGACATACGGCTATTTGGGGCTCAGTGGCTTACACCACAATCGGTATTGCTGTGTTATTTCTCCTGCAAAATTAGCAATTTTTGGTATACTTTCCAATTCCGGACATGAATATGTCTCCGTGAATCAATAAATATACATTTTATTCCACTCCATAGACTTTGTTGTGGAGTGTCGACTCAATTTCTGAAAACTGGGGTGCGTTTCCTCTTGCCATTATTCGCATTCTGACCGGCTGGCTGCCGGATTTGTAAGCCGGCTGAGTATACATGTCCGGAAGCAGCACAAAACCGTTGCGTTCATAAAAACCGATTCGGCGGCGCGTCATTTCATCGCCCGGTTCCTCCACTTCTATGACAACAGGTTTGTCGGACATCGCAAAAAAGAGACTCAGGGCTCTTGCACCTAATCCTCCGTTGCGTTTCGATGCCTCAGTTGCAAAATGCTCGATATATCGCCAAGAACCGAAGTCCCAGTAATTCAACAGCCCCCGGAACTCATCACCTTCGTATATTGCCCCGGGATGAAACAATGGGTTCGATTCCGTAAATTCCCGCAATTCACCGAGTTCGCGGTATTCGTCAGACGGAAAGGAGGCGATGACAAGTTGCTCCATCAATCTGTAGTCTGCCGATGCGGCATCCGATATCTCTGTTATTTTCATCGTTATATTTTAAAAAGAGGTCCCCCATTTTTCATGAAGGACCTCCGGTATGATTTAAATAATGTTCTTATATCACTTGCCGGCAGTCTGAAGTCGGGTAGCGGGAGTTTGTTTCACAGGTTCGAGACCACGGTTGCGCAGCAGCGCGTCGACTTTAGGCTCATGACCTCTGAATCTTACATAAAGCTCCATCGGGTCTTCAGTGCCTCCGGCCTCAAGCACATTCTCCTTGAACGATTTTGCCGTTGCCGGATCAAAGATTCCCTTCTCCTGGAACAGTTCGAATCCGTCGCAGTCAAGCACTTCAGCCCATAGGTATGTATAATAACCCGAAGCATATCCGTCACTTCCGAAAATATGGCGGAAGTAGGGGCTGCGGTAACGGAATGTCAGTTCTGCCGGCAACCCGAGATCTTTGCCTACAGCGGCTTCAAATGCCTCGACATCAACGTCTTCGCCTTTTTCGACGTTCAGCTGTCCCCATTTAAGGTCAAGCAATGCGGCCCCGACAAGCTCGGTTGTTGTAAAGCCCTGATTGTGAGTTGAAGCGGCAACCAGTTTGTCAATCAGCGAGTCAGGTATGACTTCACCGGTCTTATAGTGGAAAGCATACTCTTTGAGAAGTTCTGGCTCAAGCGCCCAATGCTCGTGAATCTGCGAAGGAAGTTCGACAAAATCTCGGTCGACATTCGTTCCGGCCTGACTTCTCAATTTCGCCTGTGTGAGCATGCCGTGCAGTCCGTGGCCGAATTCATGGAACATGGTCTCAACCTCGTCAAGTGTAAGCAGAGCGGGGGTGTCGCCGGCCGGCTTCGAGAAGTTTCCGACATTGTAGACTATCGGACGCTGCGATGTGCCGTCGGGATCAACAAAAGCGCTCTGCAGCTCGCCCATCCATGCACCCTGACGTTTTGAGGCACGCGGGAAATAGTCGGTCATGAATACCGCCACATGATTGCCCAGCGAGTCCTTCACGTCATACACCTTGACTTCGGGATTATAGAGAGGCGCATCAGGTATCTCCTCAAATGTCACACCATACAGACGTTTTGCCATTGAGAATATTCCCTTGCGCACGTTATCAAGCGCAAAGTAAGCACGCACGTCGTCTTCGTTGAGGGCATACTTGTCAGCCCGCACTTTCTCTGCGTAATAATAGTAATCCCACGGTGCGATCTTGAAATTGCCCCCTTCACGGTCAACGATAGCCTGCATCTCGGCCACCTCTTCCGATTCCTTCTTCAGGGCCGGATACCAGATCTGGAGCAGAAGGTCTTCGGCATTCTTCACATTCTTAGCCATGACATTAGCTGTCATGTATGATGCGAAATCAGGGTATCCGAGGAGTTTGGCCTTGGCTGTGCGGGCCTGCAGAATTTTATTGATAACAGGCTTGTTGTCATACTTGCCGTTTGAGGCGAGAGTCGTGTAACCCTCATACATTTTCTGACGAAGTTCACGCGAGTCAGCCGACTGGAGCAGGGGCAGACGGCTGGGAGCATGAAGCGTGAATACCCAGCCCTCTTTGCCGCGCGCTTTTGCCTCCTCCGCCGCAACAGCTATGTTCGAAGCAGGTATGCCTGAAAGCTGGGCGCTGTCAGTGACCGCAAGCTCAAAGGCATTGGTGGCGTCAAGCAGGTTTTTGTTGAACTGGAGGTAGAGATCCGTCAGCTCTGAATTGATTTTACTTAATTCCGCCTTCTTGTCAGCGTCGAGAAGGGCGCCGTTGCGCACAAAATCGCGATAGCACTCGTCAAGTGCACGCATCTCCGGGCCTGTCAGGCCGAGTGAATCGCGATGGTCATAAAGTTTCTTCACGCGATTGAAAAGGCCCTCGTTCATCGAGATTTCATCCGAATGCTTCGACACGGCAGGATACAGTTTCTCTGAAACGGCCTGCATCTGCTCGTTGGACTCTGTCTCGTCGAGGTGCGAGAATATCGACACGACGCGGTTGAGAAGCTTGCCGCTCTGCTCCATTGCCAGAATAGTGTTGGCAAATGTCGGTTCTTCCTGATTTTCGACTATGGCCTTGATCTCGGCATCATGCTCTTTTATGCCCTGTTCAAGGGCCGGTAAAAAATCGTCTACGGAGATTTGCTCAAAGGGCGGAATCCCGTAAGGAGTGTCGTAATGGTCCACCAGAAGCATGTTTTGGTGGTCATCGGCTTTTTTACACGACATAACGTTCGTTGCTACAAAAGCTACCGACAGCCCGAGGGCCGTCGTTGCAGCCATTTTGATTAGTTGACTCTTTCTCATTGATATATTGAGTTGGTTCATTTCCATTTAAATGTTGCTAATACCGGATAGTGGTCACTTCCGCCCGCACGGGCTATGTCGGTACAGATTGCGTCCATATCCCCCTTGTAGAGTATATGGTCTATCCTGAAATAGAATCTGTTACGGTTATACGACACCTTATATCCCAATGCACCGTCGGAGTATGCGTTCCTGAAATCGGCATCCTGGACGGTGCGTAACGCAAAACAAGCGGGCACATCGTTAAAGTCACCGCATACTATGATATTTCCCTTCAGGCTGTCGACAAAATTTCGCACTTCATCCGCCTGATCGGCTCTGGCTCTGAATGCCGAGGCCAGTTTGCCGCCGAGTTCGTGGCGTGCCTCCTTCAGTTTTGACTTGGTCGCCTCCATGTCGGTAAGCTCGCGGAACAAAGCCTTGTCATCAGCAGTGAGTCCTATCGACTGCATGTGAACGCTCACGAAATATATATCGTGCCCCTCTATCCTTGTCCTGACACATTCGGCGGAGAATGTATCACCGCGTGGAAGACCTCCGACGAAAGTCAGGGGAAAACGAGAAAGGAATACATGTCCCTCGATATCTTTTTGATATGGATAGAGCCGGCAGAGCGTGTCAGTCTGCGAAGGATACAGTCTCCGGAACGCCTTGTTGTCTACCGCCCGTGCCTCCTGCAGACAAGCTATGTCGGGGTGGTACTTGATTATCGCGGCGAGAGTCGCATTATACGGTTCTCCCCCTATGCTGTCGGGTGAGTTGCTTATATCGACCATTCCGAATGTATTATAGCTCATCATTGTAAAGACACTGTCAGGTGAAGCCTTTTCGACCTTGCTGCGGTTGGACAGATGCAGCGGGAATACATCAAAAAGTGGACCGCAGACTAAAACGAATGTTGCAGCCATCCATAGCGACAGCCGGCGGCTCACAAACAGATCGGTAACAAGGAGCATCAGGCAGACAACCACCATCACCGGAAACAGCATTACGGCAAAGGCCGGGATGACAGACAACCGGGGATCAATCCATCCGCCGTAGGCACACATCACAGTAACCGCTCCGACTGCGATGTTGACGCACCTCAGAAGCGACCTGCCGAATAATGACTTCCTGCTATGTGTATTTGCCGCCATACCTATTTCATCCTTTTGCTGATATCGAACAGCGTCATACGCTCGCTGCGTGTCAGGGAATTATATCCTGAACGGCGTATTTTGTCCAGTATGACATCAATCTGTTGCCCATCTGACAGTTGCGGCGCGACAGTCGCAGAGCTGCGTGATACAGGCTTGCGCTTCATGTAAAGGGCGAAAACCACACCGACAAGAGCGCCTCCGATATGTGCGAGATGCCCCCCTGCA
The DNA here is from genome assembly GCA_964489495.1 of uncultured Bacteroides sp. Lineage (GTDB taxonomy): Bacteria > Bacteroidota > Bacteroidia > Bacteroidales > Muribaculaceae > Paramuribaculum. Next base: position 35,355 of record CAZAZA010000011.1, read on the forward strand.
TTGTCAAGGCCCATATTGATGAAGTCGAAAGTTATCATGACAAGCGCTATCCATTTGAGACGTACCCAGCCGACAAACATCAGCCCTATCTTTCGGTCGGGCATCATCACCGCCGTGGCCGCAACGATGGCAAGGACTGATGCCGAAGAGCCGACAAGTCGTGCCTCCTGCGAAATGCCTGAACACAACAGAGACGATACGATAAACAAAAATGCTCCCGCAAGACCGCCCCCCGCGTATAGCCGCCATAACTGCCTCGAACTGCCGCAGTCAAGAAACAGACGGCCAAACCAATAGAGCCACAGCACATTAAATACAAAATGAAATACGTCGAACTGTGTGAACATATAGGTCACGACAGTCCATGGCGCCGATACGAGCTGACTGAGATCCGCAGGAAGCTCCAGCAGCGACAAAGCCGTCGTTTCAGGCCAGCTGTCTCCGGTAAATATATAGCTTGCGGCAAGCAGCCGCAATATGAAAAAAACGACTGCATTGATGCCTATCAGCCATCCGAGGACTCCGGCTTCAGACACATAGTGGGCATACTTCTTGAATCCTTTAATAATAATGCCCATTTATAATTCCTTTTTTTCGCCAGTAGAGTATCAGCAGCAATCCGAAAAGCATCCCGCCAAGGTGGGCGAAGTGAGCCACCCCGTCGTTGGCGTTGCTCATCCCTATCATCAGCTCCATCACGCCATATCCTATAACCATCCACTTGGCTTTGATCGGCACAGGGATGAAGAAGAGAAACAGCTCGCGGTTGGGAAAAAGCATTCCGAATGCGAGCAATATTCCGTAGACTGCCCCCGAGGCTCCTATGGTCATGAGTATGTTCAGCACCTCGGGATGCAGCTCTCTGATTATCTCATAAGGCACATGAACCATATTATACATGAGCGAGTCTATGGTCATAGCCCATGCGCCCTCCTGAATGAGCGCGGCGCCGATGCCGCATGTAAGGTAGTAGAACAGATAACGCTTGCTGCCCAGTGCGCTCTCAATCAACGAGCCGAACATCAGCAGCGCAAACATGTTAAAGAAAACGTGTGCCAGTCCCCTCGGGTCATGCATAAACATATACGTGACAAGCTGAGCCACATTAAAGTCGGGAGACGTGATGTAATGCAGCGCACAATATTTGGTCAGGAGATTGGTCATTCGTTCCGGCGCTATGGCCATGAATGCCCAAACAATTATGTTTATTATTATGAGATTTTTGGTTACGGGAGCTATTCTGCTCCAGAATGAACCTCCGTGTAAAGAGTACATGAGTCGCTTTATGTTGTTTTCGTATTTAACGTGATTAACTCAACAAAATTACTAAATTTTGAGCTAAAAACAGACTCCACTGTCTCTTTCGACATGTTTTGCAACATTTTTTTGTGTTTTTTGGTAATTGTTTATTGTTATATCACTTCTATGGGTTATATTTGCGCATCGAATCACCAAACATAATTTGACTATGAACAAAACCGATCTAATCAATGCAGTGGCTGAAAAAGCCGGTCTAAGTAAGGCAAATGCCCGTGCAGCCGTGGAAGCGACCTTATCATCTATCGCCGAATCAATCGAGGCGGGCGACAAAGTGGCTCTCTTAGGTTTCGGCACCTTCAGCGTGACTGAGAAAAAAGAACGTACAGGCATCAACCCCCGCACAAAGGAGACTATAACCATCGCCGCGAAGAAAATCATCAAATTCAAACCCGGAGCCGAATTTACAGAACGAATAAAATAACGACATCCTGCAACTTTAAAGACCCGCGCATCTTTCCACCAAATGCGCGGGTCCTGTTTTTTATAGACTAAAGACACAACACGCTACCCCGCTACGGGCTCCTACATATCCAGTACCGTTTTGCCATCCAGCCCAAACATAAATAAAGGAGTCTCTTAGTAATCGTCCTCTATAGAAATGGAGTTGGCATCCAAATATTTTAAAACGCCAATATTAAACTTTTTATTTGGAAGTTAATGCCTATTCTTGTAACTTTGCGCTGATTAAGTCAAGCAACATTTATTAAAACTTCATTTCACGCATTTAAAACTAAAACAAATGGGAAAAATCATCATCGCCATATTCTTCTTTGCCATGGCAAATACAATGGGATTAGTAGCTCATGGCGAAACAATCTCTCAGACATCTAATCAACCGATGTATGTAAATTCTGAAGTCGAGATTGTGAGTCTCGATATAGAGAATAATGGAGTTGGTTCAGCTTATGAAACACATTCATTTAGCGTAAACAGTCATGACAAAGACATTTCAGAAATCAAATGGACTTTCTCTCTGAAAAATAGAGACGGCATTTATGAGATTGTGCATACAGGAGATTCCACTGTTTTCAAAATACCGGAGATTTCCAATCCGGAGAATTTCGATTGCAGTGCTAAGGGCGAACTCGATGGCATCGTAGAACTGT
>CAZAZA010000011.1:37790-53853 GCA_964489495.1 uncultured Bacteroides sp.
TCGGCGATACCATACTGCTTTTCCCTGGAATTAAAACCCATTATTCTTGGAATCTCTGAGATGACTGAGGAGGAAAACCCGGAAAATGACACGTATCAACTTAAGTTCTATGTTGATTATCGAGGTTCAGATTATATAACTGTGTCGCTTGAAGAAGAATATAACAGCCTTTTGTACACCCAAAGATATGATGAACCGGAACGTGCTCACATAGTCTCGCCTTATATTTCACCAGATTATCACAGCTGGTTGGATCTTATTGTCACAAATCAATATGGTGAAGATTTGAGAACAATTGAGTTGATGCCCAAAAACCATGGTGATATTAAGGACATTCCCGTAGAAGCACCTGTTGAGAAATGGAATGTTTATGATTCAATGGGTCACTATTTAGGTCTTGTTGACAATAAAGCTGAATTAAAGAATAGTTTCGGAATAGGTTTATTCCTCCTCAAAAGCACTGGTTCAAACCACAAAGTATGTAAGGTAATCGTAAAATAGGACGATTCCAAACACTCAATTATTGTTTGTGGGTATGATATGAATAAACCGGTCAGTTACGTATTATTAGCGGTGGGGGCAGTAGTGGCAGCCGTCGCCGTTATCTGTTTTAGTTCCTGCAGTGGCAGATCCTCCGCTGTTGAAAGGGAGTTGGCTCATGTTGACAGCATTATGGAGTCGCACCCAGATTCGGCGTTGCAGATACTCAACCGTATCGACACGCTTGTCGAGCGTGAGGATGTCCGCGCCCTGTACGCGCTGCTCAAATCAATGGCCCTTGATAAGAACTATATAGACATGCAGACGTTCGAGGTCCTCCAGCCAGCGCTGGATTATTATACCGGCTTTTCAAAAGAGAACCTTCGAACTCTTTATTATCAAGCCCGTATCTACCAGAATGCGGGAAACAAGGACGCTGCTCAAAAAATATTCGTGACAGCCAAACAAAAGTATGAAGACAATATCCCTGACTCCCTGACTTATGCAAGACTATTGGTAGCACAAGCCATAATATTTGATCAAATTTATAAACTTGACGACTTTATTCAAAACAATTTTAGAGCGGCTGAAATATACAAAAAGAAGGGGTGTGACTATCATGAGTTTGACTGCATGCTGAAGATATACAATGGTTTTATCACGACTGCCGATAAAGCCGGGGCTGACAGCGTTTTTGAAATATGCCAGAGTATGGTATCAGAATTGGACTATGGCAGCCAACGGTTATTGGAAAATTTCTTGAATTATCTGAATGTGTTCGGTTCAAAAGACGAGTTGAGAGAGATTTTGGAATTAATAGCGCCACTCGAAAATGTGAAAGATGAAACAATCTTAGACATGTCGGCCGGATATTTGAAAGTCGGAGATACTGACAAAGCATTGGAATACATCACAAAAGTCGATTTGTCAAATGACAGCATTCTAAAAGTAAAATATTTAGCCACAAAATACGATGTCTTATGTGAATTAGGCCGTTATAAAGAGGCTCTTGAAGCATATGTTGATTGCTCGTGCTATCACGATTCAGTGGATTTCGAGCTATACAACAACGACCTTCTTTTTGCTGAAGAGAAACACAAACTCATCGTTGACAACCTGAACGAGAAAGTCAAGCGACACAGAATAGCAAGTATAAGCCTTGGCTTGATCGCAGTACTAATATTAATATTATCGATATATATCCATCGACATATTATCAACAAAAAGAAGATGGAGCTTATGCATTCAGAAAATATCCGTCTTGATATGGAGAGAAGCAATCTCGAACTGGAAAATCAGAATGCCGAGCTCAGAAACAGCCGCCAGCAGCTTGAAATTGAGAACTTCCGACTACGAGTCAATAGCCTGGAAAACGAATGCGACAATTTGAAAAAGATTCTGAATGACAAAAACGAGTTATCGAAGCCGGTTGAGGAAGCTATAAAAGAACGTATCGCCGTGTTGAACGGATTGTTGGCTCGCGCCATAACAGAGAACGACTCCTTTGCCAAACCATTTTCCGAGCTGACAAAGCAAGCAACAAAGGACAAGGACAAATTTATCAATTCTACGCGCCTTGCATTCAAGGCATCACATCCACGATTTATCGAGTACCTTGAAGCGCACAATCTGACGGAGTCTGAAATAAATTATGCATGCCTTTATGCCATCGGTCTTCGTGGAAAAGAAATCGGGGAATACATCCAAGCCAAAGGGCATTATAACATGAGCAGCAGCATCCGGAAGAAGTTAGGTATGACAGAGCATGAGACAAATTTGGGCATCTATATCCGTCAAAAAATGGAAGAATTGTAGCATTTTTGGAACTTTTTTCGCAACATTAAACTTTTGGAAAATTAAATTTTCAAGTCATTGATATTCAATCGTTTTAAAACGCCAATATTAAACTTTTTATTTGGTCTGAAGCTCCAATTCATGTAACTTTGCGCTAAATCATTCGCAAAAAAGTCATGAAAAAACATGTATTCAAAAACATTTCGATATGTAGGGATATTCCACGGAACATCCGAACCAATTTATGTCGACGAAAATATTGGAAGTCTTAGGAAAATAAAGCAAAATGCATCGTGATTTTATTTTTTAAACCAAAAATTGCTCTTTTTAGGATAATTGTGTTTATCTTTGCAGATATTTCAAATGCGTTAATATAATCATCATTATCACCCACTACTATGCCTTATAGAACTATACGAATGATTGCCGGATTTGTGGCAATGGCCTTGCTGACATCCACTTCCTGCGAAGAGGAAGTTGGTGATTTGCGTCCTGAGCAAGAGACAGCTGTAACTTTCATAAATGGGAGTGATCGCAGTGTGAATTTCGTTATATTCCTTTGCTATGATGACGAATCCGATATATACCGTGTTGAATGTGATTCAATAATAGCACCCGGACAGTCTATGGTGTACCGGAAGTCCACAAGTTTCATTATAGGGTACGGTTTTGATGCAATGGTCTATGACAAGGCGAAAACCGAAGATCTTAGCGTTGAATCAATATACAAAAATAGAATGTATGAGAAAAAGTACATTCTATCAGCACCTCAGCTATGGGATAATGATTTCACCTTAAAATACTTTTGAGTATGAAAAAGCTGTTGTTAATATTTTGCCTTACTTTCTCGTTAATTGTTAATGCAGCCGACCTGAATAATGAGATAACCATAAGCATTGGGAAAGGATACGCCACCGGATACACTGGACATCAACAGTTCCTGCGACCGGATTTTGGATTCGACAACTCTGTGCGATACATAAGATTGCTTCGCGACAACTGGGGTGTTGGTGGAGAAATCGGTTTTGTGAACTTTCAGAGTGAAATAAAACATGACGATTATCCCATACGCCTGAAGACTGAAGACAATAAAGCATTTATTCGTGATAAGATGCTGGCTTTCAGGGTAATTGGACAGAAGGATTTTCAGTTCTCGTATTTTAAATTCGGCATTTCGACTATTGCAGGATTCAAATATGCGGTGAATCTTAGAAGCGAGAGAGACTTTTACTTCAAATCAGCTGATTCGCCTGCCACCATCAAACAAACTATTGAGGGTGTGAGGAAAAACGCTTTTGGAGCCGAAGTAGGGGTATTGGTTAGATATATGTTCTTTCCCGGGAAACAATGTGGAATAGGAATAGAGACAGGATATATTCATAGCTTTATGAATTTAGACAAGGTAGTACACACCACCAATTGTTTCCAGCCTGAGATCACATATCCCGATCAAATAATACACATGCACTCATTTTTCTCATTGCCGGTGCGCATCTGCGTTCAGATTTTGATGCGGTAAAAATGGTGTTGACATCATTTGCCGGGGCGGCTGCACCGTGGTACAGCCCTACATAAAAATGCACAAATATTTGGTGGCTTGCCTTTAATCACTTTAAATAATAAATATTAACATATGAAAAAAGTAATCGCACTATTAGTTATGTTGGCGCCGATGGCGGCCAGCGCGGCCGACCGAGATACATGGGACATCGAGGCGGAAGAGTCGGTGGCAATCGGACGAACGAGCTGCAACGGTTACGGAGCAGACTACAACAGCATGAGCCAGCGTGTAAAGGCTTATTGGAATATCAACGACCGATGGTCGATAGGTGGTGGTTTTGGCGCACAGTTGACTTTCTCCTCAGACAACGATGACTCAGACAGATTCATCGGGCTTAAAACAATTCCGTTGTTTGCCCATGCGCGAGTGCGCCCTCTCCACAATCTTAACTGGTTTGCCGGAGCCGACACCGGTTACAATTTCCCCATTGACAGCAGTGGCGACGGAGGGGCGTTCCTGCGTCTGGCAGTAGGATTCCAAAAGATGTTCTACACCCATTTCGGAATATCCGTAACCGGTGGCTATGAGATAACCCGATATAACAATGCGCCGAACCGCAACGGCTGCAATTACGGACCTGAAGAATGCAATTCGTTCAATGCCAATTCATTTATGATGAGTTTCTCATTTGTTTTCTGACCGGCTGTCCGAAATGTCGGGTGTTCCCCGGAACATCCGACTTGAGCCTGTATTCGTAAGCAAATAAAACAGATTTGTCCATTCCTCCCGATGTCGGGCGAACATAAAAAAAAAATTACTCGTCATCACGACGAATAATCTTTTTACCTTAAATCTAATACCATGAAAAACTGATGCAAAGTTATAGCTATTTGGATAATTGACCAAATCCGGAAGCCACTTTAACATTATTTTAACACTTTGTCACTATAATCTTAGGTTTTCCTTTTTGATCACGAACTGCAAAAAGGCGTCGTGTACCTCCTTCCCTCACGCCAAGACGACGCAATACAGCCGCCGGTGTATCCGGGAAATTCCTTGCTGTAACATTTACTTCAGGATACTCCTTCCGAATCTCAAGACAATCCCGGCGTCCATACCCGCTAATTTTTTCTATTTCATATACCCTTCCGGGAAAGCTGTCATGCAGGCGTCCGGTCGACACATAAAGGTGTGTCGACCGGGCAATCTGTTTTACACCGTATTTTCGGCACAACCATCCGTCCGCATTGCATTTCATCAAAGATGGCCAAGGCTCTGCAACCCATGCCGCTTCCTCGAGCATTTCTGCCAAGTCAGGCTGTGTGCCCGATTCTATTGTCCTGATATCAAATCCATCAGCTGCCACTTTGACCGCATGAACCGCTGGTTGGCGAACATCCTCATGCGACAAATCGACGACAGCGACAACTTCCTTACATTCTGTTGCCGTGCCGACAACATACAAGTCTGTGATGCCGGGCAGACTATGTCCGGTATTCGACAAATCAAGCATTGGAGACGCCTTGATGATGAGTGACCTTGCATGAGCGGCCATAAGCGGAAGCAGCTTAGTCACATCAGGGCTGCAGTCGGACAGTGAGTATAGCCTGCGTCCTCCCTCCCCACGCCGGGCGGGATCAACAAAAATCCAATCGAAGCACTCCTCAGTGGAAGCAAGCCACTCGGCCGAATCACCGCGAGTGACCTCCAAATTACTTACTCCAACCAATGATGCATTATGCCGAAGCGCATCAGCCACCCGTCCGTCGATATCAAACGATTTAATCCTTCGGCTCACACGAGCCAACGCCATTGCGTCCACACCGAGTCCTGCCGTCATATCCAGTCCCGAGCCGTCCGGCTCAACAAGCGTTGCATGGAATGCGGCAAGGGCCTCCGATGTGCATTGTTCAGCCGACAGCATCGTCGGAAACACAAATCGCTCAAGGGCTGAATAAACCGGCAATTTTTTAGAGGTGCGACGACGGCATTCAGCCTGATCTATCGCCCATAAACGTCGTGTATCACCACGAGCCTTAAGCCTTTCGCGCACAAAGTCGGATGACGCGGCATATTCATTGACAAGACACCACGATTCGCTGTCGTCAAACCAGGCAGGCAACCCCTCCATCACAACTTGAATCCTTGCTTACGTATAAACTCCAGATAGATCTCCGAAAACAGCTCGTTATTCGAACGCGGATAACGAACATCCGTGAACACTTGTGCGAGTGACTCCTTACCGTTTTCAGCCACAAAACGCCGGCTGTCTTCGCGAGCCTCTTTCCCGGCATATAGTTCTTTGATCTGCTCATCATTCCGGTCGTTGTATTTTTCGTGGTGAAGCACAGCGCCGACCGGCAATCTCCCGCATTCCTCACCCGGCGCCGCCGGCCATCCGACAGTCAGGGTCGTGACCGGAACGACCATTTCAGGCAGGTCGAGGGCTTCGGCTATCTGCGGGGCATTATATGTCGTCGTTCCAAGGTAGCATGTCCCGAGACCGCGCATCTCGGCAATCGTACAGAACTGCTGGGCGAATAAGGCCGTGTCAAGCACCGCTGTCATGAAAGACTGGAAATTGTCATATCCCGGATCAGCGCCACTCGCACGACACCAGTTCACAAACCGCCTGAAATCAGCACAGAAAGTAAGAACTACAGCTGCCGACGCCACCTGCGGCTGACCGAAGTGAGCCGGCGACAGGCGTCGCTTTCCCTCCTCCGAGCGAGTGATTATCACGCTGTAAAGCTGCATATTACCGGTTGTAGGAGCATGCATGGCTTCCTCCGTGATTTCTCTGATGAGGTCGTCGGTCACCTCCCGCCGGCCGTCATACCGACGTATTGTATGCCTGTTTTTGAAATAGTCTTGTGTCATTGTCTTTTGATGAAAATTATGAGTGCAAAATTAACAAATGCTTCCGAAAAATTTGGTCGTGCCAATAATATTTGCAAAATTTGCACTCCGAAATCTAAAAACAGCCCTGCATAAAAAGTGGAATCGACAGTTTACACATACGACGAGGCTTATGAAGCTTCGCTTGAGTACTTTGACGGCGACGAGCTGTCAGCAAGAGTCTGGGTAAGCAAATATGCTCTCAAAGACTCGTTCGGCAACATCTATGAAAAGACTCCTGCCGACATGCACCGGCGAATAGCCGGCGAAATCACCCGGATTGAGCTGAAATATCCCAATCCAATGAGCCACGACGAGGTGTTTGATCTTCTCGATCATTTCCGCTATATTGTGCCTCAGGGGAGCCCGATGACGGGTATCGGCAACAACTATCAGGTGGCCTCGCTTTCAAACTGTTTTGTAATCGGTCTTGACGGCAAACCTGATTCCTATGGCGGGGTAATCCGCATCGACGAGGAACAGGTGCAGCTGATGAAACGCCGTGGTGGTGTGGGACACGATCTGTCTCACATTCGTCCAAAGGGTATGCCTGTGAAAAACTCGGCTCTCACATCCACCGGACTGGTTCCTTTTATGGAACGTTACAGCAATTCCACCCGTGAGGTAGCGCAGGACGGACGACGGGGAGCCCTGATGCTTACGGTAAGCATCAAGCATCCCGATTCCGAGGCATTCATTGATGCAAAAATGACAGAGGGCAAAGTCACCGGCGCAAATGTGTCGGTCCGCATCGACGACGAGTTCATGCGTTGCGCTACCGAAGGTACTGCCTATAAACAGACTTTCCCCGTCGACCCGAACTCAACACCTGTCGTAACTCGGGAAATCGATGCAAAAGCTCTTTGGGCGAAGATTATCCATAATGCATGGAAATCGGCGGAGCCGGGCGTTTTGTTCTGGGACACTATTCTCCGCGAATCGGTTCCGGACTGTTATGCAGACCTCGGTTTCCAGACAATCTCAACCAATCCTTGCGGCGAGATTCCGCTTTGTCCCTATGACAGCTGCCGCCTTCTGGCTGTCAATCTGTTCAGCTATGTGGAAAACCCTTTCACCGACAAGGCGTTTTTCAACTTCGACCTTTTCCGGACACATATCGCAAAGGCTCAGCGAATCATGGACGATATAATCGACCTTGAAGCCGAAAAAATTGATAAAATCATCGAAAAAATCAAATCTGACCCTGAAACCGACGAAGTGAAGGCTTCCGAGTTGCGTCTTTGGGAGAAGATTCGCAGCAAAACGCTTCAAGGACGACGTACGGGCGTGGGAACCACCGGCGAAGGCGACATGCTTGCCGCTCTGGGGCTGCGGTACGGCACTAAGGAGGCAACCGATTTTTCCGAACTGGTTCACAAAAATCTCGCTTTGGCTGCCTACCGCTCGTCTGTGACAATGGCTTCCGAACGCGGTGCTTTCTCCATATACGATCCGGCGCGTGAGGCCGACAATCCTTTTATCAGGCGTATCGCCGAGGCTGATCCCGAGCTTTATGAATTGATGAAGCGTGACGGACGTCGCAATATAGCATGTCTGACCATTGCTCCGACCGGCACAACGAGCCTTATGACACGCACTACCTCAGGCATCGAGCCGGTTTTCATGCCGGTCTACAAACGCCGTCGCAAGGTGAACCCCAACGATGAGCAGGTGCGCATCGACTATGTGGACGAAAGTGGCGACGCATTTGAGGAATACATAGTTTACCATCCGCGCTTTATCGACTGGATGAAAGTTGCGGGAAAAGAACTGCGGCAAGACTACACACAGGAGCAACTCGACGAACTTGTCGCTCAGTCGCCATATTATAAAGCAACGGCAAACGATATTGACTGGCTGGAAAAAGTGCGCATGCAAGGCCGTGTTCAAAAATGGGTCGACCACTCAATATCCGTCACCATCAACCTGCCCGCCAACGTCAGCGAAAGCCTTGTAAACGACCTTTATGTCGAAGCATGGCGTTCGGGATGCAAAGGTTGTACGGTTTACCGCGAAGGTTCCCGTTCAGGAGTGCTGCTTTCAATCGACAAGAAAAAGAAAAACTCAGACGCAACGCCTGACGGAACCACTATCAAACGTCCGGCCGAACTTGAAGCCGACATTGTGCGTTTCCAAAACAACAAGGAAAAGTGGATTGCATTCATAGGGCTGCGAGACGAACACCCGTATGAGATTTTCACAGGACTGGCTGACGACGATGACGGTATTTTCGTGCCAAAGTCCGTAAGCCATGGTAAGATTATAAAAGCTGTGGATGCCGACGGGAACAAGCGTTACGACTTCCAGTTTATCAACAAACGCGGACACAAAACCACTATTGAAGGTCTTTCCGATAAGTTCAACCCGGAGTACTGGAACTATGCAAAGCTGATTTCAGGCGTTCTGCGCTACGGAATGCCGATCGACCAGGTGCTTAAACTTGTCGGCGGTCTGGAACTCAACAGCCAGTCTATCAATACCTGGAAGATGGGTGTTGAACGTGCCTTGAAGAAATATCTGCCCAACGGCACAAAAGCAAAAGGACAAAAATGTCCTAACTGCGGCAACGAAACATTGATTTATCAGGAAGGCTGCCTCATCTGCACCTCCTGCGGCTCTTCACGTTGCGGCTGATACCTGAATTATATCATACTTACATAACCTACTAAATTACATGAAGGTCACATTCTTTATCGATTATCGTACAGCCTGGGGTGAACGGCTTGCCATTACAGGCTCGCCGCAAGCCCTCGGCGGCAACGGTGCTCCGGTGCCGATGACAGTCAACAGCGACAGTTCCTGGCGACTTTCCGTAGAAGTTGATGATTTTATCGACGAATTTACCTACAGCTATGTAGTAATCGACGATGAGGGGAAAATACTTCGTCGCGAATACGACAAGAATCACCGCTTTGTCAAAACCGGGAATATCGCCGAAGTGTCGATGATTGACGCATGGCATCAGCAGCCGGCCGATAAACCGATGTTCTCCACTGCTTTTACCGACTGTATATTACGCCGCGAAAAACCTGTCAAGGAAAAATTGGCGCAAAGCGGGCATATCAGTCTGAATATTCTCGCTCCAACCATACCAGGCGACTGCGTTCTCGCGGTCAGCGGAAACATCGAGGCTCTCGGACTATGGGACACTCAGCATGCGCTACGGTTGTCCGACAGCCGTTTCCCGGCATGGAGCGCAGAGTTCAGGCTCGACGAAAAACTCTCCGCACCTTTGGAATATAAATTCCTGATCATAAAACAGGACTCCGGCGAAGTTGTCGCCTGGGAAAATCGCGACAACAGACAGCTTACCGAACTTGCCACGGGATATAATCGTTATGTGTCGGTTGACTGTGGAGAATTTGTCTCCCCCCTCCCCCTGTGGCGTGGTGCGGGCACCGCGATTCCGGTTTTCTCGATACGTACAAAAGAGGATTTTGGTGTCGGAGATTTCAACAGCATAAAGCTTATGGCTGACTGGTGTGCAACTACCGGACAGCGTTTTCTGCAGCTGCTTCCAATAAACGACACAACCATGACAGGTACTTGGACCGACTCTTATCCATATAACGCCAACTCTACATTCGCGCTTCATCCGATGTATCTGCACCTCCAGTCTGTCGGCGAACTTGTCGAGCCGGCCCGTCGGGAATATTACGCCAAGATAGCCGAAGAACTCAACGCACTTCCTACTGTCGACTACGAGCGTGTGACTCACACTAAGGACTTATATGCACGGGAACTGTATGCTCAGGTTGCGGATTCTCTTGAATCCGATGCTGATTTCAAAGACTTTATAAACCGTAACAAAGAGTGGCTCCTGCCTTATGCGGCTTTCCGTTTTCTCCGCGACCGATACAAAACCGCCGATATGTCGAAATGGGGTGAATATGCCCGTTACGATGCAGTGAAGGTCGCCTGCATGATCGAAAACAACCAGCGCGAAATCAACTATCACTGTTTCGTACAATATCACCTTGACAAACAGATGCGCGATTCAGCAGCATATGCCGCCCTTAAAGGTGTTGCCATAAAAGGAGACATACCTATCGGCATATCAAGGAACAGCGTCGATGCCTGGATCAACCCGCGCCTATTCAATCTCGACTGTCAGGCCGGGGCGCCCCCTGACGCTTTCTCCACACTGGGTCAAAACTGGGGCTTCCCCACCTATAATTGGGAAGAGATGGCACGTGACGGCTTTGCCTGGTGGAAAGCCCGTTTCCGCAAAATGGCTGAATATTTCGACGCATATCGCATCGACCATGTACTCGGTTTTTTCCGTATATGGCAAATACCTATGGATGCCGTACACGGTCTTCTGGGATACTTTAATCCCGCACTCCCCTTCTCCCCGGAAGAACTGCGACACAACTATGACTTCTGGATAAATCCGGAACGTCAGTGCCGTCCGTATATAGCTGACTATATGCTTGGCGATTTCTTCGGGGAGTATGCTGAAGAGGCACGTGAAAAATATCTCAACCCTATCGAAGGAACCAACCTATTCGAGCTGAAGGATGATGTCGACACTCAGCGCAAGGTTGTCAATCTTTTTGCCGATACCGTTCAAAACGACCGTACCAACCGCTTGCGCGACGGACTACTCGGACTCATCGACCAGGTGCTTTTCATTGAAGATCCATACGAAAAAGGCAAATACCACCCAAGGATTTCCGCACAGTCAACGTATATCTACCGTACACTTTCAGACTATGAGAAGTGGACATTCAACCGGCTGTATGACGATTTCTTCTACCACCGCCACAATGAATTCTGGTACGGTAAGGCTATGTGGAAACTGCCACCGCTTATCGACGCGACCCGAATGCTCGTCTGCGCAGAAGACCTTGGTATGATTCCCGAATGTGTGCCGTCAGTCATTAACCGGTTGCAGATTCTGTCGCTTGAAATTCAACGCATGCCCAAAGACCCCAACCTGGAATTCGGCATTCCGGCCATATATCCGTACCGGTCGGTTTGTACGACCTCCACGCACGACATGGGCGGTATACGCCAATGGTGGGAGGAAGACCCTGCCGCAACTCAGAGATTTTTCAATGGGGTTCTCCATTGTCAAGGCGATGCGCCGCACTATGCCGAACCATGGGTATGCGATCTTATTATCACGCAAAACCTGTCCTCGCCGTCAATGCTATGCATTCTTCCTTTGCAGGACTGGCTCTCGATGAGCGGGACTCTGCGACGCAATGACCCGCGTGAAGAACAAATCAATGTGCCTTCAAACCCGCGTCATTACTGGCGTTACCGCATGCACCTCACGGTCGAAGATCTTATCGGTCACACCGACTTCAACACCGAGGTAATGACAAAAATCAAGGCGTGCGGCCGTTAAGCACCTACTCTTAGCAGCCGGCGGCCTTATGACAGGCCGCCGGCTATCCCATAAAACCTATAAGAATGGAACAACCTGACCGACAACTCCTACTCATAATCAACCCGATTTCCGGGACTCACAGCAAAGCCGATCTGGACCATTATGTCACCGACCGGCTTACAGATGCCGGTTACCGGGTCGAAACAGCATGGACTTCCGGTCCGGGCGACGCTTCAGCAATGGCTCGACGGGCTGCCGACAAAGGTTACTACGGTGTAGTTGTCGCCGGTGGCGACGGTACTGTTAACGAAGCTGCATGCGGTCTGCGTGACACTGACACGGCCCTGGGAATAATACCTTGCGGATCGGGGAACGGCCTGGCCAGGCATATAGGTCTTGGAGCTGATTTCGAAGCCGGAATACGCGTAATATCTCAGAACAGGATTGTAAACGCCGACTACGGCAGTGTCAATGACCGCACTTTCCTGTGCACTTGCGGGGTCGGATTCGATGCGGCTGTGACGGAACGTTTTGCACGGCAACCGAGACGAGGAAAACTTTCTTATATAAAAAGCACTCTTCAAGAGTTTATCGAGTATCATCCGCAAGAGTACCGTATCTCTCTTTCCGACGGTACGGAAATTACCGACCGGGCTTTTCTGGTTGCAGTATGCAATGTTTCACAATATGGAAACAACGCTTATATAGCGCCTCATGCCTCGATTCGCGACGGACTTCTCGACGTTACGATAATCCACTCCGGCTCGCCGCTAACAACCGCCTTGGTCGGAGTGGACCTTCTTACCGGTTTTATCGATAAAAACATGCTGATTGACACTTTCAGGACTAATGCCCTCACGATAAGGAGGTCGGAAGACGGCCCTATCCAGATAGACGGAGAGCCTGCCGATCTGGAGGGACCTCTTAATGTCGTCTGTCACAGCGGGGGACTTCGTCTTTTTG
The DNA here is from genome assembly GCA_964489495.1 of uncultured Bacteroides sp. Lineage (GTDB taxonomy): Bacteria > Bacteroidota > Bacteroidia > Bacteroidales > Muribaculaceae > Paramuribaculum. Next base: position 50,765 of record CAZAZA010000011.1, read on the forward strand.
CGCCGGAACGCGAAAAAGAGTTCAAGCCGATCATTACCCCGGTACAGTCGCTGATCTCCGACATAAATTCTGATTTGAAAAACATTATCAAAAATATCAAACCGGAATTATGAGTATTGAGCCCTCTCCATATTCTGCAATCAGAGTACCGCCGGAAGAATATTCTGTGCTCTTCGATCCTTTCGCTCATGCATTCAACACCACAGCATTCGCCCGACTGAATCGCGAAAAGGTTGAAGAATTGCATCATATCGCTATAGGACGACCCGGCAAAGCCCCTGTCGCCGGAATCATACTCGGACAGCGAGACAATCTGTATCGTTCTCCATTTTCAGCACCATTCGGAGGTTTCACTTTCAAGGACGGAAAAAATCCACGCTTTTCCGTACTCACATCTGTCGTTTCCGCATTAGCCGATTACGGTTACGAACACCAAAAGGGGGTCGTCGTGACCCCGCCACCGGCCATCTATAGCCCTGACTTATGTAACAAACTTACTAAAGCCTTTTTAGACAACCATTTCGTTCAGGCAGTCACCGATCTTTCATATCAGCTTGAATGTACATCTGACCAAGACTACACCGCGTCACTACGCAGAAATGGGGTCAAGGATCTCAGGGCCGCTATGAAAGCCGGTCTCGAGTTCTCGGAAAATATCAGTATCGACAGGGCTTATTCAGTCATACAGGCCAACAGACACGGACGCGGTTACCCTTTGCGCATGTCGCTTCAGCAAGTAAAAGACACGTCCCGGATTATCGACATCGAGTGTTTTGCCGTCTCGCACAATTCACAAGACCTTGCTGCGGCAATTGTATATAGGGTGACTGCCGACATTGCCCAGGTCGTTTATTGGGGCGACATTCCTGGAAAGGGAAATATGCATTCTGTCAATTTCCTTGCTGCCAACCTTGTCAACTGGTATGCTTCGAAAGGAGTCAGCATACTCGACATCGGACCTGCTACCGAGGAGGGAGTTCCCAATCTCGGACTTTGTGACTTTAAAGAGAACATTGGCTGCAAAGCATGCCTGAAGCCCACTTTCTATCGACCGTTTATCCTATGAAGACTTACAACAAGCATTTGAATCCTGACTACGGTACAAAAATCAGAGCATCTGAATGGGCACTCATACTCGCGATGATTGTCATGATGCTTCTATTCTGCATAACAACGCTGTTCAATACAAAGGGCGAACCCCGCGAGGCGATTGTCGCTGTGAACATGCTGCAAAGCGGTGACTGGATACTGCCTTCGAGCTTCGGAGGTGCTGAAATTCCATATAAGCCTCCGTTCTTCGCGTGGTGCATCGCACTGTCATCCCTGCTTTTCGGGGGACATGTGACCGAGTTTACTTCTCGTCTGCCGTCGCTGCTCGCAGCTATTCTGATGACGGCTGCCACTCTTCGCTTCTTCACTCGCTACGGCGGTCGCGGACTTCTTGCCGGGTGCATGACGGCATGGGTCACAATAACCTCATTCGAGGTTTTCAGAGCTGCTACGGCATGCCGCGTCGACATGGTTTTGACGGCATGCATGGTCGGGGCTTTCTACAATCTTTACAGTTGGTCCTCGCGCCGGCCCGGTGTATGGCAACTTCCATGGCCGGCAATACTGCTTATGTCGGGTGCGTTCCTCACAAAAGGGCCTGTCGGCGTTTTTTTGCCATGCTTTGTCATAGGAATTTTCAGGCTTACACGAGGCGACAGATTTGTGCTGCTTTTATGCCGGCTTGTCTTAATCGGACTTCTTTCATTACTTATTCCGGCTGTATGGTATATTCTCGCTTATATGCAGGGGGGAGACAGGTTTCTGGATCTGGCGCTGGAAGAAAACGTGGGCCGGATGACCGGTACTATGTCATATGAATCACATGAAAATCCGGCAATCTACAATTTCGTCACTCTTGCCTCCGGGATGCTCCCCTACACACTGCTGGCTCTTTTGGCTCTGAGTTCCGTATGGTGGAGAAAATTATTCAGACGCCTGCGGTGTATTGTACGGGATGCGAGACATATGTCTGACATTTCGGCTTTCGCACTCATAACGGCTCTTATAATCTTCATATTCTTCTGTATACCTAAAAGCAAGCGCAGTGTCTATCTTCTGCCGATGTATCCGTTTGTCGCATGGGGAGTGACCTGTATGATGCAATGGTTGTCAGAGTCACGCAAGGGACGAAGTGTCGCAAGATGGTTCAGCTGGTTCCTCGGCCTACTCGCAATAGTCGTGCCGCTGGCCTGGTCTGCAATTAAATTTGGCGTTGCCGACTCAATCGGCATGCTGGCCGAATTCAATAACTTTCAGCCGTTCTGGATGGTAGTGATATCGGCATTATTCGGCATTGCATCGGTTTTTACAGGCATCAAGGTAATCGGCACCATACGCCGTCCACTATTTGTAACCGACTATATCGGACTAAAAATGTTCATTCCGGCCTCAATCGCACTGTTTGCTGTCTATACAATGCTTGACAACGCAATCCTGCCCCCCATATTGTCGGCGAAGACCGACAAAGTAATCGCGGAAGAGGTAAATCGAGTCCAACCCGAAGGCGAAGTCTGGTCGTATGTTTCCGGCCCTATGCTCCGCTACTACACAGCGAATTTCTACCTGAACGACCGGGTAAGGCAGATCCCGGCAGAAACTCCCTCTGATTTGCCTCCGGCCGGTTCGCTCATGATAATCAACGAACCCGACCTGATGACATTAAAGGAAACAACCGGCATAAAATACACCGAGATATGGCATGGAAATCAGCGAAGCTGCGACACACGGCGCATTCCCATGCTCATACGACTTGAATAATTGGAATTTATCTGCAAATATCCCAAAAAACATTTGGCCGAATGGGAAATATCGCGTAACTTTGCAGACGCTTTACAAAGCTATACAAAACCAATTAACAAACAAATTAATGGCAACAAAAATCAGACTGCAACGTCATGGTCGCAAGAACTATGCGTTCTATCCCATTGTTATCGCCGACAGCAGGGCACCACGAGATGGTAAATTTATTGAAAGGATAGGTTCCTATAATCCGAACACTAATCCTGCTACAGTAACTTTAAACTTCGAGCGGGCTTTGT
>CAZAZA010000012.1:0-35627 GCA_964489495.1 uncultured Bacteroides sp.
CTGACATCTTACGGCGACGGTTGTTAATCCGACACTTAACAGCTTTTTACAATCGAGTAAGAGGTAAACACTAATCGCAGGTGTTTATCTCTTACTTTCGTTTTTACCTACCTCTCACACCGCCGTACATGCCGGTCGGCATTGGTTCTCCCAAAAATATATCCAAAACTTAAACTTTTATTTGCTTTTGTTAAAACATGTTTGTAATTTTGGTGCGAATAATTACAATCTCGTATTTGACAACCAGTCATTTTCACATTTCGCAAAAAAGCAACTAATATACAACTAATTAATTCTTTATGAAGAATATTTATCGTTTATGTCTTTCGGCACTTATTGTTGTCGGGACTTTTGCATCCGTCCAGGCCGTTGAAACTTCGTTGGCCGGTGTACGTGAGGACGGGACACGCAGGCTTGTAGCCCGCACGCCACAAAAAACACAAGCAATTAGCAAAATTGCTTACGGCGACCCCAACGACCTTATTACAGAGGCTCCAGCCGGCACAGTAAAGCACTATATGCGTGAAGGCTACTATTGGTATCCTTATGGAACATACATGTTATTCGACCGCAAGCAGAATTGCTCTGCCGAACTTGTCGAAGGCGATGACGGATTCGTATACCTTAAGAACCCGTATAGCGACTTCCCCAGCAATTCCTACCTCAAGGGAAAACGTGAAGGCGACGTAATCAAAGTTTCGCTGCCACAACCTATCTATCGAGAGGAAAGCATCACCGAACCAGGCAAATTCAACACATATTATGCCGTTAAGATGGTAGAGGAGAGTTCGGGTTCCGATTACTATCTTGTTGATGAGGACGCTACTGAAATCACCTATAAAATTGAAGGTGACAAAATTTCTCTTGATCTTGGCTACATACCTCAGATGGACCCGTGGGGCGGTTGGGAATATCCATACTATATTCTTGGCCTTGTGAATGACGAAAGCATATGGATGTCGGAAGGCGAGGCAGCACAGGAATGGGTTCCTTTCAACGGCGAGAAGGTAGAAGTTCCTTCAGATGTTACGTTTGAAAGTTGGGCCTTCAAATTTGACGGTGGCGGAAAGCTTGTAAAAGTCGGCATCGATGGAAATGATATTTATATAAAGGGTCTTATCACCGATATTGCGGACGATGTGTTTAAAGGCACTATCGCCGATGGCAAGGCTACTTTCGCTTCCGGCCAGTATCTTGGAAACTATCGTTCAGAATATTATGCCTTTATGGTTGCCGGCACTCTTGGAGCTGACAAACAGATTACATACGCTGACAAAATAGTTTTTGACTATAACGCTGCCGAAAAGAAAATGACGGCCCCGGATCAGGCACTCTGCTACAGCCGAATTCCTGAAGGTTTCTCTGTTATCAAACGCTGGGACAATCCTTCGTTCGGCGTTCAGCCAACTGAAATCGACCAGACTCCGCTGGCACCGTCGTTCATTGAGTGGGAAGCCTTTACAGAGGCAAAAGGACAGGGTTATTTCCGCTTTAATCTTCCGGATTTGAACAAGGACGGATATGTGCTCGACAATAACGACATGTACTACAATGTATATTTCGACGGTGAGCTTGAAACATTCTATACCGACGAATATACGCGTCTTCCTGAAGACCTCACCGATGTCCCCTATAATTTCGGAGACGGATGGAACTTTTATGCACTTGGCACAGTACACGTTCTCTACTATTACTCACGTGGTGTCGAGAATGTCGGAATAGTTCTCTGCAACAAGCATGACGGAAATGTCTACAAATCTCCGATGACCACCCTTAACCTCAATACCGGTGAAATTGTCGGCATAGCCGAAACATGTGTAGATTCGCCCGTTGTTTCAGAGATGTTCTACTCACTCGACGGACGCCATGTTGCAAATCCCGGTCAGGGTATCTATATCCGCAAGAGCGTCAAAGCCGACGGCAATGTAGTTATTGACAAAATCGTAAGGAAATAAGGGATTATGACAATTCGGAAATCACTTATTAAGGATTCGGTTGCCATACTTTTTGCATTCAGTGCAGTGACAGTGGCAGCCGCCGAAGTCGAGCTACCGTTCTCTTACGGGCAAGGCGAAAACCTTGAATACGGAACTCAGAAAAAAGAGAACTATGATATCGCGATGCGCATCATACCCGGTGATTTCACCGGTGATTTTATCACCGGAATCAGTGTTCCGGTGCGCACCGAAGGCATCTCCAACGTCAGGGTATGGCTTTCAAAGGAACTGACTGTCGAACTTGTCGACGGCAAAAGAGTCACAGTGCCTGACATAGTCCAGCTTGATGCCACAGTAATCGACGGAATAGCGAAGGCTTCACTTGCAACGCCTTACGAAATCCCGGCCGACGGCGTGTATGCAGGATATTCGTTTGATGTGGAAACATTGACTGACGATACCAAGTGGCCTCTTTTCGTATCCGCTTCCGATGGAAAGGAGGGATTCTATATGCGCACCTCACGGTCTTATCGTGACTGGCAGAATTTCTCATCCGACTACAAAGTAGCCACAGAATTATCCATCAACATCCGGAGCGAATATGACGAGAACAGCGTAAAGCTCGTATCGGTAGGCACCACACGTGCCAGCTATGGAGAACCATTCAAGGTTCCTGTTGTCATTGAGAATCACGGATATGCGACAGTGAAATCCATTGATTTCGATTACCGGCTTGGCGAATCCGAGACAGGTTCATGTCATTTCGAGCTTCCTCAGGAGCTTCCGGCGATCTATCGCCATCGCATGAACATAACCCTTCCGTTCGAAAAATGCGGGGTGAGATTCAACAACCCTCTCGCCATCACCCTCACCAAAGTCAACGGTCAGGAAAACAAAAATTCTGAGCCTACGGCCACAGGTGCTGTGAATATTGTGAACCACGAAGCCCATCACCGCGTAGTGATGGAAGAATATACCGGCACATGGTGCGGATTTTGCGTCAAAGGCACTGCAGCCATAGAGCGACTGAAATCAATATTTGGCGAAGATTTCATCCCGATTGCCATTCATGGCGGTAATTCCGACCCTATGGTCACAGTAGATATTTTCCCCAACTATGTCGAGGGTTACCCGACAGCTTATGTAGAGCGTAATCTCTATGTCGACCCGTACTATGGACTTGGTTCTATAGATGAAGGGTTCGGCATCGAGAATGTGATTCGCGAACGTTTGGCGCAACCTGTGGCTGCCGATATAGAAGTCACTGCGGATATCGACGAAGATAACAATGTAAACGTACAGACCGCCGTATACTTTGTCGAGATTCCTGATGCACAATACAAACTGGGATATATTCTTACGGAAGACCATCTCAAGCCGCTTGACAGAACGTGGTCACAATCAAATTATTACGCCGGGAACAAGCCTGAGAATTATATTCCTGAGATGGAGCGTTTCTGCAATGGGAATTCATATATCACCGACATCGAATATAACGAGGTGGCGGTTATGGCTCCCGACATCATGGGTGTGAACAACAGCGTGGCTTTTGTTGATTGTGATATTCCTGTCAATCACAAATATACCTTCAACAAAGTAACGGAAGCCAAGAACCAGTTTGGCAAAACCATTGTCCAGAACACAGCAAACCTTTCCGTTGTGGTCCTATTGCTTGACACAGCTGACGGGCACATCGTGAACGCTGCAAAAGCAAAAGTATCTGGTGAATCCGGATCAGCAACAATCGTTGCCGATTCCGAAATAGAGTCAGTGAGCTACTTCTCTCTTGATGGCAGACAACTCACGACACCATGTTCAGGGCTGGTGATTAAACAGACCCGTTACACCAACGGAACGACGACCGTCGAAAAGACCCTTGTACGTTAAGGTAATCGATTAAACAGCTTTTTATTAGTAACAATAACGCGTTTCCTCTAAAACAGGAAACGCGTTATTGTTATTCTTTTACGCTTCAGTTCAATTTCTGACCAAATGGTTTGAAACGACCGCCAGGACGGCCACGACAAGGGCAAACCATAAGCCGAACGAGGCGTCGATGCCTGCATGCATTGCGATGAGCGATGACAGGGCAAACGCGCCGGGGAATATGACCACATCGTCTACGTCGTTGTCGATTGATGCTATGCGCCGTGGCTCGGCAGACCCGAGCAGCATGCAGAACCGCACGACAAGAATCACTAAGGCTGTAGCCCCAAAGATACCTGCAACGATTTTTGTAACATTATCACCAAGCATACCCAAGGTGATAAAAGGCAGACTCGCTGCAACGACTTTAGCCGAACCTGCAAGCACCGAGTCAGAAAATATCCCTATTTTCATAACAAAACAAGTTTTTAGCAAAGATAAAAAAAACTTCGTATTCACATAATAATAATTTGCGGAATCCATAAAACACATATAATGTATTGATTGCTAATTACTTAACATTACATCCATCCCGGTCGCGGCATGCCGCGACCCTACAATCTGTCTGGTTTTAAGAGGTTTGGAAACGACAACGAGATGTCGAATAGTTTGAGGCAGTTTTCGCTCGTATGACTCGCGAATAATGATTAATTTTGCAGTATCATTAATCAAACGAATCATGAATCCGTTAGTAAGCATCATAATGGGCAGTACTTCCGACCTGCCCATTCTGCGTAAAGCAGCCGATTTTCTCGACGCGATGGAGGTGCCGTTCGAAATGCAGGCCCTCTCGGCCCACCGTACGCCCGCCGAAGTCGAGCAGTTTGCCCGCGAAGCCGAAGGACGCGGCCTCAAGGTGATAATCGCAGCCGCAGGTATGGCAGCCGCGCTGCCTGGTGTCATAGCCGCCATGACGACTCTTCCTGTCATCGGAATACCTATCAACTCGACACTCGAAGGGCGTGACGCACTTTATTCAATCGTGCAGATGCCCCCGGGAATAGCTGTGGCGACAGTAGGCATAAACGGAGGTCTCAACGCTGCCATTCTGGCAGTGCAGATACTCGCCCTGAGCGATAACGCCATTGCAGAGCGCTTTGCCTCTTACCGCCGCCATCTTTCCGAAAAAATAGTCAAAGCCAACGCCGAGCTGGCAAAAGTTGAATATAAATTCAAGACCAACTGATGGGCCGGGTCAGCAAACAGCGCCGGTCAACATGGCCCGTGACTGTTGGGAAAGTGACCATCGGTGGTGACAACCCGGTAGTGCTTCAGTCAATGACCTCGACATCGACCAACGACGTGGAAGCCTCGGTCGAACAGACGCTGCGGATAGTCAATGCCGGCGGCGAGATAGTCCGACTTACAGCCCAAGGTCAGCGCGAGGCCACAGCTATTGGCGAAATACGCAACAAACTGCGCGAACGCGGATGCGACACCCCCCTGGTGGCCGACATCCACTTCAACCCCAAAGCGGCCTATACTGCTGCCGGATGCTGCGACAAAGTGCGCATCAATCCCGGCAATTTCGTCGATCCGGGCCGAACATTCGTGAAGCTCGAATATACCGACGAAGAATATGCCGAAGAGCTGGCACGTATCGACCGTGCACTCGAACCGCTGATTGATATATGCCGCCAACACGGCACAGCCCTGCGCATAGGCGTGAACCACGGATCATTGTCCGACCGCATAATGAGCCGCTACGGCGACACGCCTGCCGGAATGACCGAAAGCGCAATGGAGTTTCTGAGATCGTGTATCAAACAGGATTTCCGCAACATAGTCATCTCCATCAAAGCATCAAATGTGACCGTTATGGTGGAGACTGTGCGCCGGCTCGTGGCTGCAATGGATGCCGAGGATATGCACTTCCCGCTTCATCTCGGCGTGACCGAAGCCGGAGACGGAGAAGACGGACGTATAAAATCAGCCGTAGGAATCGGCTCGCTCCTTGCCGATGGTCTCGGCGACACTATACGTGTGTCGCTGAGCGAAGATCCGGAATTCGAGATTCCGGTAGCACGCATGATAGCCGACTATGCAGCCGAGGTGGTCTCAACATCGGCCACGGTCGAAGGCAATGAAGCCGTCGGATACGATCCCATAGCTCCGAAACGCCGTCAATCGCTGAAAGTCGGAATCATCGGAGGAGGACAGCCACCGGTGGTAGTCGGAACCAACCCCGAAGCGGAGTATGACAAAGATGCACGTCCCGACCTTTGGCTCGTCAGCCTTATCAAGGAAAACAAAGCCGTGATGGTCGAATCTGCAGAACCAATTCCCGACATTCTGGTGACAGTAAGGGCAAATCCGGACAAGGCAATCATAATCAACGGCATAGGCCCGGCATCCTCGACTCAGACACTTGCCGTGCTCCACGCTATGGCCGACGCGCGACTCGACAATCCCGTAATCACGGCCGTCGACTATACCGGACTCGGACTCAGCGACGAAGAAACGGCTATACGCGCAGCTATCGACCTCGGCCGACTGTTGCTCGACGGATTTGCCGACGGCGTGATGATGCAGAGCGACGCTCTCGACGACCGCCAGACAGCCCGAACCCTGTTCACAATACTGCAATCGGCCCGTCTTCGCATGACACGCACAGAATATATCTCATGTCCCAGCTGCGGCCGAACACTCTACGACCTTCAGACAACACTGCGTGAAATAAAGGCAGCCACATCCTCGCTCAAGGGATTGAAAATAGGCGTAATGGGTTGCATTGTCAATGGTCCCGGCGAAATGGCCGACGCAGACTACGGATATGTAGGAGCCGGACCGGGTCGTGTGAGCCTGTACAAAGGCAAGGAATGCGTCGTGAAGAATATTCCGACAGCGGAGGCTGTCGACAGGCTCGTAGCCTTAATCAAAGAGAATGGAGACTGGAAATAACACCGCTGACAAAGACTTGCCATACATGAAGCGTGCGCTCGAACTGGCCCGGATGGGCCGGTTCGGCGCATCGCCCAATCCCATGGTTGGAGCTGTGATAGTGGCGGCGGACGGCAGCGTTATCGGCGAGGGTTTCCACGCCCGTTGCGGAGGCCCGCATGCCGAAGTAAGGGCCGTCGAATCGGTCGTTGACAAATCAAAAATAGCCGGATCAACCGTTTACGTGACCCTGGAGCCGTGCGCCCATTACGGCAAGACTCCGCCTTGCGCCGCCATGCTTGTCAGGGAACGTGTGGGGCGCGTGGTAGTCGGATGTATCGACCCGTTTGCAAAAGTGGCCGGCCGAGGCATAGCCATGCTCCGTGATGCAGGCATCGATGTGACTGTGGGAGTGTGTGAAAGCGAATGCCGACGAATAAACCGTAAATTTTTCACAGCCCACACGCTTCACCGACCCTATGTCACCCTGAAATGGGCTTGCAGCAGCGACGGATGGATGGATATACGGCGCTCCACCGACCATCCCGGGGCGGCAAGACTCTCCTCACCTGTCACCCGACTCGACGTAATGGCCCTGCGCGCCGAAAATGACGCCATACTCGCGGGGTCAGGCACAGTGCTTGCCGACAATCCCGCGCTCACCGTGCGCGGACTTTACGGACGGCAACCTGCACGTGTGATTCTCGACAGACGCGGCCGCATACCGGCCGACGCAGCCGTGTTCGACAACAACGGCGCTCGCATATACCATATCACCGACCCTGAAGCCTCACTTCCCGACATACTCCGCCTACTCTACGAAAACTCGGTGACATCACTGCTCGTCGAAGGAGGCGCATGCGTTCTGAACTCATTCCTTGATGCCGGCCTGTGGGACGAGGCGCGGTGCGAAACCTCCCCTGTCATGCTCGGAAACGAAGGCCGCACAAAAGCTCCGCAACTGCCCCACGGCATTACCGAAACCGCTGAGAATGACGGCAGACTGATTACGACAGTATACCGTCAGCATACACATTCGTTAACATTCGACAATCCACGAGCGGCTCACAATAGTGATTTTTAACGTCAACGAGCCTAAAGTTAATGAAAATGTTGCTAACTTTGCGAGTTGAAAAGTAATGATTTATGAAGAAAACCATCTTTGGCTTTATATCCGCACTCATCGCAATGATGTGTGTGACATCCTGCAATAGCGATGATGACACTCCCGAGGAAGTGGAAATCAAATGGAGCGACGTAGCCGTGACTGCTTTCAGCCTCGGCAAAGACGATAGCGTGCTGGTGTCGCTCGACTCCGTATTCTTCGCAATCGATCTTGACAACGCACAGATTTACAATCCTGACTCCCTGCCAAAAGGCACAAAAATCGATACAATCCTGGTCAACCTGACCTATGCTACTGTAAGCAAAGCCGAACTGAAATTTCGCACGAACGAAGGTGTCGACACGGTCAAAGACATTACCACATCGTCCGGCAACGACACCGTAAACTTTGCAAACGGTCCGGTGATACTGAAGCTCACATCGCTCGACGAAAAAGTCACACGTGACTACACCATAAGGATAAACGTCCACAATATGGCCCCCGACTCACTCGCATGGGGCGATGTGGCATACACCCGACTGCCTGGCGCGTCGGCACCGGTGGCCCAGCACACTACTGCCACCGACAATAACGAGGCCGCCTGTTTCGTTCTCGACTCCGAAAACAACCTTTTCCGGACAACAAGCGAGTCGCAGGAGGTAAGATTCGGAATCTCTACCGATATGGGCAAAGCACCTGCCGGCTTCAACATCAACACCGTGACCATCGCCGACGGCAAAATTTACGCCGTGGCCAACGGTCGGTTGATGCGATATGAGTCGAAAGACAACTGGGCAGATCTCGCGCCCATGAACTGGATATACGGCAACTTTGACGGGAAGCTCTTAGGAGTAAGAACGTCAACCGAAGGTTACGTAACGACCGCATGGCCATCCGATGCCGAAACGGCTATCAGTTATGATTTCCCTGTTTCAGGGACATCGCAAATGCTTGTCTATTCCTCGGAATGGAGCACTGAGCCTTTTGCAATAATAATAGGCGGGACAAAGGCCGACGGTACACCCTCAGGCGACACATGGGCCTATGACGGCTCGTCATGGCTGAAGATCTCATCACAGTCGCTGCCGGCCGCATCAGGTATGACCATCGTACCTTACTTCACATTCCGTACATCGACAAGATGGATTGTAACAAAACGTACCACCTTGCTCGCATTCGGCGGTCTGAAGGCCGACGGTACATGCCAGAGCCGCGTGTATGTGTCGTATGACCGAGGCATGCACTGGTCGGCAGGACAGGATCTGGTACAGCTCCCCAAATACATAGCTCCGCGTTACGACGCGCAGGCAGTGGTGATACCGCAAACCAAAACCGTCAGCCGCAGCGCGTCGGTATGGACCGAGTGCGATACGCCCTCGCTTCCACGTTGGCTGCGTGTCGACAGCTATTCAGACCGTTCACGGGCCACCAAGCCTCTCACCGAGTGGGAATGCCCGTATATCTACCTGTTCGGCGGACGCAACAGCGACGGCATATTATATGACGAGGTATGGCGCGGAGTAATCAACCGGCTCAGTTTCGTACCTCTCTATTAACACTTTGAAATGAAATTGCCTCCTATACTGAACAAAGTAATGCGACTGTGCATGGTGCTGTCGATAGCCATAGGTGCTGTCGGCGGCATTAGTGCTTACGGCCAGCAGCAGGAAGAGAGCTACAAGTTCGATATCGGAGGAGGCATAGGCATGAGCGGATATCTCGGCGACGCAAACGAAAGCAACATGTTCAAGCATCCCGGATTCAATGCCTACGCGGCGTTCCGCTACCTGTTCAACAATCGACTGTCGCTTCGTGCGATGCTCGCCACATCGTCGCTTAAAGGCAATACCGCCGACTGGTCGAACGCATTGCCTGACGGACAGGCCTACACGTTCACATCGCAGATATATGACCTCGGAGTACGCGGAGAATTCAACTTTTTCAGCTACGGTATCGGAGAGACTTACAAGAGACTCAAACGTTGGACCCCGTTTCTCGGCGCGGGAATCGGCGTAACCATGGCTTCATCAGGCGGCACATACACCGCTATGAGCATCCCTATGAGCTTCGGGGTGAAATACAAGCTCCGTCCGCGCGTCAATCTCGAAGCCTGCTTTACACTGACAAAGGTCCTTGGCGACCATATCGACGGACCCGACCTGTCAGACCTCACCACAATAAAAAGCTCATTTTTGAAAAACAACGACTGGCATTCCGCACTTACTATCGGCATCAGCTTCGAGTTCGGCCCACGGTGTGTGGTGTGTAACCGCATTGACTAAATAGTAATTTCACGACAAGCAATGACAAAACTTGACGAATACATAGAGCAAATCGACACGCAACGGCTTCCCCGGCACGTCGCCATAATAATGGACGGCAACGGGCGCTGGGCCAAGGCACGTAACCTGCCGCGTACTGACGGACATGTAGAAGGTGTCAACACCGTCCGCACCATCACCGAAATTGCATCGGAGCTGGGTATCGGCTTCCTCACGCTCTATGCTTTCTCGACAGAAAACTGGAATCGTCCGCAGGAAGAGGTCGACGCATTAATGCATCTGATTGTCGTGGCCATCGAGCGTGAGACACCCGACCTTATCAAAAACAATGTGCGACTCACGATGATAGGCGATCGCGACCGCATGCCCGAAGAAGCTATGAACCGCCTGCAGAAATGTATGGATGACACTTCGCATGGCACTGGCCTGACACTTGTGCTGGCGCTCAGCTATTCTTCACGCTGGGAGATTGCCCGTGCATGCCGGCTGATTGCCGAAGAGGCCGTAGCCCGACAAATAGAGCCGTCGGAAATCACCCCGGAAACCATATCGGCCCACCTGACTACGGCCGGCATGCCCGACCCGGACCTGCTGATACGCACCGGTGGCGACATGCGCCTGAGCAACTTCCTGCTTTGGCAGGCGGCATATGCCGAAATTTACCTCACCCATACATTCTGGCCCGACTTCGACAAAATTCAGTTTTGCCGCGCCATCATCGAATACCAGCACCGGGAACGGCGTTTCGGAAAGACATCCGAGCAGGTGGCAGCTGAAGATGGCAACCGATCACCGGAATAAACCTGAATCCTACGACCCCAAATATTGAATTTCATCACTGATATGCATAAACATTTGTTCGTTCTCCTGATATTCCTGACAACACTGGCGATGCAACCCCAAAAAGCATCGGCACAAACCGTATCGATGTCCGGAAACATTACCGACACCGTTTTCGAGCCTAAGGTGCTGTTCAACGGGATACCCAAAGTCTACGAAATCGCCGACATCAAAGTTGTCGGAGCCGACAATTACGAAGACTTCACGATTATAGGCTATGCCGGTCTGAAAGCCGGCGAACGGATCGAGATACCCGGTTCAGAGCTGACGGCGGCATCCAAACGTCTGTGGCGACAGGGCCTGTTCTCAAATGTCAGGATCACCGTCGACAAAACAGCAGGCGACAAGGCATGGCTGACAATTCACTTGCGTCAGCAGCCGCGTATATCGCAGATCAACTACAACGGAGTGAAGAAAGGAGAACGCACCGACCTTGAAGAACGTCTCCAGCTTTACAAAGGGAACCAGATAACCCAGAATATCATCAACCGTGCCGAAGCAATCATCAAGGGATACTATTCAGGCAAAGGATTTGGTTCGGCCACGGCAAATATAGTGCTCCACGAGGACCTTTCGAACAAAAACCATGTGATTGTAGACATTAATGTGGATAAAAAAGACAAGATTAAAGTCCACAAAATCTACATCAGCGGCAACGAGGTGATGAGCGACAACGCCCTTCAGCGCGTGATGAAGAAAACAAACGAGAAGAACAAAATCTGGAATCTGTTCAAGCAGAAGAAATTTGTCGAATCTGACTATGAGGACGACTTGAACCGAATTATCAGCAAATACAACGAAAAAGGATACCGCGATGCAAAAATTCTGGCTGACAGCGTGGTACCTTACAACGAAAAACTTGTCGACGTATATATCGATCTTGAAGAAGGACGTAAATATTATATTGATACCATCACTTGGGTCGGCAACACCGTTTATCCGACAGAAGTGCTCAACCGGGTGCTCGACATGAAACCGGGAGATGTCTACAATCAGGTCCTTCTCGACGAACGCACCGGCCCTATGGCCGAAGACGGCATCCCGACCCTGTACCAGAACCAGGGATACCTTTTCTACAACCTCGTGCCTATCGAACGCGAAGTCCACGGCGACTCCGTGTCGCTGGAGCTGCGAATGGTCGAAGGCCCCCAGGCTCGTATCAACAACATTGTGATAAAAGGAAACGACCGACTCTATGAAAAGGTTATACGACGCGAACTGCGCGTTAAACCGGGTGAACTGTTCAACAAGGACGACCTGATGCGTTCGGCCCGCGAAATCGCTCAGACCGGACATTTCAACCCCGAAAACATGGATATAAATCCCGAGCCTCACGAGGAAAACGGAACCGTTGACATTGTGTTCGGTCTTGAATCGAAAGCGAACGACCAGGTCGAATTTTCACTCGGTTGGGGTCAGACCGGTATTATCGGCAAACTCGCGTTGAAATTCAACAACTTCTCAATCAAGAACCTCTTTTACCCGAGCACCTATCGCGGCATCATCCCGCAGGGCGAAGGCCAGCAGTTCTCGATTTCAGCACAGACCAACGCCCGCTACTATCAGGCTTACAGCGTATCTTTCCTTGACCCATGGTTCGGAGGCAAACGACCCAACTCGCTCTCCGTATCAGCTTACTATAGCCGTCAGACCGGCGTCAACTCGTCGTATTACAACAACCAGTGGCGTTACGGCCTCGGCAATGGCTGGCTTGGACAAGGATGGAACTACGGCAACAGCCTCATGAACGATTATTACAATAATACAATCCAGAACGCATACGACCCCAACAAGGTGCTCCAGATGGTTAGCGTGGCTGTCGGCTTCGGCAAACGCCTAAGCTGGCCTGACGACTATTTCCAGTTCCAGGCTCAGCTCATGTACAACTGGTATTACCTGAAAAACTGGGATTATCTCTACTATATGCAGAACGGCACATCGAACGCTCTCGTGCTCGGCCTCACACTCTCACGAAATTCAATTGACAATCCGTTGTACACACGTCGCGGATCGACATTCTCCGTCGACCTGCAGCTTACTCCCCCTGCATCGCTCTTCGGCAAAAAAGATTGGGAAAAGCTCTCCAAAGAGAACACAACCGAGTCGAAGAAAAAACTCTACAGATGGATTGAATATTGGAAACTACGTGTGAAATCACGTACCTACACCCCGCTCACCGACCCGACAGGCAAATATACCCTCGTGCTTATGACCCGTGCCGACTTCGGTCTCCTGGGCAGCTACAACAAATGGCTCAAATCGCCGTTCGAGACATTCTATGTCGGCGGTGACGGCATGTCGGGTTCCTACAGCTACGCAACAGAGACCATCGCACTTCGCGGTTATGACAACGGCTCTCTTACCCCCTACACAGCCGATGGCTATGCTTACACACGCTTCGGAGTAGAACTGCACTTCCCGTTCATGCTTCAGGCATCGACAACCATCTACGGCCTCGCCTTCCTTGAAGGAGGTAACGCGTGGACATCAGTCAAGAATTTCTCACCGTTCAACCTCAAACGTTCGGCCGGAGCCGGTATACGAGTATTCCTTCCCATGGTTGGTATGATGGGTATCGACTGGGCTTACGGTTTTGACAAAGTGTTCGGAGAACGCGGCGGAAGTCATTTCCACTTCATCCTCGGTCAGGAATTCTGATAACAAATGTTAAGCCGTACAACCCGTATAAACCATTTTGCATCTCGCTTGTCAATAACATAAAACGAATAATGGATATGAAAAAAATAATTCTCACTCTCGCCATAGCCATTGTCTCTGTGCTTGGGGCCGCCGCCCAGAAATTCGCACTCGTCGACATGGAATATGTGCTTAAAAATGTACCGGCCTACGAGATGGCCAACGAGCAGCTCAACCAACTTTCGCTACGCTGGCAGAAAGAAGTCGAAAAGGTGTCGAAAGATGCGGAGGAGATGTACAAGAAATACCAGGCCGATCTCGTATTTCTGACTGACGACCAGAAGAAAGCCCGTGAAGAGGAAATCGTAGCAAAAGAAAAAGAGGCAGCAGAACTGCGTAACAAATATTTCGGACCGGAAGGCGAGCTCTACAAAAAGCGCCAGACATTGATGAAACCGATTCAGGACGACGTTTACAATGCCGTTAAAAAAGTGGCTGAAGAGCGCGGACTGCAGGCAATTTTCGACCGTGCATCCTCGTCTGACATAATTTTCGCCTCGCCGCGTATCGATGTAAGCGCCGATGTGCTCGCAAAGCTCGGATATTCAAATTAATTTGCTATCTTTGCAAAAAATTTAATCAACCACGAAACTAAAACAACCATTCATTAGATATGATTAAAAAACTCTTACTTGCAATCATGATTGCACTGCCCTCGATGGCGTTCGCGCAGAAGTTTGGCGTAGTTAACTCACAGTCTATCGTTGAGGCAATGCCCGAAATGAAAGAAGTACAGACTCAGCTTGAAGCTGCCTCGAAAAAGTATGAGGACGAATTTGCCAACCTCCAGAACGAGTTCCAGAAGAAATACACCGAACTCCAGTCGATGGAGGAAAGCACCCCCCAGACCATCAAGGACCGTCGCGTGCAGGAAATCCAGGAGCTTGGTCAGAAAATCGAACAGTTCCGTACGACTGCGACTCAGGATCTCGAAAATCAGCAGCGCCGTCTGATGGCTCCTATTCAGGAGAAAGTGCTTACAGCGCTGAAGACTGTGGGTTCGGAAGGCTCTTTCACCATGATTTTTGAGAACGTTGTCCCTGTCTATACCGGCACCGACGCTGTTGATGTCACTCCGCTGGTAAAGGCAAAACTCGGTCTTCAGTAATCATTGCCACACACCTAATGGCTGCCGGAATCTGCGCCCGTCAAGGCGAAGGCTCCGGCAGCCGTGTTAATAGCAGCCAATTATGAATATCGCAATTGTAGGCACCGGATATGTCGGGCTGGTATCAGGCACTTGTTTCGCAGAAATGGGTGTCAATGTCACATGCGTGGATATCGACCGCTCGAAAATCGAAAAGCTAAAGCATGGCGAGATACCCATCTACGAACCCGGACTGAAAGAGATGGTTGTCAGGAATTGCCGTGAGGGACGTCTTCATTTCACCACGGAGCTTACCGACGTGCTCGACGATGTAGAAGTGGTTTTCTCTGCTGTGGGCACCCCTCCTGACGAAGACGGCTCAGCCGATCTCAGCTACGTGATGAATGTGGCTCGTGAGTTCGGACAAAATATTAAGCATTATACCGTGCTTGTGACAAAATCAACCGTTCCGGTAGGTACGGCTAAAAAAGTCAAACAAGTTATACACGAAGAACTCGCACGGCGTGGCGTAGAGATACCGTTCGACGTGGCATCTAATCCGGAATTTTTAAAAGAGGGAGCCGCCATTAAAGACTTCATGTCGCCCGACCGGGTGGTGGTGGGAGTCGACAGCGACAAGGCCCGGGAACTTATGAGCCGTCTCTACCGACCTTTCCTGCTCAACAATTTCAGGGTATTGTTCACAGATATACCATCGGCCGAGATGATAAAATATGCGGCCAACTCCATGCTGGCAACAAGGATTTCATTCATGAACGACATAGCCAACCTGTGTGAACTTGTCGGGGCCGATGTCAACATGGTAAGGAAAGGTATCGGGTCGGATGCACGCATCGGTTCCAAATTTCTTTATCCGGGGTGCGGTTATGGCGGGTCGTGCTTTCCCAAAGATGTCAAAGCACTTATACGCACAGCCGAAAAGGCAGGTTACAGCCTTGAGGTGCTCAAAGCCGTCGAACGCGTAAACGAATATCAGAAACGCGTCGTGTTCGAGAAACTCTCACGCCACTACGGCGGTGACCTTCGCGGCCGACGCATAGCCATCTGGGGCCTGTCGTTTAAACCCGAGACTGACGACATGCGCGAGGCCACATCACTGGTGACCATAGGTCTTCTTCTTGAAGCAGGTGCAATTGTGCGCGTATACGACCCGGTGGCGATGGACGAATGCCGCAGGCGTATAGGCGATGCCGTGGAATATGCCTCCGACATGTACGACGCACTGCCCGATGCCGACGGACTGTTGATGCTGACCGAATGGAAACAATTCCGTCTGCCTTCGTGGCGTGTGGTGGAACGCACAATGCGTACGCCCCTCATAATCGACGGACGCAACATTTATGATGAATCGGAACTGACTCAGCTCGGATTCAAATACGAATGCATCGGACGTTAGTTCCGGGAAACAAAACGGGCACCACGACTGTCAGACAATGCGGTCGTGGCGCCCGAATATTTAGTTGTATATCGTTCAGAGATTCCAGTTTTTCAGGAATCCGGCAGCTTTTTCGATAGCCGGATACATGACAATGTCATCCTTTACAAACGGAACTTCACGCCTAAACCCGGCAACAAATTCCTCAATATAAGGAGATGACTTCAAAGGACGGCGGAATTCGAGACCCTGCGAGGCATTCATAAGCTCTATGGCAAGAATGAGGTCAAGGTTATCCAGAATCTTTGCAAGTTTTGTTGCCGCGTTAGCACCCATCGAAACATGGTCCTCCTGACCGTTGGATGAGACTATGGAGTCGCTCGATGCAGCAAAACAATACATTTTGTTCTGGCTTACCATCGAGGCTGCAGCATACTGAGGAATCATAAATCCTGAGTTTAATCCAGGATTGGCTACCAGGAATTCAGGGAGACCTCTCTGTCCGTCGATAAGCTGGGCCGTGCGCCTCTCTGAGATATTGCCAAGCTCTGCGAGCGCAATAGCGAGATAGTCAAAAACTACGGCAATTGGCTGACCATGGAAATTTCCACCCGAAATTATAAGGTCCTCATCAGGGAAAATCGTAGGATTGTCGGTTACAGAATTCACTTCTGTCATAAGCACCTCGCCGGCATACCGGATTGCATCCTTGGTAGCTCCGTGGACCTGCGGTATACAACGGAACGAGTATGGATCCTGCACCTGTTTCTTGGGAGATGCAATTATCTCGCTCCCTTCGAGAAATCCCCGCATCGCTGCAGCAGTCTCGATCTGTCCTTTGTGAGGCCTCATCTGCTGTATGCAGTCCATGAACGGTGCGATAAGGCCGTCATAGGCTTCAAGCGACACAGCTCCGACAAGGTCGGCTTTTCTGCTGATATGACATGCGCGAAGCAACGAGTACACGCCGTTCGCACTCATGAACTGCGTGCCGTTGAGCAACGCAAGACCTTCCTTGCTCTTTAGCTTGACAGGCTGCCAGCCCATCTCGGCGAGTACGTCGGATGCCTTACGGACACTCCCCTTGCAGCGCACCTCTCCGATTCCAATCAGCGGAAGGAACAGCTTTGCAAGCGGAGCAAGGTCGCCGGATGCACCGAGAGAGCCACGGTCATAAACGATGGGTAATATATCGTTGTTATAGAAATCAAGTATTCGCTCAACTGTCTCAAGCTGCACGCCGCTGTGACCGAGCGAGAGGGCATATGCTTTAAACACAAGCATCAGGCGGACAACATCGTCAGACACTTCGCTGCCAACACTGCATGAATGACTTTTAATCAGATTTTCCTGAAGTTTCGCCAGATCGTCATGCGATATGCTCTTGCTGCATAACGAACCGAAACCGGTGTTTATGCCGTAAAGAGGCTGGTCGGATTCTTCGATTTTCCGGTCGAGATATTCACGACAGCGCACAATACGCTCGCGCGCACCCTCTGTAAGGACGATGCGCGGACGCTCAGTCAGTATTCGTTCGATGATATCGAGCGTCAGACGCTCGTCACCAAGATAATATATATTTTCGGACATTATTATTTTTAAGATATTGCTTCGACTGTCAATTGAAGTGTGTCACGTTCGAGCGATGCCGACATTGCAAGCAGTCGCTCCGACTCTGCCCGGCACAGGGCAACGAATGCCTGATCCTTAATACCGCCGAGGTTTATCTGAACGTTAAGCAATGCCCCGCGCATCGCAGTGTGGGCGCACATGGCGGCAACACAAGCGTCGGTGACGGCATTTCGGTTGCCGTGAGCGGCAACCGCTGCAATGTCAGGAAGGAAGACAGAAATTGTGCGTGCCACATTCAACGGCACCTCGGCTGCATGCTTGGTGGCAACCTCTATAGCCTCGGCACGCGCAACCTTCTCGGCCTCGGTTTCCTTCGGCATCCTGAAAGCCTGCATCACCGATGCATAAGCTTCGGAATCAAGGTCGACAAGTCCGGCAAGAGATTGCCGTAACGGTTCCACACGCTCGATAATCTGCTGCATCTCGCCATCATATTCGGCATATTTCTTGCGGCCTGCAGTAAGCCGGGCTACCATCTGGGTCAGCGCGGCCGCCAAAGCGCCGCACAAAGCCGACACACTTCCGCCGCCGGGAACCGGTTCGCTGGAGGCTGTCGTATCAAGAAATTGTGATATAGTTAGTTCGGTAAGCATTATATCTAATATTTTTAAGACTCATACACTATGCGGCCGCGTTTTATAACAGTATTCACGCTATTCATTCCGGTGTAATAGGGAAGGAATGCAGGGGTATCGGAACAAAGCAACACAAGGTCGCCGAGCTTACCTTCCTCTATCGAACCGATGGAATCGGCCCGGCCGATGGCTGCTGCCCCGTTTAACGTCATAGCTGTCACAGCCTCTTCCACCGACATGTGCATGTAAATGCAGGCCAGGGCGAACGTAAGCGGTATCGACCCGCTGCAACAACTGCCTGGATTAAGGTCGGTTGCGAGAGCAACGGCACATCCTGAATCAATCATATCGCGTACACGGGCAAACGGCTCACGCAGCGTGAAAGCCGTCAGAGGGAGTATCGTGGCCACAGTCCCCGACTGAGCCATAGCCTTGATGCCTTCGTCGGAAGCATGAAGCAGGTGGTCGGCGGACAATGCGCCAAGCTCGGCAGCCAATTCGGCTCCGCCGGTAGTCACAATCTCGTCTGCATGTACCTTGAGACCAAATCCGGCCTGAGCGGCGGCCTTCAGCAAACGGCGTGACTGCTCGACTGTAAACACACCTTTTTCACAGAATATATCACAGTTCTCAGCCAATCCGCGAGCCTTGATTTCTGGCAACATCACCTCTATAAGGAAATCGATATAATCGTCATGCCGGCCGGCATATTCCGGAGGCAGGGCATGAGCTCCGAGAAAAGTGATGGCTATGTCGACCTTGCGGGCAGGGTCTTCATTTATCCTCTTCATCACCTCCAGCTGACGGATTTCGGCATCATGGTCAAGACCATAGCCGCTCTTTCCCTCTACCGTGGTGACTCCCATGCGGCTCATAGTGTCGATAAAACCGCGTGTCTTTGCTTCGAGCTCCTCGACCGATGCCTCTCGGGTGGCACGCATAGTACTGACAATGCCTCCCCCTCGCTCCATAATCGACATGTACGTGTCGCCACGCATGCGCCACATAAACTCTTCGGGACGGAATCCCCCGAAAACCATGTGGGTGTGCGAATCGACGAATCCCGGCAGCAAAGCGCGTCCGCCGGCGTCAATTATATGCGTATGGCCGTCATCCTCTATTTCACGTGTCGGGCCCACATAGGTTATCACACCGTCGGTCACCTCAACCTCTCCGTCGTCGATATGGCGTATGGCACCCATCTCCGCACCCCGCAAAGCCGAATAGCCCTGCGGAGTGTAGATCGAAGCATGGGTCACACGAAGAATGTCAGGACCCTCCATGTTATTCCATTATGCGTGCTTCAAGCACCTGATCGGTCGAGAAGTTCTCGATTCCGAGATAGTATACGGCTGTGTCAATCAAAGCACCCATCGGTACAAGTCCGATGATTTCGGAACCGACTATGCTCACGCCATAACGACGGGCCTCAAAGCGTACCATCTCAAACGCACGGTAAAGGGCTGTGCGTGTATAATCGGTCATATTTATCGAAACCTGTGTAATGCCTCTGTCCTTGAGTTCGACGCCCATCGCTTTGACAAAACGCAGACCGCCGCCAATGAAGCGTATTTTCTTGGCTATGTCATGGGCAATGTTCAAGTCAGGCGTATTGAGGTTGATATTGAATGCTACCAGGGGCATACGGGCACCTATAGCCACCGTACCGGCTGTCGGGTGACGTTCGGCCGGACCGAAGTCAGGCTTCCATTCGGGCAACTTGATTTTCTCGGCCATTCCCTCAAATTCGCCCTTGCGCACGGCTGCAAGGTTTTCGCGGTGGGGAGCGGAAGCCGATTTCTCATACAGGAATACGGGTACTCCGAATTTTTCGGCAACTGCCTTGCCTACCTCTTTCGACAGAGCGATGGCATCATCCATCGTACAGCCCTTGACGGGGATAAACGGCACAACATCAGCCGCACCCATACGCGGGTGCTGACCGGTGTGTTTGTTAAGGTCGATAAGTTCGACGGCTATCCCGATTGCCTCGATTACGGCGGCTGCCAGCGGCTCAGGCTCGCCGACCACGGTGACAACCGTGCGGTTGTGATCGGGGTCGCTTGAATAATCCAGGAGCTTCACATCGGGACGCCCACGGAACGGAGAAACTATTTTTTCTACTTTTTCGAGATCACGTCCCTCGCTGAAATTAGGGACGCATTCCATGATCTGCTTCATAACTAATAAATTGTTTTGTCAGTTAAGTTTTTCAGTGGCACTATTTGTCTGCCATGCCGAGGGTTGACGAAATCACGGAGTCGTCAACGAGTTCAGGCATGGTTATATGATAGAAATCAGAATGTGTGGCGTTAAATTCTTCGGCTGTTGACATGGCATTGTCATTTCTGGCCCATGAACGACGGGCTACGCCCCCCATTACGTCCCAAAGCATGGCCGAACGCAGAATTTCGTCGACCCTCTCCGATCCGTCGCATACCATACCGAAACCGCCGTTTATGGCCTTTCCTATACCTACTCCCCCACCGTTGTGGAGAGCCACGAGGCTCATGCCGCGAGCGCAATTGCCGGCGAAGCACTGCACAGCCATATCAGCCATCACATTTGAGCCGTCCTTGATATTGGATGTCTCGCGGAATGGAGAGTCGGTGCCGCTCACATCGTGATGGTCGCGGCCAAGCATTATCGGTCCGACCTCGCCTTCGCGTACCATGCGGTTGAAACGCAGAGCTATATTGAGTCGTCCTATCGCATCCTGATAGAGAATGCGAGCCTGAGTACCGACTACCAGATGGTTTTTCTCTGCATCACGTATCCATTTCCAGTTGTCCATATCCTGTCCGCGACGGTTCGGGTCGATACATTCCATGGCGGCATGGTCGGTCTTCACAAGGTCTTCATGCTTGCCGCTCAGGCACACCCAGCGGAAGGGGCCATAGCCATAATCAAAGAGCTGCGGGCCCATGATATCCTCGACATACGAAGGCCATATGAAGCCGTCCTTTTCGTCGTTGCCGTTGCGCGAAATTTCTTTCACGCCGGCATCATACACCGACTTCATGAATGCGTTGCCGTAATCAAAGAAGTATGTGCCACGGGAAGTAAGGGTCTTGATGAGTTCGTAATGCAGCTTTAGCGACTGATTGACGCGGCGCTCAAACTCCTCACGGTCGTTACGCAGCATTTCGGTGCGTTCATCGAACGTGAGCCCCTGCGGGCAATAACCGCCTTCGTATACGGCATGGCAGGAAGTCTGGTCGGAAAGCAGATGAATCTTAATATCATTGTCAACGGCATACCGGAGCAGATCGACAACATTGCCGTGATAGGCTATCGACCGTGGCTTGCGTGCAGCCATTGCTTCGGCAGCAAGACTGTAAGCCTCCGCAAGATCATCTGTGACATATTCTACCCATCCCTGATCGTGACGAGTCTTTATGCGCGATGCATCGACTTCGGCAATAATCGAGGCTGCACCGGCAATGACCGCAGCCTTAGGCTGAGCCCCGCTCATGCCGCCGAGACCCGACGACACAAACAGATATCCTCCGAGATCGCCATCCTGCGCAACGCCGAGTTTCATGCGTCCGGCATTCAGAAGGGTGTTGAATGTCCCATGGACTATGCCTTGCGGGCCTATGTACATCCAGCCGCCGGCAGTCATCTGTCCATAGTTTGCCACACCCATCTGTGCGGCTATCTCCCAGTCCTTGATGTTGTCGTATAGTCCGACCATCATCGAATTGGTGATAATCACACGCGGAGCATCCGGACGCGAACGGAAAAGTCCAAGCGGATGACCACTCTCTATCACGAGCGTCTGATCCTGTGTCAGTTCTTCAAGATACTGCTTTATCAGTCTGTACTGCATCCAGTTCTGACACACTTGTCCGGTCTCTCCGTATGTTACGAGCTCATATGGATACAGGGCGACATCAAAACAGAGGTTGTTGTCGATCATCACCTGGAAAGCCTTACCTTCGATACACTTTCCCTTATATTCATCAATCGGTTTTGCCTTCAGATCGCCTGCAGGGCGGTAACGGTAGCCGTAGATTTTGCCACGTGTACGCAACTCTTCCATAAATTCCGGAGCGAGTTGCGCGTGGAGGTTGCGGGGTATGTATCGGAGTGCATTGCGCAAGGCAGTTTCGGTCTGCTGGCGCGTGAGTCGGTAGCCGCGGTCGGGAGCGCGGCGTATTCCTTCGACAAAGTCCGGATAATCGGGCAGAGTGTCAGGAAGTCGGAATGTATTGGCCATATATAGCGAGTTATTTTGACAGATTGATTGTTGTCAACAAATTTACTCACTGTCGGCGATACATGCAAATTTTTTTACCCGTTTCAGTCGAATTGCTTCATAAGGCGCTGCATTTTTGCCGCTATCTCCGCGTTGCACAAATTGCCGATGCTTCCCTCATGGGTGTGATTGACCGAACGTGTGGGCTTATACTCGCCACGTTGCACTTCCATGCCGACTTTGCGGTAAGCGTCGCGGAATGGCATGCCGCCGAGAGCAAGCCGGTTGACATCCTCGACAGTGAAGAGATAGTCGTAGCGCGGGTCATCCAATATATCTGTGCGTACCTTGATATGCTGAAGCATGAAATCAGCCATGTCGAGACATTCTATCAGCTCTGTGGTGGCAGGGAAAGTTATATCTTTAAGCAATTGCAAATCGCGGTTGTAACCCAGCGGCAAGTTGGCAGTGAGCAACGCTATCTCATTCTGAATTGATTGAAGACGGTTGCACTTTCCACGCATAATCTCGAAAACATCAGGATTCTTTTTATGCGGCATAATCGACGAACCTGTCGTGAATTCGTCGGGGAATGACACAAATCCGAAATTCTGACACATCCACATGCATATGTCCATAGCCAGATGGCCGAGTGTCGACGCTATCGCCGAAATCGCCATTGCCACGGCCCGTTCGGTCTTTCCACGGCTCATCTGCGCCGCAACCACATTATAATGCAGGTCATGAAAATGCAGCAGGCGCGTGGTCATGCCTCGGTCGAGCGGGAAAGAGGACCCGTAGCCGGCAGCCGATCCGAGAGGATTCTGGTTGGTGATGTTGTAGGCGGCAACGAGCATCTGCATGTCGTCGGCAAGCGACTCTGCATAGGCTCCGAACCAAAGGCCGAACGACGATGGCATAGCTACCTGCAGATGAGTGTAACCGGGCATAAGCACATCCTTGTATTGCTCGCTCAACGCCTGCAGCCGGTCGAAAAGATGCCCCGTCGCCGTGGCTATCTTGCGCAGCTCGTCGCGCATGAACAGTTTCAGGTCGACAAGCACCTGATCGTTACGCGAACGGCCTGAATGGATTTTTTTGCCGAGGTCACCGAGACGGGCGGTCAGCAAAAATTCGACCTGCGAATGGACATCCTCCACACCTTCCTCAATGACAAATTCGCCACGGTCGATTTGATCGCGTATTTCGCCAAGCGCGGCAAGCAGTGTGTCAAGCTCGGAACGTGTCAGCAGCCCTATGCTTTCAAGCATGGTGATATGTGCCATCGACCCCTCTACATCGTAGCGGGCCATGCGCAAATCGAGTTCGCGGTCACGACCGACAGTGAATTTTTCTATCATTTCGTCAGGCTCAAAGCCTTTGTCCCAAAGTTTCATATGCAGGTAGATAAGTTGTGGATGAGTTGTATGTATGCAGGTATGGCTGATTTAATCTCGGAAATATACACATATTCGTCAGCCGAATGCGACCGCGCCGATTCGCCGGGACCGATTTTTAAAGACGGAAGCGAATGCATCAGCGACATATCGCTTGTCGTGGGTGAAACGAACGGGGTAAGACCCATGGCCACGGCTGCCTTGACAAGAGGATGGTCTGAATCAATGACCGATGCCCGGACGCGGGTCGACCTGGGAGTGGCTACAGTGTGCCGACTGAGCGATGCACGGACATATTCCACCGTCTCCTCGTTTGTATAAGCATCTGTTGTACGGATATCCGTCACCCAGCGGCATGTATCCGGAATGACATTGTGCTGCCTTCCGGCCTCAATCTGAGTTACAGTAAATCTGATCGGACCAAGTGCAGGCGAGGTCTCGGGTAATTGCAGCGACCGCACAGTGTCGATGTCGGCAATCGCCCTGTATATGGCATTTACCCCCTCGTTTCGTGCCGCATGCCCTGTGACGCCCGAAGTTACGCAGTCGAGCACCACCAGCCCGCGCTCTGCGACGGCCGGCTGCATGCCGGTAGGCTCTCCGACCAATGCCATGTCAGGCACAATGCCGTCGGTTGCAAGCGACGGGAGCAACAGTCTCATGCCCCCTTCCCCACCGACTTCCTCCTCCACCGAGAGAGCAAGCAGGAGGTTGAAAGGCAACCTTTCGGATTTCAATGAGAGGAATGTAGCCGTAAGAGCGGCCACTGACGCCCCGGCATCGTTGCTGCCGAGTCCGTAGATACGGTCATCCTCGACCGATGGAGCATAAGGCGAACGTGTCCACGACTCTGATGGTCTGACAGTGTCGAGATGGCTGTTAAGCATAAGAGTCGGACGAGACACATCGAACGTATCGCACACAGCCACTACATTATTGCCGTAGCGACGCACTCCGCACGCCCCGTTTTCGCGCATAAACTCTTCGACATACGCGCTGACACGGCTTTCGTCACGCGAAACCGACGGGATAGCTATAATTGAGGAAAGGAATGCTACAAAGTCCATGCTCATAGACTCACTACTGTTCCCGAACTGACAAGCAGATCGTCGCTGCTCTTGATTGTAACGGACTTCACTCCGAACTGAACCGCATCAATCGCATTGTCGATTTTGGGAATCATACCTCCGGCAATAGCACCCTCGGCTTTTAGAGATTCCACATTTGCAGGAGTTATATCCGCGATAACGCTTTCCGTGTCATTGATGTCGCGCAGTACGCCCGGCAGTTCGAAGCAAAATGTAAGCTCGACTTCGGCCAGGCCTGACATACCCCTGGCAACAGCCGAAGCCACCGAATCAGCATTACAGTTGAGCAGGTTACCGCTGCAGTCGTGCATAATCGCACAAAAGACCGGCACCTTGCCGGCTTCAAGCAACGATACTAAAAAGCTACAGTTGACACCTTCCGGCTTTATATCGCCGACAAACCCGTAATCGACAGGTTTGTCGGGACGACGCACTGCCCTGACCGCATTTCCGTCGGCGCCTGTCAGGCCGACAGCGTCGCATCCCTCGGCCTGCAGCATGGCAACAACGCGCTTGTTGATAAGGCCGGCATATACCATAGTCACCACATCGAGCGTCGCGGAATCCGTCACACGGCGTCCGTCAATCATAGTGGTCGGTATGTCGAGACGGCGGCAGAGACGAGTGGCCTCCTTACCACCGCCGTGCACGAGTATTTTAGGGCCGTCTATACGGGAGAATCCGGCGACAAACCGCCGCAACGCCTCGGGATTGTCTACAACATTCCCTCCTATTTTGAAAACCTTTACTGTCATAACGACTCAAGCATGCGTTTCAAAACCACCTGGGCAGAAATCTCGCGGTTGGCCGCCTCAGGAATCACGATGCTGCGTTCCGACTCTATGACTTCGTCAGTTACAATCATATTGCGACGCACCGGCAGGCAGTGCATAAAGAAAGCGTTATCGGTAAGCTGCATCTTTTCGCTGTCAACAGTCCACGAACGGTCGGTTGACAATATTTTGCCATAATTGGGAGCGGCATAAGCACTCCAGTTTTTGGCATACACGAAGTCCGCTCCTTCGAGAGCTTTCCGCTGATCATATTCGACGCGCGCTTTCCCCACAAACCGAGGATCAAGTTCGTAACCATGAGGATGAGTAATGACAAACTCATAATCCGTGGCATTCATCCACTCGGCGAACGAATTCGGAACAGCCTGCGGAAGAGCGCGAGGATGAGGCGCCCATGTCATCACTATTTTCGGACGCTCTTTAGTCCGGTATTCCTCAATAGTGATCAGGTCGGCGAAGCTTTGAAGAGGATGCCGTGTGGCGGCCTCCATGCTGAAGACAGGGCGTCCGGAGTAGCGGATGAACTGCTCTATGACGCGTTCCTCATAGTCCTCGTCACGGTTCTTCAGACCGGCAAACGAACGCACTCCGATTATGTCGCAGTAGCACCCCATCACAGGAATGGCTTCGAGAAGGTGTTCGGCCTTGTCGCCGTCCATTATCACCCCCCGTTCGGTCTCAAGTTTCCAGGCACCCTGGTTCACATCAAGCACAATGACATTCATGCCAAGGTTCATGGCAGCTTTCTGAGTGCTGAGCCGCGTGCGCAGGCTGGAGTTGAAGAAAATCATCATGAGCGTGCGGTTACGGCCAAGCTTTTCCCAGGCGAAGCGGTTGGCTTTCACTTCGAGAGCTTCTTTAACGGCAAGGTCGAGCGGACCTATATCGTTTACACATGTAAAACGTTTCATAGAGCGAGCTTGAGTTTTGAGATGAAATAATCGGCTTCTTCTTTTGCGAGAGACAGCGGGGGCAGAAGACGGACTGTATGCTGACCTGCCCCGCCGGTGAATATGTGGTGGTCGAAAAGAAGCCGGCGGCGCAAGGCCGGGGCATCACCTTCGATTTCGATTCCGATCATAAGTCCGCGTCCACGCACTTCCTTCAATCCGTCAATTTCAGAAAGTCTCTTAATCAGATATCTACCTGTCTCGGCAGCATTTTCGACAAGATGACGGTCCTCCATCTCATCAAGGACAGCTATCGCGGCGGCGCAGCCGAGATGATTGCCCCCGAACGTAGTGCCCAGCATTCCTTTTACCGGCTTGATTTCGGGCGAAATGAGGACGGCCCCCATCGGGAAACCGTTGGCTATTCCTTTTGCACACGTTATGATGTCGGGGCGTATTCCTGCATACTGATGTGCAAAGAAACGGCCTGTGCGACCGTATCCGCTCTGTATCTCATCAAGTATGACAAGCGTACCCGTCTCATGAGCGACTTCACACAACTTTTGCAGGAAGTTTTCGTCGACCATGCGTATTCCGGCCACACCCTGGATGCCTTCGACTATCACTGCGGCATAGTCGCGTGTTTTAAGCTTGGCTACAACGGCATCGATATCATTGAGTTTGACAAAATCCACGTTATCGGTGCGGTTGAGGGGAGCCTGAATTGCAGGATTGTCAGTTGCCGCCACTGCAGCCGAGGTGCGTCCGTGAAAAGCACGGTCGAAAGCAAGAATTTTTTTCCGACCGGTAGCAAAGGAAGCCAGTTTCATGGCGTTCTCGTTGGCCTCTGCTCCGGAATTGACCAGAAACAAGGCATAGTCGTCATAACCGCTGGCACGCCCGAGCCTGTCGGCCAACTGCTCCTGCAAGGAATTGCGCACCGAGTTGCTATAGAATCCGAGTGCCGCAACCTGACGGCTGACAGCCTCCACATAGCGTGGGCGGGCATGACCTATTGAAATCACGGCATGGCCGCCATACAGATCGAGATACTCGGTACCGTCAGCGGTGTAGACATAGTTACCGCAGCCTCTTACCGGCTCGATGTCATATAATGAATATACGTCGAATAAGTTCATTTTAATTCTGTCGGAGGAAAGAAATTGAATATTTGTCAGAAAGCTGACGGTTTTAGCCTCAGCCCCATGGTTTCGGGTAGTCCGAACATGAGGTTCATGTTCTGTACGGCCTGTCCCGAAGCCCCTTTAAGGAGATTGTCGATAGCCGACACCACCAGCAACTTCCCCTCATGCGATTTCAGGTTGAGAAGGGCTTTGTTTGTGTTGACCACCTGCTTGAGATCCACGTCCCTGTCGCTGACATGGGTAAAAGCGGCTCCGGAGTAAAAATCCTTATAAATAGCTGATATTTCAGCCTGAGGCATATCGCAGTCAACAAGAGCCGTCACAAAAATGCCTCTGGCAAAGTCGCCTCGCATCGGTATGAAAGTCAGACGCGACGCGAAACCGGGTTGCAGCTTTCCGAGGTTCATACGTATCTCCGTGAGATGCTGGTGGGTGAAAGGCTTATATACCGACAGGTTGTCGGTGCGCCAGCTGAAATGTGTCGTTGCTCCCGGTTTGACACCGGCTCCGGTCGAACCGGTCACGCCTTGTATGGTCACTTCGCTGCCAAGCAGGCTTGCTTTTGCCAAAGGAAGCAATGCCAGCTGTATGGCGGTGGCAAAGCATCCCGGATTGGCCAGAAAACGGCAGCCGGCAATGCGTTCACGGTTTATTTCCGGGAGTCCGTACACGTAGCCGTGCGACTCGTCGCGGAAATCCTGTGCAAGGTCAATAACGCGCAGATTGTCGGGCATCGGATTCGACTGCCAGAACTCCGTACTGCGCCCATGCCCCTGGCACAGAAACACCACATCGACTTCCTGCAGGTCGTATGCATCAGTGAATGTCAGATCTGTATCACCTGTCAGCCCACCATGAACCGAGTCCACCGGGTTTCCGGCATTGCTTGAAGAGTGAATCCAGCGTATCTCGGCTTCGGGATGGTTGACGAGGAGCCGGATAAGCTCACCGGCGGTGTACCCGGCTCCTCCTATTATGCCTACGCGGATCATTTCCCGTTGCGTTTCTGTACGTTATGATATATCTTCATCTGGTTGCCGAGTATCTTGGTAAACCCTTTGACATCATCGGCGCTCCATGCGCGGTTCACCTCGCCATATTCACCGAAATCGGTTTTCATGAGGTCGAACGGCGAATCGACACCGACGAGCGTGTAACCAAGCGGACGCAGAGTTATCTCCACGGTACCAGTGACATTCTGCTGGCTGCTTTCGAGGAAGCGTTCCATGTCGCGCATCACAGGTTCAAGATACTGGGACTCATGCAGGAACATGCCGTACCATGTGCCAATCTGGTCCTTCCAGTACTGCTGCCATTTGGTGAGCGTATGCTTCTCAAGCATCTTGTGGGCCGCTATGATCAGAATCGGGCCGGCGGCCTCAAATCCGACGCGCCCCTTTATGCCGATAATAGTGTCACC
Organism: uncultured Bacteroides sp.; assembly: GCA_964489495.1. Classification (GTDB taxonomy): domain Bacteria; phylum Bacteroidota; class Bacteroidia; order Bacteroidales; family Muribaculaceae; genus Paramuribaculum. The sequence continues at coordinate 29,293 of CAZAZA010000012.1, forward strand.
TATATGCATGTCGCGTCCGATACCGAATTTCGAACCGGCAGCCTCGACAGCCCTGATTGCCTCGACTCTGTCGGCATATTCGACACCGTTTACAGCTGTGACCTCGCCCTTGTCAAAAGTCAGTTTGAGCGTTTCGGGTTCAGTGGCCGTAACCTGACTCGGATAAGCCTCATCGGGCAGCGTCTGTTCGCTATGGAGTGTTTCCTTACCTCCGATGCTCGTTCCCCACAAGCCTTTGTTGATGGAGTATTCGAGCTTCTTGTAGTCAGCCTCCACGCCGTGTTTGCGCAGGTAGTCTATCTCATACTCGCGTGTGAGGGTCATGTCGCGTGTGGGGGTTATGATTTCGATTTCGGGAGCCAGAATCTGGAAAGTCAGGTCAAAACGGACCTGGTCGTTACCTGCACCGGTCGAACCGTGAGCCACGGCGTCAGCCCCGATTTTTTTTGCATATTCGATTATGGCTATGGCCTGGAATATGCGCTCCGAAGAAACGGATATAGGATATGTGCCGTTGCGCAGCACATTACCGGCTATCATATAACGGATACTGCGGTCGTAGTAGTCTTTGGTTATGTCGAGCGACGCGTGCGATGCCGCGCCGAGTGCGAGCGCTCTTTTCTCAATGCGTTCAAGGTCGGCCGGTGTAAAGCCACCGGTATTGGCGATGGCAGTGTGGACCTCATATCCGAGATCTTCCGAAAGATATTTTGCTGCAAATGATGTGTCGAGGCCCCCGCTGAAGGCAAGCACTACTTTTTTCTTATTTATCATGTTAAAACGGCGATTTTTTAGAGTGTGTATATTTGTGATTATTTGAGATGGAACATTTTTCGCACCTTGTTTCCAATCCAGGTGATGTAGGGGGTGGTCCACGACTGCTTTTTCAGTTCGGCCTTCGGGTCGTAAAGCATGCCGTAACAAAGGCACATCTTGCGATTGTTGCGACAAAGTATGTCGTAATTGACGCACCCCTCGCATCCCTTCCAGAATTCCTCGTCCTGAGTGAGTTCGGAGAAGGTCACGGGTTTATAGCCCAGACGCGAGTTGAGCTTCATTACCGGAAGCGAAGTGGTGATCGAAAAAATTTTGGCGTAGGGAAATCGTCGTCGGGCAAGTTCGAATGTTTTGTTTTTGATACGGGCCGCAAGACCGAGCTTGCGGAATTCGGGATCAACAATGAGTCCCGACGTGGCCACATAGTCGCCATGCCCCCAGCTCTCGATGTAGCTGAAGCCAATCAGACGGTCGCCATACATCGCCACTACAGCTTTTTCGCCCCTGATCTTGTCGATAATATATTGGGGCGAACGCCGTGCGATGCCAGTGCCGCGCTGAAGCGCAGACTCGTAAATGAGTTCCACTATGTGATCGGCATGTACGACATGCTCCTCAGTGGCAAACATCACTGTTACCTGGTCGTTATTCATTTTTTGTCTTAAAAACTTGCTTTTGTCTTAAAAAACTTACCTATTGGTGAATTATTGGCGTATAAAGTTATGAGCTTACAGAAATTAGCCGCAAAGGTAACAATAATTAGTCAGTCCTCACAAGCAAACTTCACAAACTCATTTAAAAAACATATAAAATTGCAATTCTTAATAATAATTATGATTTATCTGACAAGCTGCCGTGTGACTGACACTCCGGGCCGCACTGCAAGCGTCAGTACAGCCATAAGTTCAGGCTCTCCTTCATATCGCAGATGATAACGTTCCGGGCCGAAAAAATCGAGCACAAATGTGGCTTTGACTCTCTGTGCGAGGCCTTCACGGCCGGGCACGAGGCGTTCTTTGACTGTGACATCGAAAGCATTGACACTCACGGCCGCGCTTACCGCCCCTTCGAGTCCTACGTAATCTACGCCGTAACGCACGAGACGCACTTTCGAGTCATCGCCCACTGTCAGTTCGATGCGTGGCTCGCCTTCGCTGTCGTCCGGTTCAAGTTGCCCTGAGAGCAAATGAGTGATCACGGCCCTGCGGTCAGCCGGTTTCACAGCCATTGCAACCACTGCGGCTGCAACAACGGCGCATATCACATAAAATTCTACCGACTGGAGGAACGGTACTTCCAATATCAAATCCAAAATCATGCTTCTTAAACGAATTTCCCCCCTGTTTTATTCCTTTTCCCGTGAAAATAATCCGACAAAACGCAGACGTGCCAGCATGTCAAGCAGAGCAAAAGCGTGTATCGATTTTTCAAGAAGATTCTTGTCAGGATACCCTAACTCATCAGCTTTTTGGGTTATCCATTCTTTAGAGAAACATTTTTGGTCTATCATGGCTATTACATTCCTTTTATGCCGCGACGACGAGCATATCGGTTAAGGCGAGTTTTATTGATAACATACATGCTGTCAGCATTTTCAAATATACGATCTGCTTCTATTCCTTGCAAATAGGTGAAGTCGGGATCTTTTCTAATATCAACCAACAGCTTCTCCAATGTCGGAGTTGTTACGCCGTTAAGAGTCTGAACAGGAGATTCCGTCACCATAGGCTTCACGATGATACCACCTTTAGCAAAATCTATGTACTTATAAATAAAATCCAAGTCCGGAGCCAACCATACTTTGTCATAATCCTCCCTCAAGTAATTAAATATTGATTCTACCGCACTGCGATCTGTCTCAATATACGTTATATTATTGGCTGACAAATGATGCTGGAGAGGAGATAAAGCGGTTCCATTGTATACACACAATGGAGCAAAAGGATATTTTGCTTTTATCTTACTGACAAGAGCTATTTCTTCATCGGTTGGCTCGACTTTAAAAATAGTTTTATTGTCGGCTTTTGCATAGAGTCCTTTTTCAATCCTAATAATGTCACCAGCTTCAACCAATCTGTACAACAGACATGACACAGTATTCCGGCTATATTTTGCAATAGTCGAAATCCATTTCCATAACTCTTCTATTCCGAAGGTGTTAGTTCGGGTTGAATATTCTAATATCAGAGTCTTACAAGATGTCATTACAAAGTAATTATGTTTTACAAGGGCAAATTTAATATAAAAACGGCAATAAACCAATTTTGTTGCCAAAATAATACTTTTCCGTCCCGGACGAAATGGGGCATTTTATGATTGTATTCCCAGTCTGTTTATATTGTTATTTCAGTCTGCGATATTTTTTATAAAAATTTCGCAAAAAATGTTTGCATATTAAAAAAAAACAATTATCTTTGCCGCATAACTCAGTAAAAAACTCTTTGAGCGGAAAAAGGAGACCGCACACCTCAAAAATTATTCTTTTACCAAACTAATAATCCTAACAATTATCATTATGCGATTCAAACCAGTCATTTTTGTGACAGCACTGCTGTTGCAAGATCGTATCAATGTAGACAGTACTTCACAACTAATAATCGAAATCAATGAATAAGAAGATTTTTTTAATTGCGGTGCTTGTGAGCCTTTTCAGGTTTGCCGGAGCAGCTGAGACAGAGTTTGAGCCGCTAATCTCAGAAGATAAGGTCTGGGAATATCGTTATTATGAGAACGATTATACCCCTATACCTATAATCAGGAATGATATTGTCAAGTTTGAAGGTATGACCACCGTAAATGGCAAAGAATACCATAACTTGTTTTTAATTGCCGAATCTGATGCTCAGACAACGCCATCAGACACTCCGTATGCTTATCTCAGGGAAAAGGACGGAGAGGTATTCATGATCAGAGCAGCAGGAAATTTTGAGGATAAAGGTATGTATCTTTATGGCGACACCTTGATCGAATTCAAGATATATGATTTCAACATGAAACCCGGCGACAGCTTCCGAATAGTACCACCGAACTCAGCTAGTAATATTGACCAATTTGATATGCCGGTTACATTACATGACCGTGATGCATATATTAGGCTCGACTCGCTGACCACGGGGATATTCGAAGGCAGAAGCCGGAAAATACAACATCTGTCGGTTTATGAGAACAGTTACTATGACGACACCTATTCGCCTGTGTGGAGCTTTCGGGTCATCGAAGGACTGGGAATAGAGGATGGCGGGTATTTGTTTGCTCCTTATACCCACAATATTCTGGCTCATGGTTCGTCGTCACTGGAGCTTGAGTCTGTTACAACGGGGGCTAACGAATCGCTCTATCGGACAAATCGTCCCGGATCTAAATACGAGCCCATAATATCTGATGACAAGATATGGGAATATCGCCTTACACGCAAAGGCTACCTGGCGGGAGACACTGCCGAAACATACTACGTCAAATTCAACGGCGGCTTCAAATCAAATGGCAAGTACACCCACTACCTATATATGCACAACGACATCGGCATGCTGGATGGCGGGGACATACAGCCACTCGCTTATTGCATGGAGGGTCAGGCGTTTACTCAGGAACGAGGTCCGGAATCTTTCAACGATTCATTCAGTTCTTTCATGCAATCCTTCTTCTATGACAAGCCATCGTATGTATACTCGTTCAACGTATCGGTCGGTGGATATCTTATCGGCGGTCCGGAGAGTAGCCCGGAGTCGGGCGAACTGCCCAAAAACGTGGTCACAAGCCTGCGGCTTGACTCATTGTATACGAAAATATTCGAGGGTAAAGAACGCGCAGTGCAACTCTTCACAGGCCGACTCCCGTCCGGAGGATACAAGAAATTCCATGTGGTCGAAGGACTTGGAGTTATCGACGGTGGTTTACTATGTTTCCCATACGTATGGAACGGAACAAAATCCTCAGTTGAATTAATCTCTGTGCGTACATGTTCAGGAGAATGGCTTTACAGAATCCCGGGCTATACCGGTTTGGAGTCCATTGACAATGACTATAATTTTGTCAGCATACATGACGGCGTGCTTGCGGTAGAGGCATCCGGAGAGTGGACACTTACGATTCACACTGTGTCGGGACAGACGGCCTCGGTACATACGGGCTCCGGGCCTGAGAGCGTCGACATCAACTCGCTACCCTCCGGCATTTACATCGCACAGCTCAAAACCTCCAGCGGCACTCAAGCCATAAAGTTTGCAAAATAATCACCGACAAATCATTTGTTAAAGGCATCGGCTAATAAATAGAGTATTATAGCCGATGCCTGTTTTCGTTAAAACTGCAGGGCTGCGTCAAACTTGTTCGTGTAGTAGGTTATGTCTTCCTGCAGGTCGAATATGCTTCGTCGTCTATCCAAAATGACAGACAGTGTCTGGCAAATTGAATTGGTCACATTGGTATGAGCTATTGGTGTTATTTCAGTCTGCGATATTTTTTATAAAAATTTCGCAAAAAAAATGTTTGCATATTAAAAAAAAACGATTATCTTTGCCGCGTAACTCAGTGAAAAACTCTTTGAGCGGAAAAAGGAGACCGCACACCTCAAAAATTATTCTTTTACCAAACTAATAATCCTAACAATTATCATTATGCGATTCAAACCAGTCATTTTTGTGACAGCACTGCTGTTGCAAGATCGTATCAATGTAGACAGTACTTCACAACTAATAATCGAAATCAATGAATAAGAAGATTTTTTTAATTGCGGTGCTGGTGAGCCTATTCAGGTTTGCCGGAGCCACAGAGACAGAGTTTGAGCCACTAATCTCGGAGGATAAGATCTGGGAATATGTGTTATATGATGGTAGTAATTATTTTAATGATCCTATATTAACTCATTATTATGCCACGTTCAATGGCCGTACTATGCGTAACGGTAAAGAGTATCGTAATTTTTACATGGATACGGTTTTGGATTCATTAACTGCATCCGAGGAAAAACCTGTCGCTTATCTCAGGGAGGAGGATGGAGAAGTCTTTATGCTCAGAAGTTCAGAACATTTAAATTGCGATTTTTTATATGATGATGCCTTTAAAATGTTTTATGTCTATGGGGACACATTGACTGAATTCAAAATATATGACTTTAATCTGAAACCTGGCGAAAGCTTCAACTTTGTGTCACCTGAACTATTTGATAAGTTTGAAGATATCAATCATGAGGAATATTGGTCTACCAATCCTTTTCCCGGCATAGATGTTTCTATTCGGCTTGATTCAATAAATATCGGCATTTTTGAAGGTATTGAACGTAAAGTCCAACATATTTCTTTACTTGGATGTTTTGGAGGGAATGGCACCGATAGATTTCATGTAATTGAAGGTTTAGGTATCCAGGATGGGGGCTTCATATTTTGCCCATATATGTGGGATAATCGCACTCTTATAGGGGCTTCTTCATTGGATCTTGAATCTGTCAGGGAGAAACCGGATAAGCTGTTGTTCAAATCACACAAATATGATGTGTTTGCAATCGAATCAGTATCTGCCGATGAAACTGCGCGAATCTCTGTAAAGGGTGATGAGTTAGC
>CAZAZA010000012.1:35648-49601 GCA_964489495.1 uncultured Bacteroides sp.
GGTGGAAGCATCCGGCAAATGGACGCTTTCGATCTACAATGTGTCAGGATTGACGGTGGCAGCTCACACCGGCACCGATTTCGGCAGCATCGACGTTACCCCGCTCCCATCGGGCATCTATATCGCACGACTTCAGACCGCCATCGGGACAAAGACCATAAAATTTGCAAGGTAATTGCAGCAATAATTTCGCAACGTATCACAAGGTCTTATCATTGTATCGGCTACAGCAACCAGGTTGTTGTAGCCGATTTTATGAAATTTTATGAAATTTCGAAAAAATCAGCGCTGTTAGCGAAATTATTGCTATTTTCGCTGTTTAATTAGTACAAAACCCTCGCATGACCATATGGAAGAAATAAAAATAAAGATTATCAACCGCTCACACCACCCGCTGCCCTCCTACGCGACTCCCGAGTCAGCTGGAATGGATGTGCGTGCTTTTCTTAAAGAACCGGTCACACTCGCGCCTCTGCAACGCGCCCTTATACCGACAGGCCTGTACACCCAGCTCCCCCGAGGTTACGAGATACAGATGCGGCCTCGCAGCGGCCTCGCGCTTCGGTCGGGCATCACTCTTGTCAACACCCCCGGCACAGTCGACGCCGATTATCGCGGAGAGATCGGAGTAATAGTCATAAACCTGTCCGACACTCCTTTTGTCATAAACGACGGCGAACGCATCTGCCAGATGGTGATTAAAAGCGTGCCAAAAGCCATCTGGGAGGAAGTCGACAGGCTCGACGAAACCAAACGCGGCGACGACGGCTTCGGCCACACAGGTACAAACTAACAAGCAAAACCACCAATTCAAGTGAACAACCATACCCGGCACATATTACTTGCCATTCTGGCACTGGCTGCGACCTTCGGAGCCTCGGCCAAATCAAAGACACTGCCTTCGGATGCCGAACAAGACAGCCGCAAGGCCGACTATATCTATCTTGAAGCAAAACGCCACGGCCTCCAGCAGCGTTACGATTCTTATTACGAACTGATGGATTATGCCAGACAGCTCAATCCCGACGACCCCACAATGGGCATGGATCTCGGCATATATTATCTCCAGCTTGACTCGGCAGGATCGACCCGGGGCATCGACCTGATGAAACGATATGTCGAACAGAATCCCGACGACCTATACAACGGCTTCTCATATGCAAGCCTCGCCCAAAGGCTCGGATATGATGACCTCGCAGCCGAAGCCTGGAAAAACCTGCATATACACTTCCCGGAACGTGAGCCGGTGACGCTCAAATATGCCGAGATGCTGCGTCGCACCGGCAATCGCGACAGCATGCTGATGGCCGTGGCCGTGTACGACTCCCTGGCGGTGGCCGGAAGTGACCCGGCAGAAGTAGCCGGGCTGAAAACTACCGTTTACTACCAGCTCGGCGACACTGCGGCCATAGTCGACGAAGCGCGCAAACTGCTGCAACGGTCGCCTCAGGACCCCAGATACAACCTGTATGTAGGCAACATATACAACACATTGCTCAACAGCGACTCAGCTATAGTGTATTTCGACAGGGCCGTACAGCTCGACCCGTCAAACGGCCTGGCCTATTACGCCCGTGCATCGTATTATAATCAGAAAAACGACAGTGTGGCTTACGATCGCGAAGTGTTTGACGCGCTGCGCCAGCCCGATCTCGACCTTGACGTCAAGCTGGTGCTTCTGCGCGATTATGTGGCAAAACTTTACACCGACTCGCTTCAGCAGCCACGCATCAACGAGCTGTTTGCCACCCTTAACGACCAGAACCCCCACCAGGTGGAAATAAGCAACCTTTACTGCGACTACCTGATGGCTGTGCACGACTGGGCCGGTGCAGCCGAACAAGCAAGCAACTCGCTCGACCTCGAGCCGTCAGACCACGAGCGATGGGCCACGCTCGCATCGCTTTACCTGCAGACCAAAGACTATGACCGCACGACCGATGCTGCCTCTCGCGGACTCCATTATTTCCCGGAAGACGCTACACTGTACCAGCTTAAAGCCGTGGGATTTTCAGCTGCGAAACGCTACGACGAAGCCTGCAAAACCTATATCGAAGCCATTAACATGATTATGGAGACCGACTCGACGCAGGTGTCGGAATTGTCGGATCTTTACACCGGGCTTGGCGACACCTACTATCAGGCAGGCGACAATGACAAGGCTTTCGAAACCTATGAGGAGGCTCTCCGCTACAATCCCAATAACTTGCTTGCCCTTAACAATGCCGCCTATTATCTGGCATGCGAGGACCGGAATCTCGGCCGTGCCCTGATGATGATCGGACAGGTGATCGCCGCCCAACCCGACCAGTCGACTTCGCTCGACACCTATGCCTGGGTGCTTTTCAAGCTAAAGCAGTACGACAAAGCCCGTGAGGCAATCGACAAGGCTATTGCCAACGACGAAGAGCCATCGACCGAACTCTACGAGCATGCCGGCGACATATACTTTATGGACGGAGATCCGGACAAGGCAGTCGATTTCTGGCGCGAAGCCCTCAAGCTATCGCCCGATAACGAGCTGCTCAAACGTAAAGTGAACCACAAAACCTATTTTTACAAATGACCTGTCATTCCACATCATTATCACGACTTTTTTCTCTCCCTTTCTTTATAATATCCACTGTTCTGACAACCATGTTGCTGTCGGCGTGCGGTTCACAACGTCATACAACAGGAAATACTGTCGAACAACGGCAACCCGGGTCGGCCGAACTCTCGCCATCGGAATTGAACGAGGCGTTCGAGCGACTTACTTCAGATTATGGAGAATGGGACACCATTAAGATACCTTTCTCGGCGCGTATCGACGGCGTGAAAGTGTCCCTGTCGGGGAATGCATTCATGATTCGCGACGAGTCGATATATCTGTCGGCTAAATTTTTCGGTTCGGAAGTGGCCGTACTATGCATCAACAACGACTCGATAACCCTTGTCGACAAGTTTCACCGCATATACGTATCAGAACCTACCGAACTACTGACCGCGATTTTTCCGCTGACCGTAGGCAACATCCAGGACCTTCTGCTCGGCCACTGCTTCATTCCCGGCGAAGATGCAGCCTCGGGTGACAAGAAAATGCGTAAGAAAATGGACCTGGTTTCAGCCGAAGGCGGATGGACCGCATTCCCATCCAAACTCAAAGGAGAGCTTTCTGACCTGACATGCCTGTTCTTTGTCAACGACGATGACATTCTGGAGTCGTTCGATGCCGAAATTTACGGGCGCACAATGACGGCTTACTACGGCGAACCGGGCGAAGCCACGGATGCGGCCTCCTGCAAGTTCGCATCGCAGGTTGAAGTTTCCGTGCCGTCGGGCGACAAATCTTATGGAGGCAGCATCAAATGGAATCTCCGGAAGGCCGATGCCAGCCCCACGCCTCAACTCAGAATACCGTCCGACTGCCGCCGTGTGGACATCAAACAGCTTCTGGCCAAACTAAAATCGATGTAAATCCATGCGTCGGCTTGTCGTAATACTCACACTGACCGCACTTTTACTCGCCGGGGCGACAGATATCGATGCCGCCCGGCCACGTAAGCGTACCAAATCGAAAACTCAGGCCCGCTCAATCGAAATGGTGAAGAAAGAAAAAGAATCCACTTCGCGGGCCATCAGAGAAACAGGCCGTAAGATTACCGATAACCGACGCCTCACAGAGCGCCAGCTCGACAGCCTTGAAAGCATCAGGCGCGACGCAGCCGGCATACGTGACCGCATCAGCTCGATATCATCCGAGGTCAACAAAGCCGACCAGCGCATATCGCTTATCAATGATTCCATTGCGACTCTGACGCGCCGGCAGGAACGCCTAAGAGCCTCATATACCGCAATGTTACGAAAAATGCAGGGCGAACGGGCCGGAAGCTCTCGGCTGTCGTTCGTACTGTCGGCTCCGACTTTCCGTCAGGCATGGCAGCGCATGCGCTATGTCAGACAGTTTGGTGAATGGCAGAAGACGCGCACAGCTGAACTTCGCGAAAATTCAAACGCCCTGACCGAACGCCGGCGCGAACTTGAGCAGCTCAGAAGCGAACGAGCCATGCAGGTGTCAAAGCTTAACGACAACCATCGCATACTTGAGCAAAAGCAATCCCAGTCAGAACAATTGCTTGCCGAACTGCGCAAACGCGGCTCCGACCTGCAGACCGTGCTTCGCGAAAAAGAACAGAAAGCACGCGAACTCGACAAAGAACTCGACCGGCTGATCGCGGCCGAACAGGCCCGCATCGAACGCCAACGCCGCGAGCAACAACGTCGCGAACAACAGCGACTGGAGGCCCGTCGCAAAAAACAGCGCGAAGACAAGCAACGCTCCACTGCCGGGAGTTCCGGGAATTCGGGTCAGGCAGACAGGTCGGACGAATCCGAAGAGCCAACCATGGCCAAAGCCGACCGCAAGCTTTCGGGCAGTTTTTCAAGCAACAAGGGTCGGCTGCTGTTCCCGGTTGCCGGCTCATACCGTATTGTGCGCGGTTATGGGCGGCAACGCCATCCCGACATGCCTCACGTCACCACCGAGAACAACGGCATAGACATAGAGGTGCGCCGGGGAGTCAACGCCAGAGCGGTGTTTGACGGACGTGTGGCCAGCATATTGCAGATGCCCGGCTATAACTACATAGTAATGATACGCCACGGCGACTATCTGACCGTTTATTCAGGCCTCGACAAGCCTTTGGTACACAACGGGCAGGAGGTAAAAGCCAATCAGACGCTCGCCCCTGTCACCGCCTCTCCCGACCGCGAAGGCTACGGCGTGCTTCATTTCGAACTGCGATATAATTCGCGCAAATGCAATCCTTCGGAATGGGTGAGATGACACACCGGCACAAAGCTTCGACCACATCGCGTGTTTACAAGGCTCTCGGTGTGTTCAGCGGCACTCAGTCGATAGGCATACTTTGCTCGGTAATCCGTACAAAAATGGTGGCTCTATGGATAGGGGCATCCGGGGTCGGATTGTTCGGCATATACAACACTGCGATCGAGCTGATATCCTCGATAACCCAGCTGAGTATGCGCAACAGCGCCGTACGCGACCTTGCGGCCCAACCCGCAGCATCGGCGGGGCGACGCATTATGGAGACAGTGGTTCGTCGCTGGGCCCTCATCCTCGGATTGCTTGGTATGGCTCTCACGGCAGCCCTATCTCCATTGCTGGCACATATTGCGTTAGGCGACAAATCTTTATGGTGGGCTTTCGCGCTTCTCTCACCTGTCATGCTCCTGAATTCGGTAACATCGGGGTCTCAGGCCGTCATGCAGGCCGACAGCGACCTGCGCACACTTGCTAAAGTATCGGTATGGGGTGCCGCAGTCGCTCTTGGCGCATCGGTTCCGATTCTTTATTATTTTCGTTTCGACGGCATTATTCCGGTCATAGTCATATATTCGCTTTCGTCAATGGCGGCCACGCTTTTGCTCGAAACGCGCAAGCCTTGCCCCGAGCCCATGCCAACTACCCGCCAGACCATGCAACTGGGACGCGGGTTTATACGTCTCGGAGCATTCATGACTCTCTCGGGGGCGATGGTGTGGGGTGCGACATTCGCTCTCATGGCGTGGCTGCGGAGCATCGGAGGAGAAACTGCCGTAGGCTTCTATCAGGCAGGCACTACTATACTTGTGCGGTATGCCGGCATACTTTTCACGGCTATAGGGATGGAGTACTATCCGCGCATTGCCGCAGCGGCTCATGACCGTAAACGTCTCGCCGTATATGCCAACCACGAGACACTGATACTGATCCGCGTGGCCTTACCGCTCGCGATATGCCTCATAATATTAGCCCCCTGGATCGTGGAACTGCTGTTCAGCGATGAGTTTCATGAGGTAGCCCCTATGATTACGGCCGGCACGGTGGGACTGGTGGCACGTGTGGCATCATGGTGCCTTTCATTCATGATGATAGTCCGTAACGACGGCCGTGTGTATATGGCTACCGAAATATCGTCTGTAATACTATTTTTAACGTTCAACGTCATCGGCTACCACATCTGGGGCATTACCGGATTAGGCTATGCGTTCACAGCCTGGTACCTGTCTTATCTGGCCATCGTCTGGGCTGCATGCCGCATACGCTACGGCTTCCGTTTCAAAAACAGAGCCGCGGCATGGTTGCTCGCGGCTCTGGTATCGGTCATAATTATAGCCTTTATTTGTCTCGCATATAGATATTGATCGGAGTTCCGTGGTAATCCCAGTTCTCGCGTATCTTGTTTTCAAGATACCGGCGGTAGGGCTCCTTGACCCATTGAGGCAGGTTGCAGAAGAATATAAATGTAGGAACAGCCGAACCCTTAAGCATGGTGACATACTTTATTTTCACATACTTGCCCTTATTTGCAGGAGGCGGATAATTGGCTATGGCCTCAAGCATGACAGTGTTGAGCTGGTGTGTGGGCACCACACGCTGACGGTTCCGGTACACCTCTATAGCGGTTTCAAGCACTTTAAAAATACGCTGCTTGGTAAGGGCAGATGTAAACAATATGGGAAAGTCTGTAAACGGTGCGAACCGGTCGCGTATGGCAGCCTCAAAGTGTTTGATGGCCTGCTGCGACTTATTCTCCACGAGATCCCATTTGTTGACACACACCACGAGGCCTTTCTTATTGCGCTGTATCAGCGAGAAAATGCTCGAATCCTGAGCCTCGATTCCACGTGTTGCGTCAATCATCAGGATGCACACATCGGATGCTTCTATGGCACGCACCGAACGTATCACCGAGTAATACTCGATATCCTCGTTTACCTTGTTTTTTTTGCGTATGCCGGCAGTGTCGACCAGATAAAAGTCAAAACCATACTTATTGTATCGGGTGTATACGCTGTCACGTGTGGTTCCGGCTATATTTGTAACGATATTGCGGTCTTCGCCGATAAACGCATTGATCAGTGACGATTTGCCGGCGTTCGGGCGTCCGACAATCGCGAACTTCGGAATATTATCAAGGTGTTCGGCTTCCTCTTCGTCCTTCTCGGGGAGCTTGGCCACAACCTCGTCGAGAAGGTCTCCTGTTCCGTAACCGCTTACAGCCGATACTGGGAACGGCTCTCCGAGGCCGAGCTTATAGAACTCAGGCACATTATAGAGCCACTCGTTCGAATCGACCTTGTTTGCAACGAGCAAAACCGGCTTGCGTGATTTTCTCAGAATCTCAGCCACGTGGTCGTCGAGATCGGTTATGCCGTTCATGGCATCGACCACAAACAGGATTTCGTCGGCCTGCTCTATCGCAATCTCCACCTGCTTGTTGATCTCGCCCTCGAAAATATCCTCGGAATTGACCACCCATCCGCCGGTATCGATGACCGAAAATTCCTTGCCGTTCCAGTCGACTTTGCCGTATTGACGGTCACGGGTTGTCCCGGCCTCCTCGTTGACGATAGCCGTTCGGCTCTGTGTGAGTCGGTTGAAAAGCGTGGATTTCCCTACATTCGGTCGACCCACTATTGCTACTAATTGTCCCATGCTACAAAATTAACAAAAAATAGTTAAACGGCAAAATCGCAGCTTGATACTACTCGATGTACCCGAATGAACGGAGCTTGTTCTCTCGGTTCCGCCAATTGGCCTCCACCTTCACAAACAATTCGAGATATACGCGCTTGCCGAAGAACTTCTCGATATCCTGACGTGCTTCCGTTCCGACCTTCTTGAGCATCGCGCCTCCTTTGCCGATGATGATGCCTTTCTGGCTCTCGCGCTCGACATATATGACGGCCATGATATGGATGGCGTTGTCCTTCTCGTCGAATTTCTCGACAATCACTTCGGTCGAATAAGGCACCTCCTTTTCATAATTAAGGAGTATTTTCTCCCGAATAATTTCTGTGACAAAAAAACGTGCCGGTTTGTCGGTAAGTGCGTCTTTGCCGAAATAGGGAGCTGACTCCGGCAGAAGTTCCACGATACGGTTCATCAGGTTTGCCACATTGAAATGTTCCTTGGCGGAGGTGGGGAATATCTCTGCGTTCGGAAGCAGCTGTTTCCAACGGTCTACGATAGCCTCAAGGTCAGCCTGACTTTTCACCAGATCGATTTTATTGATTACCAGGAGCACCGGTATGGTCTCCTTTGCGACCTTGGCGAGGAATGCGGCGTTTTTTGTAGGATCCTCGACCACGTCGGTCACATACAGGAGTATGTCGGCATCGATGAGCGCTCCCTCCGAGAAGCTCAGCATGCTTTCCTGCAGCTTGTATTTAGGCTCCAGCACGCCTGGGGTATCGGAAAATACAATCTGATAGTCGTCGGTATTGACTATGCCCATGATACGGTGACGGGTGGTCTGCGCCTTTGAAGTGATGATGCTGACACGCTCGCCCACGAGGTCATTCATGAGTGTCGATTTGCCCACATTCGGATTGCCGACAATATTTACAAAACCGGCCTTATGTTTTTTCTCGTTATTTTGTTCCATAATCAAGTGGTTTACGAATTGTTATAACATATGATGTAATCCATCACATATTAAAACAAAAATAGCATCTGAAAAGATGCTATTTTTTAAAATTTTTAGATGACCGGCTATTAGAGGTCCCAGATCAAATACATTGCCCCCCAGGTAAAACCTGCACCAAATGCTGTGAGAATCAGCTTGTCGCCGGGTTTCAGACGGTTTTTGTATTCGTCAAGGCAGAGCGGAATCGAAGCGGCAGAAGTGTTGCCGTAGTGCTCTATGTTGACAAGCACTTTGTCATGGTCAATCCCAGCACGCGAAGCCACAGCCTCGATAATGCGGGCGTTGGCCTGGTGAGGAACGAGCCAGTCGACCGACTCCATAGTCAGGTGATTGCGTTCGGCAACTTCGAGAGTCGACTCAAGCATGTCGGTCACAGCATGTTTATAGACATAGCGTCCGTCCTGCTGCACAAAATGCATCCCGGCATCAACAGTGTCGTGAGTGGCAGGATGAGCAGAACCTCCGGCCTGCATGATCAGGTGGTCGCGGCCTTCGCCGTTGATATGGAACACTGCGTCAATCACACCTACCTCTTTTTCGGTAGGCTCGACAATGACGGCGGCAGCCCCGTCGCCAAACAAAGGACAAGTCTGACGATCGTTGTAATTGACCATCGACGACATCATTTCAGCAGCGACTACCACAACCTTCTTGTACATGCCTGAACGTACGTAGGCGGCAGCATCCTGCAGGGCCACGAGGAATCCGGCGCATGCAGCCTGAATGTCGTAGGCATAGGCCTTAGACAGCCCACAGCCGTGAGCGATGATCGAACCGGTTGAAGGGAAACGATAATCGGGGTTGGAAGTGGCGCATATCAGCAGGTCGACATCTTCGGCCTTGGTGCCGCTCGATTCGAGCAGGCGTTCAACGGCCTTGATGCCCATATACGATGAGCATGCGCCTTCGACCTTGAGTATACGACGTTCTTTGATTCCAACGCGTGTGGTTATCCATTCGTCGTTGGTGTCGACCATCTTCGAGAGCATATCATTGTCGAGGATGTCGTCAGGGACATAGGATGCGATTCCGGCTATTCGGGGATAAAGCATATCGTCTTGGTTTGAGTTATGGCTTGATGTTAAAAAAATATCTCCTAAAGCGTCGGTGCGGTTCAGGAGATTCTTTAGATGGACATGATGCCTGGACAAAGCCTTCTAGGCTAAGCCGGACATCGACTCCGGCCGGCTCGATTAGAGAGCGGCTTCCTTCTCGATAGCGATCTTGCCGCGATAATAACCACATTCACCGCATACGGTGTGGTAGATATGCCACGCGCCGCAGTTGGGGCAAATTGCCAGAGTAGGAGCCACTGCCTTGTCGTGTGTACGACGCTTGGCAGTGCGGGTCTTGGATTGTTTGCGTTTAGGATGTGCCATTTTGTCTTATTGTTGTTTATTCTTGATTATTGTCTGTCAGTTTTTTCAGTTCGTCCCAACGGGGATCCGACGCTGCGGAAGCCTCGTCGTCAGATTCGACATCTATCTCGTCCATCAGCTGGTCTTCAAGCTCTGCATCCTCGTCGCCGGGGCGGTGAGCGCGGTGCTTGCGGAGTATGGCGCTCATTGCGCGGTTGCACTTGCCCATCGGATGGACATGCTTCATCGGAATCTGAAGCTCAACGGTGTCGTATATCATATACGCGACATTCAGATAGTTGTCGCTTTCGGGAATCTCAAGCAGCTCGTCGGAATCATCGTTGTAGTCATCGCCGTATTTCACCGCTATGTCGTAGGCAGCGTCAATAGGATATGACATAAGATCCAGACAACGGTCGCATATGAGCTTTACTTCGCCGGTTATAACAAAGTGCAGATAATACAGATCGCTTTTGTGATTCACCGTAAGCTTCACGGTCAGGTCGGCATCATGTACATCCGAACTCTCCATATTGGCAAAGAACTGCTTGCCAAGCTTGTACTCTATTTCGTGCAAACCCGGAGACATGCTCTTAAGCGGCAGTTTGTATTCTGTAAACTTTCCCACAGCTGTTGTTGATTCAAAAAACTTTGCAAAGTTAGGGATATAATCCCAATTTTCAAAAAGTTTTTCGCAATTCTTCGCCAACTACGTTATTTTTCGTCCTTTAAGGAGCATTGTTTTAAAGCTTTTGACTAAATTTGTGGCATAAACCAAAATTTCAATTCAAATATAAAACGGACCCATATATGGACAACAGACACAATATCGCACCGATGAGTTTCCGGCCGATACTCAAAAGCGTGATATGGGGCGGCAACAAGATCGCTCCGTTCAAGGGAATCGACACCGACCAGGAAAAAATTGGCGAAAGCTGGGAGATATCCGGCGTTCCGGGACACGAATCGGTTGTTGCCGAAGGCCCTGACTCGGGCAGGAACCTCGGCGACCTCGTAAAAGAGTACAAAGGCGACCTCGTCGGCACGAAAGTCTACAGCGATTTCGGCGATACGTTCCCCCTCCTCATCAAAATTATCGACGCTGCCGGCGACCTTTCTGTGCAGGTACACCCCGACGACGACCTGGCACGCAAACGCCACAACTCCCTTGGAAAAACCGAAATGTGGTATATCATCGACACTGACCCGGGAGCAATCATATGCGCCGGCCTTTCGAAAAAAATCACTCCGGATGACTATGTCAGGCTTGTGGCGGAGAACTCACTGATGGACGTTATTGCCCATCATCAGTCGAAACCGGGCGATGTGTTCTTCCTTCCTGCGGGCCGTGTACACAGCATTGGGGCCGGGAATATGCTCGTAGAGGTTCAGGAAACGAGCGACATAACCTACCGAATTTATGACTTCGGCCGCGTTGACGCTAACGGCAAGCCCCGCGAGCTGCATGTCGACCTTGCAAAGGACGCAATTGACTATACAGTTTACCCCGAATACAGGTCGAAAGCCACAGAGTATCCTGACGGCACATCTATGCTTGTAGCCTGCAAGCACTTCGACGTGACACGCATAGAGATTGACGGCGCTAAAAAACTTCCGTTAGGTGATCTCGACTCTTTCGTCACATCCACCTGTATCGAAGGCGAACTCACCGTCACCGACGATCGTGGAAATAAAATCGGCCTCCGTCGCGGCCAGTCAATCCTGATTCCTGCTATAGCGACCGAGGTAACTTACGAGGGCAATGGAGTTGTAGTAAACTCCTTCATCGACCACAAAAAGTAAGCTTTTTCATATACACGCATAAAACAATAAGGCACCTGCGGGTGTCTTATTTTTATATAATCAAAACTTGCGTGATATGAGACTACGGCCACATGCCATATTTAGAACTACTGTCGCAGCCGTAATACTGTGCCTGCTGGCTGCGATCGCTCCCGGCTGCGGAACCACGAGAGGTTATTACGGCATACATCATGATTACGAGTATGACTGGGACGGTTACGGCCCAAAGCACAGGAAGCATAAACATAAAAAACACAAACATCACAAAAAATACAAGAAACACAAACATCACCACGACCGTCATGACGATGACGATTGACCGTTAACATATTTAATCACCCCGGGGTTGCGCGGGATGATTAATTTTGTTAATTTTGAAGCATTAATTCCGAACATTATGAAAGGATATATATTTTCGTTCTTAATGCTGCTTATGACAGCTATATGCGCGATGGGGGCCGACCGGAATCCCGATGTCTACAAATTTGACTCTAAGTCGCATGATTTCGGCACAATAAAGGCTTCGAACGGTCCGGTGAGCCATACATTCATGATAACCAACACCGGCAACACGCCGCTGGTAATCACCACCGTCACCAACGGCGGGTGCGGCTGCACCACGCCGAAATGGACACCCGAACCTATCGCTCCGGGCAAAACCGGAAAAGTCACAATAAAATTCGACCCTACCGGACGGCGGGGAGAATTTAACCGCGAAGTACGGGCTCGCATCGAGACCACACGCAAAAAGTACACCGCGAAACTGAATTTCTCGGGTGTAATCGTTCCATAATTATCCCCCGACCATGTTATTGCGTCATATTTCGTCAGTCCTTGCAGCCGCTATCGCACTAACCGCACACTGCGCCCCCATAATCAAATGGGATGCGACGCGCCATGATTTCGGCGCATTCAACGAAGACCTGTCAACCGTAACCTGCACATTCAAAGGCATCAATGCCGGCGACGAGCCGCTGGTAATCTACGATGTGAGGCCTAACTGCGGCTGCACCACTACCGAACGTTATGCAGGTTCACAGTATCAGCCCGGCGACTCGGTGTTCATCAAAGTAACTTACAACGCCGTCGGGCGTCCGGGACGATTCTCGAAAAAGGTGATGATACACAGCAACGCCGACCCGGCCAAGCAGAACCTTGTGATAAGCGGCACTGTGATCGGAACATCAAATACGCTCAAGAGCCGTTATCCGGTAGATGCCGGTGATTTCAGGCTCCACTCGTCGACTGTGATGATGGGCGAAGTCTACAAAGACGCACTCGGGTCATCATACTTCAAAGGATACAACAACAGTGACAATGTCATAACACCGGTTGTTGTGAGCAAGCCGCGATATATGGATGTAACGTTCAAGCCCGCGACTGTGAACCCGGGAGAACAGTTCGTAGTGTCGGTCAATCACCACACGGGAGAGTGCCCGCAATGGGGGCTGGTAAGCGATACCATAGTGATTCGCTCCTCAGACCAATCACCCGAAGAGATACGGCTGGGCTCCGTCATAACTATCCGCGAAGATTTCCGCAGGCTCACTCCCGAGCAACGCGCCCGGTCGCCACATCTCAAAGTCACACCCGACATAGTGGACCTCGGACGTCTCGGCCCGAACGAAAAGCCTATGAAAAAGGAACTCACCCTTGCCAATATAGGCGCCAAGCCACTCGTTCTGCGCCGCATTATGTCGCCAGACCCTGCCGTGAGCGTAAAAGTGTCGAAAGACAAGATTGCACCGGGCAAATCGGCCACAATGACCGTCAACGTCGACCCGTCGCTCGCGGCCGACGCAGACATGATAAATGCCCGTATAACAATAATAGCCAACGATCCCGACTCCCCCACGACGATTGTAAGGGTCGTGGGCGAACTAACCCACTAACACCCCATTAAACCGCAATGGAACACCCTGAAAACGACTCACAATATACCGGATTGACCGTCAATTCCGGCGTAGCGCAGCCGCCGTCGGTCAACCCTTACCTGCGTCCGCGCCGCCGCCAGCCCCTCCCCTCTGCCGCCGAAATGGTTGAACGCATACTCAAAGGTGACGTAACCATGCTCAGCCGTGCTGTAACTCTGGTCGAAAGCGTATCGCCCGACCACCAGGCCCTGGCCCAGGAAGTGATTGAGAAATGCCTCCCTCATTCAGGACATTCGCGACGCATCGGCATCACAGGCGTCCCGGGCGCCGGCAAAAGCACGTCGATCGACGTGTTCGGGCTTCATGTGCTGCGCGACGGAGGCAAACTCGCCGTGCTCGCCATCGACCCCTCAAGCGAGCGGACGAAGGGCAGCATACTTGGCG
>CAZAZA010000013.1:0-857 GCA_964489495.1 uncultured Bacteroides sp.
AAGTCCTCGCAGAGGGGGTCGGGCGAGCCCCAGTAGCCCGAGGCGGTGCTCAGCAGCCGAGGCCCGAAGTCGCTGTAGCGCACTCCCCCCAGAGCCATGCGCTCCTTGCCACCATAAAGATAGGAATTGTCGCCGTCTGGCTCCAGCCACGGCTCACCGTAGGGGTAGTAGCCCGTCTCCTGCACTATCTTCGCATTGGAGTCAATCACTCCGGTAACGTTCCCCTGATAGTCCGTCAGATAGTAATAGGCATTCCCCTCGGAATCGAAATAGCCGCCCATTACAATATTGGTATTCAACATATTATGTAGGGACGCACGGCTCGTGCGTCCGGTTGACATTAGCCTCGTCCGTCCGTGGATATTTGGACGTACGTTCGTACAATGCCGTGGCTCAGGGGATGGGTTCATAATACATATTATTTTTATATACATATTATTTTTATTGAGGAAACATCATTTATAGAAGCAGTCTGATGCCCATCGGTCCACATTATTTTTGATATACTCCGCTATCATATTCCCGTCGCGAACTCCTCGGATAATATGGTCATGATACCGCCCTTGCCATCCGAATTCTATACCATTACGACGCGCATACATCGTTACCGCCCGTTTAAACCCTCCCATAACCACCGAAAGCGCCGTCCGTCGGCTCGGAACGCTCGGATATTCCGTCCGGTTGCGATCAACAGTTATTATCGCATGGATATGATTAGGCATGATGACATATAGTGATACAGCTGCATACGGATAATGAGCACTGATTGACTCCATTTGCTCACGGCAGTAGCGGCCGATCGTGGATAGTACCATTTCACCGTGTTCACCGTCACTGCCATTTTGATGGATTTCTGG
>CAZAZA010000013.1:957-49199 GCA_964489495.1 uncultured Bacteroides sp.
ACGCACGAGCCTGACGTCAACCGGACGCACGAGCCGTGCGTCCCTACCATTTTGCTGGGTTTCTGGACGCACGAGCCTGACGTCAACCGGACGCACGAGCCGTGCGTCCCTACCATTTTGCCGGGTTTCAATGGTTTGGACTGTGTTGGACGAGCCATTAGACCGTAGAGGGTGGATGGTTTCACCATTTTGATGGGTTTCAATGGTTTGGACTGTGTTGGACGAGCCGTTAGACCGTAGAGGGCGTATGGTTTCACCATTTTGCCGGGTTTCAACGGTTTGGACTGTGTTGGACGAGCCGTTAGACCGTAGAGGGCAGATGGTTTCACCATTTTGCCGGGTTTCAACGGTTTGGACTGTGTTGGACGAGCGGAGGATTTTCCCAAAATAATGTTCTTTGTTGCGGGTGCATACTGTCACGAAATACTCACCTCCCGAATAGTCGTGAAATTCAGCTCGGATGATTTTACGATTCGTTGTCATGGTGGTTGGCTGAGTGTATTCATGGGCTGGAGGTTATGGATTCGCAAATGTAACACTATTAAACCTTTTTTCAAAACATTTTTCGGTTTTAATGAAAAATGTTTACAAAAATAAATTACAAACACCGACAACGGCGGGAGCGTCAGAGTAAGCTGACGGTCGATGTCGAAAGGTTTCGACAATTACGCATTGCAAGACACCCCTGCCGCCCGGCAGAGGTGTCTCTTTTTCAATCAATCTTTTAAATACCTTATACGCAATTAGCAAAAACAAATCAGTAGTCAGTCAATCAGCAGTTATTGTGCAGTTAATAGCAATCTGTCAATGGTAGGACAAGCAATGCAGTCAAACGGTAGGTGCAATAAATATAAGTATGTTTTAGTTCGACGGTTATGAGGGAGGTGGCTGAGGAGCTGAGTGCTTTGTCTCTGCCTCCTTCCGACGTTGCAAAGTTACGCATACATTTACCCGTTATAAACTTTAAAACGCTAAAATAGGTTAAAACGATTACAAACTTGTTACAACCAATCTTTAATTGTTTATTTTGAGGCTCATACCGTTCAATTTGCGATACATGTCCAGAGCATATACGTCGGTCATTCCGGATATATGGTCGAGAACAGCCTGAATCTTGCCGTAGAGAGTGTCGGAATAGACGGCATACTGCTGGGGGACTTTCGATAGCAACAGGCGCGAATAATTAAGTCCCGGATTTCTGACCGCATGAATCAGCCTCTCCATCAAAAAGGTGATGATTTGATTGCCTGCCAGCTCGATATCGACAACGTCGGGTGCCGTATAGATTCGTCCCCACGACAGCGAGGCGCAACGCCGATAACCCTCGCGCTCCAATGGCGCGATATGGTCGAGCAACGGGCCGGACAACGTTCCGGTCATTATAGCCTCCTCGTTGTCGACAAAGGCCTTGGCGCATGCAGCCACAAGCGTGCCTATGACACAGGAACGCAGATAAGCCAGCTTTTCGTTGGGATCGTCGACATGACTCATCGAACGTTCGCGTTTGCCGCGAGACTCCTCGTCGAAAAAACCGAGGAAATGGCTGATAGCCTCATCCGTGGATATGAGTTTGAGTTTGTGCGCGTCCTCGATGTCCATCACCTCGTAGCAGATGTCGTCGGCGGCCTCAACAAGATAGACAAGCGGATGACGTGCGAAACGGGCAGTACCTTCCGACGAATCGAGCCGCAGTATGCCAAGATGTTGGGCCACACGCTCAAAATCCTCACGTTCCGAATCAAAAAAGCCGAATTTGTTACGGCTTCCGGCCAGCAACGATGAAAAAGGATATTTGACAATCGATGCAAGTGTGGAGTAGGTCATCGCGAAGCCACCGGGTCGGCGTCCTTCGAAGCGGTGTGTCAGCAGCCTGAAAGCATTGGCATTGCCATCGTAATGCGTGAGGTCGGCCCACTGGGCGGCTGTCAGCTCACTTTTTAGCACGGCACCCGCCCCCTCGCTGAAAAACGTGGATATGGCCATCTCGCCGGAGTGTCCGAATGGGGGGTTGCCGAGGTCGTGCGCAAGGCACCCGGCCGCAACGATGTCGCCGATAGGGTCGAGTGACTGAAGCCATTTTTCACCCGGATGCCGGTCTCGCAGGCTCAAAGCCACCTCGTTTGCCAACGAGCGTCCGACGCAAGCCACCTCAATGCTGTGAGTAAGGCGGTTGTGCACAAATATACTTCCCGGCAGCGGAAACACCTGTGTCTTGTTCTGAAGGCGTCTGAAGGGCGACGAAAACACCAGGCGGTCGTAGTCGCGCTGAAAATCGCTGCGGATGCCGTTCTTGCTTTCGGCATAGTTCTCGAGTCCGAACCTGAGGTCCGACACGAGCCTGTCCCATTCCATCATCTCCATAATCTTGTGATTGTATGACAAAGATAGTTAAAAAAAACGGACAATGATTGTATCAATAGCGGTTTTTTGATTACTTTTGTGGTATTCTTACTTAAATCGCATATTACAAATGGGAAATCATCCTAAAATTGGTATCAGACCTATTATCGACGGCCGCCAGGGAGGCGTTCGCGAAAGTCTTGAAGATAAGACAATGGCTCTTGCACATGCAGTAGCCGAACTCATAACCAAGAATGTACGTCATGCCGACGGCGAACCCGTGGAGTGCGTGATAGCCGACGGCACTATCGGACGCGTGGCCGAAGCCGCTGCCTGTGCCGACAAATTCGAGCACGCCGGAGTTGGAGCCACTATCAGCGTCACCTCATGCTGGTGCTACGGGGCCGAAACTATGGATATGAACCCCTACTGGCCAAAAGCAGTCTGGGGATTCAACGGCACCGAGCGTCCGGGCGCAGTTTATCTTGCAGCCGTGCTTGCCGCCCACGCACAGAAAGGACTTCCCGCTTACGGCATATACGGACATAACGTTCAGGACCTCGCCGACAACACAATTCCCGACGACGTAGCCGAAAAGCTGCTCCGCTTCACACGCGCCGCAGTCGCCGTAGCCGACATGCGCGGCAAATCATACCTCTCGGTCGGCTCAGTCGCCATGGGTATCGCCGGCTCGATTGTCGACCCGAACTTCTTCCAGGAATACCTCGGAATGCGCAACGAGTCGGTCGACATGACCGAGATAATCCGCCGTATGACCGAAGGAATCTACGACGACGAGGAATTTAAGGAGGCCATGGCATGGACAGAGAAATTCTGCAAGGTCAACGAAGGCAACGACTACTGCAACGCCACAAACGGCAAAGAAAAAGACCGCGCAGGCAAGGACAAGGACTGGGAATTCATCGTCAAGATGACCCTCATATTCCGCGACCTGATGAAGGGCAATCCGAAACTTCTCGAAAAAGGATTCAAAGAGGAAGCTCTCGGCCACAATGCAATCGCAGGCGGATTCCAGGGACAGCGCCAGTGGACCGACTTCTATCCCAACGGCGACTTCACCGAGGCAATGCTCAACACCTCGTTTGACTGGAACGGCAAACGCGAGCCTCTGACCGTAGCTACTGAAAACGACGCGCTCAACGGCGTGGCCATGCTCTTCGGTCACCTGCTGACAAACCGCGCCATGATTTTCTCCGACGTCCGCACATACTGGAGCCCCGAAGCCGTTAAGCGTGTGACAGGCAAGGAACTCACCGGACGCGCATCAGGCGGCATGATCCATCTGATCAACTCAGGCGCTACCACACTCGACGGATCGGGACAAGCCACCGATGCTGAAGGCAACCCCACCATGAAACCGTTCTGGGAGCTGACCGATGCCGAAGAGACAGCAATACTCAAGGCCACCACATGGTATCCGGCCAACCGTGACTACTTCAGAGGCGGCGGTTTCTCGTCGAACTTCCTCACAAAGGGAGGCATGCCCGTGACAATGATCCGCGTCAACCTCGTCAAAGGTCTCGGACCGGTGCTTCAGCTCGCCGAAGGCTGGACAGTGGATGTCGATCCCGAAATCAACCATGCTCTCGACATACGCACCGACCGCACATGGCCTACGACCTGGTTCGTACCACGTCTGTGCAACCGCGACTGCTTCCGCGACGTCTACTCAGTGATGAACAACTGGGGAGCAAACCACGGCGCTATCGGCTACGGCCATTTCGGAGCCGACCTCATCACGCTCGCTTCGATGCTCCGCATCCCTGTCTGCATGCACAACATCGACGATGCCGACATATTCCGTCCGGCTGCATGGAACGCATTCGGTATGGACAAGGAAGGTGCCGACTACCGTGCCTGCAAGAATTACGGACCGATTTACAAATAAACAGAACTGAAATGATAACACAACAAGATATCCTGAACTTTGTGGAATATGCCCACAAAGTAGGAAAAGCCGGCCTGACTGTTTGTTCGAGCGGCAACCTGTCGGTACGCTACGGCGACGAGGCCCTCGTTTCGGCCACCGGATCGTGGGTGCCCGAACTCACCACGGCAAATGTTGCCCGTGTGAAAGTTGCCGACGGCACCATCCTCAACGGAGTGCGGCCTTCGATGGAAAGCGTCTTCCACCTCGGCGTGATGCGCGAGCGCGAGGATGTGGGCTGCGTCCTGCACTTCCAGTCGCCTTATGCCACAGCGATCGCCTGCCGCAAGGAGCTCCCGACCAACTTCAATTTCACAGCCGAATGCCCCATACACGTAGGCCGTGAAATACCAGTGATCCCATATTTCCGTCCGGGATCGCCGGAGTTGGCACAACATGTGATCGCGGCCATGAAGGACCATGATTCAGTGTTCCTGCGCAAACATGGCCAGGTTGTGTGCGGCAAAGACTTCGCACAGGCACTCGAACGCGCCATGTTCTTCGAGATGGCCTGCCGCATAGCCGTGCTGAACGGCGACAATGTCGACCCGCTCACAGCCGGTGAAATCAACGACCTCGATGTCTATATCTTAGGCAAAAAGGGATGACAGAAGCTTATATCGCGGTTGACTACGGCGGCGGAAGCGGCCGTGTCATTGCCGGCACGATATTGCCTGACGGTGGTCTCCGTATGACGGAGATCCACCGTTTCGGCAATCGCCAGATATACCTCGGGCATCATCTCTACTGGGACTTTCTGTCGCTATACGAGGAGATGATCACCGGTCTGCGCAAAGCAATCGAACGTGGATTCCTCATCAAATCGATAGGCATCGACACCTGGGGAGTGGACTTCGGACTGATTGACGAGGCAGGCAACCTGCTCTCCAACCCGATTTGTTACCGCGACGGAGCAACAGCGCCCTATCCCGGGCGGCTGGCAGAGATACGCGGCGGCGCAGGCAGGCATTATGCCGAAGCAGGCATACAGATAATGGAGATCAACTCGGTGTACAGGCTGATGTCGATAGCCGACGAACAGCCCGGACTTCTGCGCATTGCCGACAAGCTGCTGTTTATGCCCGATCTGTTCAGTTACTTCCTTACGGGTGAGGCCAACTCGGAATACAGCATAGCCTCCACCTCCGAACTCCTTATAGCCGGCAGAGGCGAATGGAATTACGACCTTATCGACAAACTGAAACTGCCGCGCCGTATCTTTGCCCCGATAGTAATGCCCGGGACAGTACGCGGCTACCTTACAACCGACTTGCGCACGAAACTCGGAATCGACTACGAAGTGCCTGTGGTGGCCGTAGGCTCACACGACACAGCAAGCGCCGTCTATGCCTCGTCGGCAAAAACCGACAGCTCGGGGGTGACAGCGTTTCTGAGTTCGGGAACATGGTCGCTTTTAGGATGTCTGACTGATCGCCCCATACTGACCGAAGCCGCGCGTATAGCCGGTTTCACGAACGAGGGAAGTGCCGACGGCCGAATCACCTTTCTACAGAATATCACCGGGTTATGGATACTTCAACGCCTTATGTCAGAGTGGGACAATAAAGGTATTGGCATCGACTATCCCACGCTTGTGTCTGAATCTGAGAAATCGACCTATTCGCAAATCATCGATGTCGAAGATCCCGTATTTTCCAATCCGTCTTCGATGAGCGTGGCCATTTCAGAATGGTTGAGCTCACGCGGCATCGAGGCTCCGGCCACACAAGGCGACACGGGGCGATGCGTCATGCTTTCTCTGGCCGACCGCTACAGGCGCGGCATCTTCTCTATGGGCGAAATAATCGGACGTCCCGTCACACGCCTGAATATAATAGGCGGAGGATCACGTAACGAGCTGCTCAACCGCATGACCGCCGAGGCAACCGGCATCGAAGTGATAGCAGGCCCCGTGGAAGCCACTGGAATCGGCAGCATTCTATTACAAGCAAAAACATTGGGCGACATCAGTTCGCCTGAATCCGTCACATCGGTAACTGCCGACTGACGCCGGAATCATCAATCAATCAACCAAACACAATCAACATCCGACACACCAAATCCATGAAAGAACCCATCGCAGCACAACCGAGTGATGACGCCCGCAAAGACGGCTTTTTGGTACGCAACGGCGTGAACTTCCTGCTGCCGTTCATCCTTATAACCTCATGCTTCGCGCTCTGGGGTTTTGCCAACGACATCACCAACCCCATGGTGAAGGCATTCTCAAAAATATTCCGAATGTCAGTGGCCGAAGGCGCCCTCGTGCAAGTGGCCTTTTACGGGGGATATTTCGCCATGGCATTCCCCGCAGCCATATTCATCCGTCGTTTCTCTTACAAAGCAGGCGTTCTACTCGGACTGGGCATGTATGCCTTAGGCGCATTTCTGTTCTTCCCCGCGAAAATGACGGGCGAATACTTCCCGTTCCTGATCGCTTACTTTATCCTGACCTGCGGGCTCTCGTTCCTTGAGACGAGCTGTAACCCATATATCCTCACCATGGGTTCGGACAACACGGCCACCCGTCGTCTGAACTTTGCCCAGGCATTCAACCCGATGGGGTCGCTTTTGGGAATGTACGTGGCGATGAACTTTATCCAGAACCGCCTCGACCCGCTCGACACGGCAGGACGAGCCAAACTCGACGATGCCGCATTCGATGCCATCAAGCAATATGACCTCGGTGTGCTTATCGGACCGTACCTCATTATCGGTCTCGTAATCCTGGCAATGCTGCTGATTATATGGCTCACCCCCATGCCCAAGAACGGCGACCAATCCAAGAAAATCAATTTCATCCCGACACTCAAGCGCATCTTCGGCATTCCTCGTTACCGCAACGGAGTCATTGCGCAGTTCTTCTATGTCGGGGTGCAGATAATGTGCTGGACATTCATCATCCAGTATGGCACGAGGGTGTTCATGGAAATGGGTATGGGAGAGAAAGAGGCAGAAGTGACCTCACAGCAATACAACATTGTGGCAATGATCATATTCTGCTGCAGCAGATTTATATGCACCTTCATACTTAAGTATCTAAATCCCGGCAAGCTGCTGGCTATTCTGGCAGTCGCAGGCGGCATATTCACGGCAGGTGTGATATGCTTCACCGACATATGGGGACTGTATTGCCTGGTTGCTGTGTCGGCATGCATGTCGCTTATGTTCCCTACCATCTACGGCATAGCTTTGCACGGACTCGGCGATGACGCAAAATTCGGCGCCGCCGGCCTGATTATGGCCATTCTCGGAGGGTCGGTGCTTCCGCCGGTCCAGGCCTCGATCATCGACCTCGGATCAATTGGAGGATTCCCGGCTGTTAACCTTTCGTTTGTGCTTCCGTTCATATGCTTTGTGGTAATATGCAGCTACGGAGTGTCCACCTCTAAATTTAAGGACTGACATTATGATGAAAATAAACATACTTACCGCCACCATGGCCGTTGCCCTGTGTGCACAGGCACAGACAGGCGCACTACCCCCTCACCTCGATGTGAAGGCTACAAGCGTTAACCGCGAGGCACCGCGCACCTCTTTCATGACCTATCCCACAGCCGAAGCGGCAATGACAGGAACTTTCACCGACAGTCCCTGGTATGAGTCGCTGAACGGCACGTGGAAATTCAAGTACGTCGACTCAGACAAACAGCTGCCGTCAGATGCAACCGCCGAGAACGTAAACACTTCGGGCTGGAGCGACATAACCGTGCCGGGAAACTGGGAAGTGCAGGGACACGGAACCGCGATCTACACCAACACACACTATGAGTTCAAAGCTGACAAGCCCACGCCTCCCCTCCTGCCTGACGCAAACCCGGTGGGAGTCTACACCCGCAAGTTCGAAATCCCGTCCGATTGGTCGGGGCGCGACACTTATCTCCATATCGGGGCAGCTAAATCGGGTGTATACGTTTACGTCAACGGTAAGGAAGTCGGATATAACGAAGATTCAAAAGATCCCGGTGAGTGGCTTATAAACAAATATGTGCATAGCGGTGAAAACACCCTGACACTAAAAATCTACCGCTGGAGCACCGGCTCCTATCTCGAAGCACAGGACTTCTGGCGGCTGAGCGGCATCGAACGCGACGTTTATCTGTGGTCACAGCCGAAGGTGTCGCTGCAGGACTTCTATGTACGCTCGACACTCGACGACACGTACAGCGACGGCCTGTTCGGCCTCAAAATGATAATGGCCAACCATACCGACAGACAAGCCGACATAACAGCGTCGTATAAGCTCGTGGACAACGCCGGAAAAGAAGTCGCTTCCGGATCAAAGCAACTGAGAGCCGCAGCCAATGCTGACGCATCGGCCATGTTTGAGACCAAGATTCCGTCAGTCAGCAAATGGTCGGCTGAGACACCCGAGCTTTACACTCTGCTGATGACCGTATCCGACGGCGGTTCCATCCAGGAGACCGTACCATTCAAGGTCGGCTTCAGACGCATCGAAATCAAGGAAATCGACCGTCTGTCGGCCAACGGCAAGCCTTACTCGGTATTCTTCTTCAACGGACAGCCCGTGAAAATGAAAGGCGTGAACATTCACGAACATGACCCGCTGACCGGTCACTATGTGAGCGAGGAACTTATGCGCAAGGACTTCGAACTGATGAAAGCCAACAACATCAATGCCGTCCGCCTTTGCCACTACCCGCAGTCGCGCCGATTCTACGAACTGTGCGACGAATATGGACTATATGTCTACGACGAAGCCAATATCGAAAGCCACCCTATGGGCTACGGATTGTCGAAGGGCGAAACCCTCGGCAATAACCCCGAATGGCTCGCCAAGCACATGGAACGCACGCAAAACATGTTTGAGCGCAACAAAAACTTCCCTTCTATCACCTTTTGGTCGCTCGGCAACGAGGCCGGAAACGGATATAATTTCTATCAGACATACCTCTACATGAAGGATGCCGACAAAGACTGGATGCAACGACCCGTGAACTACGAGCGCGCCATCTGGGAGTGGAACACCGACATGTACGTACCGCAATATCCCGGAGCATCATGGTTTGAAGAAATCGGACGCAACGGCAGCGACCGTCCCGCAATGCCTTCGGAATATGCCCACGCAATGGGCAACTCCACAGGCAACTTCGCCGGACAGTGGGATGCCATCTACAAATATCCCAACCTCACCGGCGGCTTCATATGGGACTGGGTTGATCAGGGACTTTTTGAAAAAGATGCCGATGGTAATGTTTATTACACCTACGGCGGCGATTACGGCGTAGACCAACCGAGCGACGGCAACTTCAACTGCAACGGCTTGGTAAGTCCTGACCGTACCCCCCATCCCGGCATGGCCGAGGTCAAGCATATGCACCAGGACATAGCATTTGCAGCAAAAGACGCGTCGAAGGGCGAGTTTGAAATAATCAACCGGTTCTATTTCCGCGACCTCTCGGGTTATACCGTTCATTACACCATCAAGGGCAACGGCAAGACCCTGAAAAGCGGTTCTATAAAACCCGGAAATGTCGCCCCGCAGGCAACAGCACCGTTGAATGTGCCGGTAAAAGGCATAAAGATGCAGCCCGGCATCGAATACTTCGTCAATTTCAGTGTGACTGCCGACCATGACTTCCCAGGTGTGAAGAAGGGTCACGAAGTAGCCACCTGGCAGTTTGAGCTTCCCAACAAAGCCAAAGCAACCGAACAGTCGTTTGCCACCGGCGGACGTCCGCTCGAAACCGTACGTGAAGGCTCAACAGTCAAAGTCACTTCTCCGACAGTCGACTTCGTATTCGACGGAGCCAAGGGTGTCGTCACATCCTACAAAGTGAAGGGTCGTCAGTATGTTCACGACGGCTTCGGACTCCAGCCCAGTTTCTGGGGAGGACCTACCGACAACGATTACGGCAACCAGCTGCCCAAGCGTTCACACGAGTGGAAGTTGTCAAGCCGCGATTTCAAGGTCGAGAATGTAACGGTTGAGAAAGGTGACGACAACGTAGTGATACGCGCCATCTACCGGCTCGCCCCCGGCAACACCTACACCGTGTCATATACCGTCTATCCCTCGGGAGCCGTAGGTGTCGAAGCCGACTACAAGGCTTTGGAAAAATCGGTTAAAGTGGGCGAGATACCCCGTATCGGCCTGCGCATGCGCGTGCCGTCGACCATGGACCGCGTCAGGTACTTCGGCCGCGGTCCGGGCGAGAACTATGAGGACCGCAAACGCGGCTCGATGGTAGACGAATACTCAACAACTGCCGAAGAAATGTATTTCCCATATATACGTCCGCAAGAGAACGGCCACCGCACCGATGTGCGCTGGTTTACCGTCACCGACAAGAGCGGTCACGGACTGAAGGTACAGGGAACCGGCAACTTCGTTGAGTTCAACGCCCTGCGCAACTCTGTGGAGGATTTCGACGGCGAGGAAGCCGCCAACAAGCCGTATCAGTGGAACAACCTGTCGCCCGAATACATCGCCAACCGTCGCGACAGCGATGCCAAAGATGTCAAACCGCGTCAGACCCACATGAATGACATAACCCCGCGTGACTTCGTGGAGATAAGCATCGACGGGCGTCATCAGGGTGTCGGAGGCTATGACAGCTGGGAAGCCCGTCCTGAGGAAGTCTACCAGATTTCGCCCTATGAGGACTTCAGATGGAGCGCCACAATCATCCCTATGTAAACTAACATCGTAAACGTTCTCGGGGCGTGTCAGAATTATTTTTGATACGCCCCGATTTTTTTGTAACTTTGCCGACTGATTAACCATACACTATCTTGACGAGTGGATACTAAGTACATATTCGTTACCGGCGGAGTGGTGTCGTCCTTAGGCAAGGGCATCATCTCCGCGTCTCTGGCCTGCCTGCTGAAGGCGCACGGCTATCACGTAACTATCCAGAAATTCGACCCCTACATCAACATCGACCCCGGAACGCTCAACCCCTACGAGCACGGCGAATGCTATGTTACGGCCGACGGACACGAGGCTGACCTGGACCTCGGTCACTACGAACGCTTTACCAATGTACAGACATCGCGGGCCAACAACATCACCACCGGGCGTATCTACCAGAGCGTGATCGACAAGGAACGCAGGGGCGACTATCTTGGTAAAACCGTCCAGATAATACCCCATATCACCGACGAAATCAAACGCAACGTCAAACTCCTCGGCAACACGGGCAAGTATGACTATGTAATTACCGAAATCGGCGGGACCGTAGGCGACATAGAGTCGACCCCGTTTCTTGAAAGCGTGCGACAGCTGCGCTGGGAACTCGGACGCGACTGCGTGTGCATCCACCTCACCTACGTGCCTTACCTGAAAGCCGCCAAGGAGCTGAAGACAAAGCCGACACAGCACTCAGTCAAACAACTCCAGCAGTTGGGTATACAGCCAGACATACTGGTACTACGCACCGAGAAAGACATACCGGCGCAGATGCGCCGCAAGATAGCCCAGTTCTGCAACGTCGCCCCCGATGCCGTGATACAGTCGCTCGACCTTCCTTCGATCTACGAAGTACCGCTGATGATGCATGACCAGAAGCTCGACGACATAGTGCTTCGTATGACCGGCATGCCCTACAACGGCGAACCACAATTAGGTCCGTGGCTCGACTTTGTCAACAAGGTGCGTAATGCGACCGAAGAAATCAATATCGGACTCGTGGGCAAATATGTCGAGCTTCAGGATGCCTACAAGTCGATTGACGAGGCTCTTTTCCAGGCTGCGACATACAACGGCCGCAAGCTGAAGCTGCGTTCGATACACAGCGAGAAGGTGACAGAGGCAAATGTGGCCGAACTGCTTGACGACCTTGACGGCGTCATAGTGGCACCCGGATTCGGCCAACGCGGAATCGAAGGCAAGTTCACGGCTCTGAAATGGTGTCGCGAGCACGACATACCGACATTCGGCATCTGTCTCGGCATGCAGTGCATGGTAATAGAGTTTGCCCGCAATGTCCTCGGGCTGCCCGAAGCCAACAGCACCGAGATGAACCCCTCAACACCCGACAACGTCATCGACCTGATGGAGGAGCAGAAAAGCATCTCCAACCTTGGCGGTACCATGCGTCTCGGCGCATATGACTGTCACTTGCGGGAAGGTTCGGCCGCCGCAGAGGCATATGGCACCACCGACGTGCGAGAGCGCCACCGCCACCGGTTTGAATTCAATAACGACTACAGGGAACGTTTTGAGGCAGCCGGCATGAAGTGCGTTGGCGAGAACCCCGACACCCACCTCACCGAGGTGGTCGAGATACCCGGCAAGCGGTGGTGGATCGGCACACAGTACCATCCCGAATATTCGAGCACAGTATTGTCGCCCCACCCCTTGTTCATGTCATTCATGAAAGCTGCAATCAAATACCGCGAGGAGCGTAAAGCCGTCGCGGCAGAATCATAAATTAAACCATTAATAATGAACAACAACAGTTCTTCCGGCTCTCCTATGACGGCCATGCTGCTGATGGGTGCGGTAATCCTGCTCTTCATGTGGCTCAACCGCCCGCAGCCTCAGGACCGTCAGCTTGAAGAGGAGCTACAGCCGCAGACCGAAAAGGCCGTCGCAGCCGTGTCGGCGGACTCCCTCAGCCGGCAACAGATTGCCGGAATCATCAACACAGTGCGACAGGTCGGCACATTCGACAGTGTTTCAGGAGCATATAACCTCGACTTGCGATCGGGAAATCTAACAGTCGACGCTGAAGGCAAGCTCTCGGGTAAGATAACCGACGGTGCGGCCGAGATAGATGTCAACGAACTCACCACCGGCAAGCACACGTCTGTCAGCAATGCCCAGGCTGCCTCGGCCGTCAAGGCCCTTATCAGCCAAGTAGACAACGCCGGGCGCTATCAGGGATTTGCCCGCTACCTGCACGGCGATTCAACTACAGTGACACTTGCCAACGAGAACATTTCAGTCGCCATCAGCAACAAGGGCGGCAAGATAGCCCAGGCTCTTCTCAACGACTACAAGCGTTACGACTCAACAGCCGTCACACCGTTCACTGCCGGCTTTGACAGCTACAGCTTCACACTTACCACCGCAAACCAGCGTTTCGAGACCTCCGAATTCTATTTCATCCCGACCGAACAGACCGACTCTTCGGTGACTATGATGCTCGACCTCGGTTCGGGTGCCCGCTGGGGTCTGCGCTACACGCTTCTGCCGGGGTCTTACTGCCTGAAGATGGACATAGTACAGCAGAATATCGGGGTCGTCCTTCCGCCAAGCACCGCCGAAATGGATTTTTCGTGGTCATCGACAATGATGCGCAACGAAGCCGGACGAATGTTTGAGGAACGCAACAGCGCGCTCTACTACAAGTATGCCGGAGGAGATGTCGAAAACCTTTCAGAAAACAAGTCAGAGAAAGAGAGTGTCAGCGAACGCATATCATGGATCGGATACAAGAACCAGTTCTTCTCGTCAATACTCGTTGCACGCGACCAGTTCACTACCGCCGATTTAAGTTCGACCGTCATTGAGAAAGATCCGTTCAAGCTCAAAGGAATGTCGACAGAGGCCACATTCGATTATTCACTCGCTTCGGCCGAACCGGCCCACTTCATATGGTTCTTCGGACCTAACAGCTATCCGCTTCTGTCCGACCTTCAGGATGAAATAATCGAAGGCGAAGACCTTAACTTCACCAAAGTCATACCGCTCGGATGGTCACTTTTCCGCTGGATCAACACGCTGGTTGTCATACCGGTATTCGATTTTCTCGGCGGATTTATCAGCAACTACGGCATAATCATACTCCTGCTGACCATCCTGATCAAGATAATCCTGTTCCCGTTCACCTACAAGAGTTACATGTCGCAGGCCAAGATGCGTGTACTTGCGCCCGAGATCAACCAGATCAACGAGAAATGGCCCGGCAACGAAAACGCCATGAAGCGCCAGCAGGAAACGATGGCTCTCTACAGCCGCGCGGGTGCCAGCCCGTTCTCGGGATGTCTGCCCATGCTGCTGCAGATGCCTATACTTATCGCGATGTTCAACTTCTTCCCGTCGGCCATCGAGCTGCGCGGGGAGTCGTTCCTGTGGGCCAAAGACCTTTCGGCTCCTGACGCAATCATATCGTGGACTACCAACATCCCGCTCATATCGAGCACTTTCGGCAACCACATCAGCCTCTTCTGCCTTCTGATGACCATCACCAACATCATCTATACCAAGGTGACAATGCAGTCGCAGCCTACAGGCAACCAGATGCCGATGATGAAATGGATGATGTATCTGATGCCGCTGATGTTCCTGGTGTTCTTCAACAACTATGCCGCAGGCCTCAGCTACTATTACTTCCTGTCGCTGTTGATCACCATCATACAGACATACATTTTCCGCAAAGTGGTCAACGAGGACAAAGTCCGCGCCCAGATGCGTGAAAACGCCAAGAAGCCCCGCAAGAAATCAGGCTTTATGGCACGCCTTGAAGAGGCTCAGCGCCGTCAGCAGCAGATGCTCCGCGAGCAAGAGAAGCAGCGTCGCCGCAAATAATCTCCACCATATCCGATAACAGACACGCCCGGCTATTTTCAACCGGGCGTGTCTGTTTTATGCATTTTTTGTGACCGATATATTTGCGGAGATTGATTTTATTGGTATCTTTGTGAGGTCAACCCATATAATGTGATAATGGATCATGACCGCGACATAGAAGATTTTCTCACGTATATAACATCGGAACGGCGACTGTCGGCCAACACGGTGTCGAGCTACCGCAGCGACCTATACCAGTGGGAATTGTTTGCCACGGACAACGGCAAGCATCAGCTGTGTCCTTCTACGGCCTCGGTCAATGATTTGCGCCTTTGGGTAAGCAGTCTGGCAAAATCGCACATTTCACAACGATCAATAACCCGCAAGGTGCAGTCGCTCCGTGCGTTTTTCGCTTTCATGATGCGGCGGCGCGGCATGAAATCAAACCCGGCTGCCGACATCCAGCTGTCAAAAGCGCCTAAACCGCTACCCGTCTACATACCGACAGACGAGATTAACGATATAATCGACACCCCACTCGACGAATCAAACTTTATCGAAGTACGTAACCGTCTGATTCTCGCGCTACTCTACAACACCGGCATGCGCTGTTCGGAGCTTACAGGATTGAAAGACGCAGATATCAACACCTCGGCATGCGAACTAAAAGTGCTCGGTAAGCGTAATAAAGAAAGAATCGTGCCTTTTGGACGCGACCTTGCAACAATGATACAGCACTACCGACAACTGACCAACCGTGACGGAATAGCCGACAATGCCCCGGAACTTATCACCGACAGCGAAGGAGCCCCCTTGTCGCGTAACGCCGTTTACCTTATCGTACATCGGGCGCTTGCCGACGGAGGCGCGCATGCCTCAAGGCTCAGTCCGCATGTGCTGCGCCATTCATTTGCCTCTGACATGCTCAACGGCGGAGCTCCGATCAACGCCGTGCAGCACCTGCTCGGACATCGTTCGCTCCAGACGACACAAATCTATACTCACCTCACCTATAGTGAATTGTTAACCAATTATCAATCAGCACACCCACGTGCTCTAAAAAAAGGAGGAGAACATGGAAATTAAAATTCAAGCCATCCATTTCGACGCATCAGAGAAGCTTGTAAACTTTATCAACAAAAAAGCTGAGAAACTGAGCCGCCGATTTGTCAATATCAGCGAAATAACCTTCACTCTCAAAGTGGTGAAGCCCGAAACAGCCCTTAACAAGGAAGCCATTGTAGCCGTTGTCATGCCTCAGCAGGACGACATGGTAGCGACCAAAGTGGCCGACTCCTTCGAAGAGGCCGTGGACCTCGCACTCGAAGCCGTGGAACGCCAACTTGAAAAGAAAAAAGAGCGCCATTAATCCACGGCAATCAATCCAATAAATAGCACCGCCCCCGGAAGCAAATCAGTATCGCTTCCGGGGGCGGACTCTGTATTGGTTCGGATGTTCCGGGAAACATCCCTAAATATCATGGGGCGTTATAGGTAAAAGTTATTGCTTCGTGGGTAGAAAAGCATACCGCCGCCAACCTGCTGGGCTATTGCTTCTTCACGAGCCTTGGCCACTATAGCGAGTGCAAACCTGAGAGCTGAAGCCGGTCCGTTGCCCGTGACCACATTACCCGATGTGATTACTGCGGCATCACGCCATTTGATACGGGACGATGTGCCGGCAGTCGTTCCGGGATAGCCGGTTGCCTCGTGACCATCAAGTATGCCCAGCGGAGCAAGCACCACAGCCGGTGCGGCACAAATAGCGGCAACGCAGCCGCCTGCATCGCTATGAGATTTCAACAGTCGACACAACGGTTTGTATTCCGCGAGATTGGTCGAGCCGGGAAGTCCTCCCGGTATGATAAGCCAGTCTGCACCATCAAAATCAGTGGCTGCGAATGTTGTATCGGCAACTACGGGTATACCGTGAGAGCCTTTCACTATTTTATCATCGGTTATGGAAACGGTTGTAACCGCCACATTTGCCCGACGGAGTACATCTACGACAGTAAGAGCCTCAATTTCCTCAAAGCCCTCGGCAAGAAATAAGAAGGATTGCTTTTCCATAAAGAATTGTTTTGTGTTGGTGATTACCTGACTTAACAACACCGAAGTTAACGAAAAGTTCGGAAAATATTATTATTTTTGGGAAATATTTTCAGTCCCAAGATGAAAAAAATAAACTTTTGCGCCTTTTTGGCCATTTTATTTACCATTTCGGCATTAAGCAGCTGCTCTCATCAAGCAAAATTCCGCAAAATATCGGGGTCGGTATGGCATACTGCCTACAATATAACTTACCGGTCGGAACGCAACCTCGACGACTCCGTAACCTCCACACTACGTCGCGTGGAACTGTCGCTTTCGCCTTTTGAACCCGGTTCGCTCATATCGGCAGTGAACCGTGGAGAGGCCGTAACAGCCGACTCTCTGCTGCGAAAAGTGATGGATGCTTCACGCCGGGTCTTCACAAACAGTTCCGGTGCTTTCGACCCGACAGTAGCTCCTCTTGTCAATCTGTGGGGGTTCGGCTGGACCGGCGACGGAGGGGGCACCGCCCCGTCCAGCGAGTCGATTGACAGTGTAATGGCAATCGTCGGAATTGACAAGTGCGGAATATCAGCCGACGGCTTCGTCATAAAAAAACATCCTGCGACACAATTCAACTTCAGCGCAATCACCAAAGGTCTCGGATGTGATGAAGTAGCGGCGATGTTGCAGCGTAACGGATGCCGCGACTATATGGTTGAAATCGGCGGTGAAATAGCCGTCGGAGGCACAAACCCGAGAGGTGAAGCGTGGCACATAATGATCGACGCGCCCTGCGACACCGCTGTCAAACATTCGCGGCTTACGGTGATAGAACTGCCGGCAGGCGGCATAGCCACCTCCGGCAACTACCGTAACTACCGTGATACCGACCAGGGTCGGGTAGGTCATACAATCAACCCCTCGACCGGTTACCCACAGACCGGCACTACGCTCTCGACATCGGTCATAGCACCAAATGCAATGCTCGCCGATGCCTACGCCACTGCCTGCATGGTGCTTCAGGCCGATTCAGCTATGGCTATGATCGAGCGTATACAGGGAGTCGAAGCCCTGCTTGTCGAAAATGATTCCACCATTCTCCGCAGTTCTGGATGGCCCAAGGAACATTGATACATCCTCATGACATGAAATCAGGGCACACAAACGATATGTGTAGAATTTTTTGTAACTTTGAACCCTAATTTCATAAGCAACCGATAATGAAACCCTACAAATCTCCTTACAAGCGTGGCGCTGACGACGGGGCCTGGTTCGGGCTCTATCTCACCGCTCTCTTCTATTCATCGGTGTATTCCGGACAAATAGCTATTCTGGGTCTCGTGTCACTGGCATTAGTGGCCGGCGTCCCGGTATTGATATACTTTGCATTACGTCGCACCTATCTTGATGAAAGTCTCACATCTCGGCTTTCGGCCATGTGGATGCAGGGAATCATGACATTCCTATGCGGGTCTATGATTGCAGGAGCCTTGTCGATAATATATCTGAAATGGATCAATCCGACATATCTTGTAGACATGGTCACACAGTCTATCGACATATACCGCCAGACAGGCGACCCCTCGCTGGCAAAAATGGCAGACGGGCTGCAGATGATGGTCGATGCGGGTGCGGTGCCCTCCCCTATAGCAATGGTGTTCACCGTAATCTGGAGCTCCGTCCTGTCAGGATCAGTGCTTTCGTTGATTCTCAGCCTCATCATAAGAGCACGACATACGCCGCGCCGTGAATACAAAGTAAAGAACTAATCGTCAATTATGGATATTTCTGTCATCGTTCCGTTGTTTAACGAAGAAGAGTCGCTGCCCGAGCTTGAAGCATGGATACGCCGGGTGATGGAGCAGAACAGCTTCAGCTATGAAATAATATTCGTTAACGACGGTTCAACCGACCGGTCGTGGGATGTGATAAGGTCGCTGTCCGAGTCAAACCCCAACGTGCGCGGCGTGTCGTTCCGTCGCAATTACGGCAAATCGCCGGCTCTCAACACTGGTTTTGCCCGTGCCAACGGCAACGTGGTGATAACAATGGATGCCGACCTTCAGGACAGTCCTGACGAAATCCCCGAACTCTACCGCATGATCACCGAGGACGGATATGACCTCGTTTCGGGCTGGAAACAGAAACGCTATGACCCGCTTTCAAAGACAATACCCACCAAGCTGTTCAATGCGACAGCACGCAAAGTCAGCGGCATAAAAAACCTGCACGACTTTAACTGCGGCCTTAAGGCATACCGGTCGAAAGTTGTCAAGCATATCGAGGTTTACGGCGACATGCACCGCTACATACCCTACTTGGCGAAGAATGCTGGATTCACGCGCATAGGCGAGAAGGTGGTCCACCACCAGGCCCGGAAATACGGCCACACAAAGTTTGGTCTCGACAGATTTGTCAACGGATATCTCGATCTCGCAACACTTTGGTTCACCGGGAAATTCGGTGTCAAACCGATGCATTTCTTCGGCCTGCTCGGCAGCCTCATGTTTGTTCTCGGATTCCTCGCTGTGGCAACCGTCGGAATAATAAAACTTTACCGACTGTATCACGGCATGCCGTATATACTCGTAACCGACTCGCCATATTTCTATCTGGCCCTCGTCACAATGGTCCTTGGCACGCAACTTTTTCTGGCCGGCTTTATCGGCGAATTGATCGTCAGGAACTCACCGTCACGTAACCACTATGAAATTGAAGAAGAACTGCGTTGAACATGCGGTTGTGGCATTTTTAGTCGTTCCGACAGTCGCCGTAAGCCTCACGGGATGCAATACCGCCGGGTGTACCGACAACCGTAACAGCCTCCCTTTGGCCGGATTTTACGGCTATCCGTCACTCGAACGTATCAGCCTCGACTCTGTTGCCGTTGGCGGTGTGGGTGCTCCCGGCGATTCGCTCCTTAACGAACCGGGGAGGGCGACTTCGACCGTCTACCTACCACTGCGGGCTACGCGACAGTCAACGTCCTTCTACTTACGCTATCTCAACAAGGCTCTTGACCATCCGTCACTGACCGACACAATCACTCTCGGATATGATGCCGAACCACAGTTTGTATCGGAAGAATGCGGGGCAATGTACATCTACCATATCACTGAGATGCACCATACGTCGCACCTGATCGACTCGGTGTCTGTGACCGACTCGACCATCACCAACCTTGACATCGAGCGTATACAAATATTTTTCCGTGTGTCACAGACAGATCCCGACGAGCAATGAGCCGACTGACTAATATTATAATACTGGCAGCTGCGGCAATGCTGGTGTCGCTTCAGATAGCGGCCCAGAGACGTATCACTCCCACCGTCCCCCCCACGGGAGTCAACGAAAACAAAAACGCACAAAAGCCATTGGACATGTCGCGTGTAAAGGAAGTCACCGATGCCGATGGTGTTATAATACTCGTTGACACCGTCTCGGGCCAGGAAGTGGTGGATTCAACAAGGCTGATCAAGGCCAAGGGAAATATTTATCCGCTTCTCGAAAGCGTGACTGTAGGTGTCAACCTTTGGGACGGTGTCAACCGTCTACTCGGACAGGATTACGGCATAGGGAGCATACGAGGCGAAGTAAGCCTTCACAACCGCTACAAACCTTTCTTCGAGGTAGGATTCTCCACCGCGTCATTCACACCCGACGGCAACAACTACACATTCCGTTCTCCGGTGTCGCCATATTTCAAGATCGGAGCAGGATACAATATTTTTTATAACTCCAACCCCGACTACCAACTTTGCTTCAACTTAGGGTACGGACTGA
Source organism: uncultured Bacteroides sp. (assembly GCA_964489495.1). Taxonomy (GTDB): domain Bacteria; phylum Bacteroidota; class Bacteroidia; order Bacteroidales; family Muribaculaceae; genus Paramuribaculum. The sequence continues at coordinate 21,543 of CAZAZA010000013.1, forward strand.
CAAATTTCAGTTATAGTTACAACGATGTGACGGTCGACGAAGGATACTGGGGCGACCCTGCCCATTTCGCCCTTCCCTCACAACGTGCCACCATAGGCTACCTCGAAATCGGTGCATCCATCAAAGTACGCCTTGGCGGCAACATTTCAGCCGGGTGGAACATATATTATCACAAGCTTCTGCACCAAAGCAACGGAGCCTACGGGCCGCCGGTGATAATACCGGGATACGGAAAACGTGACGGGTCGATAGGCATCAACCTTATGCTCATGTATACGATACCACTCTCCCCTCGTCCTGTTCAAGAACCAGACAAACAAAAGTAACAATATGTCATCAATCATCAAACCAGGAATTCCGGTAGGCTTCTGCAGCGACCACGCCGGATATGCCCTTAAAAACTATATCATCGAATGCCTTTCAAAACGCGGTATCGAATGCCGCGACTTCGGCACATACTCCGACGAATCATGTGATTACCCAGACTTCGCCCATCCCTGCGCAATAGCGGTTGAAAAAGGCGAATGCTATCCGGGCATCGCCATGTGCGGAACAGGCAACGGCATAGGCATGACTCTCAACAAACATCAGGGAATACGCGCAGCACTATGCTGGCAACCCGAGATTGCGGCCCTCGCACGCGAGCACAACGACGCTAACGTACTCGTTCTGCCGGCCCGGTTCATAACCACCGAACTTGCAATGGAAATGGTGGATGTTTTTCTCGACACACAGTTTGAGGGAGGCCGACATGAACGCCGTGTCAATAAAATAGCTGTCAAATAACCTGACTTTCAATTTACTAATCATAACCTTTCACGATAGCGCCCTGTGAAGCTTGATGCGGCACGGGGCGTCTTCCTTAATTTAACCAGACAAAAAAGCGGCCAAAAATTTGTCCGATTACCAAAGAACAACTAATTTTGCACTCTAAAGGAACACCTGTGGCTCAGACTCCTTGGACTGATAAAATTTTTACGCATGACTCTTAGATAATTGGACTAAGGAAAAAAGGCTCTTACGGACCGCGCCTGCTGTGAAAGCATGTTCGCCGTACAAGCAGGTGTGATGTAAGTATGATATTATCTTTATGTAGATTTGCCTTTTTTGGCTTAGTCCGTGACCCCTGTGAAGAGGAACGCGGATTTTTTTTAACCCTATATGAAGAAAAAAGTAAATATGATTCAACGGCTGAAGCCTTGGGTTCTCCCCCTGGCTATGCTTATTGGCATTCTCGCGCACAACTGGATAGGTATGCTCGAGCCATTTGCCCCGGTTTTGATATTCGTCATGCTCTTCATCACCTTCTGCAAGCTCAAGCCCTCAGAAATCAAGTTTACACGTTACTCACTTATACTGGGAGGTGTGCAGCTGCTTTTTGCCCTGTCGCTTTATTTGCTTATTGCACCTGTCGACCGGACAATTGCACAAGGAGTATTTATCTGCATATTCTGTCCGGTAGCCACAGCCGCTCCCGTCATAACAGGAATGCTCGGCGGTAATGTCGGGCGCCTCGCGGCATTCACTCTCGTCAGCAACCTGATTGTGGCTATCGGCGCACCGGTCATATTTCCTTATATAGGCACGGGACAGACGTCTCCCGAGTTCTCTGAGGCTTTCATGCTGGTAGCCCTACGTATCGGGCCACTTGTGATAGCCCCGCTGGTAATTGCAATGACCATGCGAAAATTCACACCGAGGGCCACTGCCTACGTAGCCGGGCATCAGGCATTGTCATTCTATATCTGGGCAATATCGCTCACCATTGTCGTAGGCACTTCGGTCAGCTTCGCCATGCATGAGCCATCGTCACTGATATATCGCATGCTCGCGCTCGCTTTTTCCGCAGGATTGGTATGCGTCATCCAGTTCTATGCCGGCCGACGTATTGGCCGGAAACTTGGAGACCCCGTGTCGGGAGCGCAAGGAATGGCACAGAAAAACACTGTTATGGCAATATGGATGTCGCTCAACTGGCTCGATCCCCTTTCGTCAATCGCTCCGGCAGCATATATCGCATGGCAGAACACGGTTAATTCTCTCCAAATATATTTTAAAGAACGGCGAACCAGAGCGGTTCCCCTAAACAAAGTGATTGATTAAGGTGTTAATATTTTAATAATTTTCACCACTGATGGATAGCATGTACGAAATATTGCTTGGGCTCCCGCTATTCAAAGGAGTCAGTTATGACCGAATCTCCGAAATAGTAGGGTCAACAAAATTTCATTTTCTCAAATACGGGCCAAACGAGCGCATTGCCACGGCGGGCGAGACGTGCACACATATCAAGCTGATTGTATCAGGTTCTGTGTGCATGACAATAGCCAACTCCGACGGGCGCTTTCGCATAGAACAGCATCTCTCAGCCCCGGAGGTCATAGCTCCCGACTTTCTGTTTGGCCGGGCAACCCGGTATCCCGGCGATGTCACTTCCGACGAGACCACCGGAATTCTTCAGATATCGAAAAGCGACTATGTAGAGATACTTCACGCCGACCGAGTATTCCTGTTCAATTTTCTAAATCTGCTTTCACGCAACGCACAGAAGTCAATTGACGGTATCCTTGCTGTTACGACTGGTTCACTCGAACAACGTATAGCTTTTTGGATCATAGCCACGACACAGCACAGCAGCACCGGCATTGTACTGACCTGCAAACACCGCGACCTTTATGCACTGTTCGGAGTACAGCGTAACGTGTTCATGTCAGTGCTTGAAAGCATGAAACAGCGGGGGATTCTCGACTACAGCACCAACAGCATATCAATATTGTCGCGTCCGGCTCTCAACGACCTGCTTCTGAGCTGAACGACGTTTCAGGCAACGAAAAAATGGGCCCTTCCTCTCGGAATGGCCCATTTTTTTCGTTACTTGACCTACATACCAATCTATATAAAATCAAGTGTCGAACCTACCATAAAACACATTACTATTTTCTTCTATTATGAACCAGTTGTATATTTTTTGTCTTACTTCGCAGAAATCCAAAAAAACGGATCATAAATACTATCGGTCATACAGCTGCTAAATCTGCATTTCCGAAGCCTGCCGCAAAAATAATCACCCTAAGCCAAACGCATGAAGCAGTTGAGCAGGCCGATTTTTCTAAATTTAGAAAATACAAATACTTATGAGCTGATTATATTATAGTTATCAATTTAAAAATTGAGATTGCACATTGTTGTCGTTCGGAGACATAACTTAAATATATTTAAATTAACCGGCTTTGGACACACCTATTGCCATTAATGATGTAACTTTGCAACATTACGATAAGGCTATAGATACACTTTATAAATATATGTACAGATTATTACTGATAGTCTCTGCCATGACACTAATATCATTCGTGCAGCTTTTAGCTCAGGATGCGACAGACACCGATATCGGAGAACATTCTGTCGAAACTGAAGTATCGGTCAGCGAATGCATAAGCGCATGGGATCTGGAATTCCCGAAACGCATGCACTATCAGAATCTCCGACGGCAGGCCACTGACTCTGTCAAGCAATGCTATATGAACAAAAAAAATCTCAGCAACGCTGAACGGGCATCATTCCTACGCCAAATAGCGCACATGTACGCGGGACAAGACGCGGATTCAGCTGTGCATTATTATGAGCTTGCAGCAGTAGCCGCTTCCGACAACAGAGAGATGAAAAACGTAATTCTCGCCGAATCGTGTCTCGACCTTGCCATATGTGACGTACTCGGATCGGCAATAGACCGGTTTGAATCGATTGACACACAACTTTTCGACACTTCCGAACTACGAAACGACTATCATGTGGCTGCCTTTAGGCTATTTAACCATATAGCCCTCAACGCACGTGACACCGATAAGCGCCATGAGGCCATGCGCCGACGCGACATTGCCCGTGACTGGCTTCTGCACGATCTTCCTGAAAATTCCCCCCTATACAAATTTTTCGAATCATATAAGCTTGAGGCGGAGGGCAAAACCCACCTTGCCCTGGCAGCATGCCATGCAGCTATTGTGCTGCTCGACCGCCGTGACCAATACTATGCGCCATCAGTATCCGCACTTGCAAGGTATTACAAGGAACTGGGAAAGACACGCGAATGGGTACGCTACAGTGTCGAAGCTGCCTTGAGCCAGCTCCTGCGAGGTGACCGGTACAATGGATACATACTGTCACTAAGCCGTATGTTCAACGAACTTGACGACCACGAAAGGGCGTCGCAATGCGTCGCTGCCGCACTTGACGACTCGCTTGATGCAGGCGCTGTTGTAAGCGCCATGAAGGCTGCCGACGATTATAGAGACGTCGGCGAAGCCTATTACCTGCGAATCAGATCACAACACAGGCATTTGCTGATATTAGCGATCATACTTGCCTCGGTTTGTACAATAATATGCTCCGTATGGATGCTGACACTGTTCAGACAACGACGCCACAAGCATGAGAAAACAGTTCAGCAACTACCGGAAATCAATTCAACTATCCGGCCGTGTGTTCCTCAGCCATCCGACAAACCGGTATCAGACTGCCTGATAAACTTCCTTAATCTCTGCGACAAAGGACTTGAGCGGCTGGAATCATTCCAGAAACTGGCCAAACGCAAAATCACGGCCGGGCAAAGCGAAGACCTGCTGAGATTGCTCAATTCTGGCAAACCGATCAACGAATCTGCGCAGGAAATCTTTAGCACTTTCGACAATGAATTCTTGAAACTTTACCCTGACTTTATTTCTGACATAAACCGGCTGTTAAAACCCGACAAGCAGATTGATACAACTGACGGCAGCGGACAACTAACCAACGAGCTAAGGATTTTTGCCCTTCAATGGCTCGGGATCGAGGAAAGCAAAAGCGTCGCACGTCTGCTCGGAGTTTCCGTAAGCACAATATACACCTACCGCAACAAGATGCGCCTGCGCGCCGTCGATCGTGACACGTTCGACGATGACATACGCAATTTAGGCAAAAAATAACCGGGCTTATGCGTCTCTATCGACGAAACAGCCCGGAGTCAGTGAAGTAAACCATAAAACAATCTTTAATATCATTCCTATCTTGAAGCGCACCTATTCATTATAATAGCTGCCGGCATTGAAGCATATCAAATGTTTTCGCTGTAAAATTAACAATAATCTGCCAATCACACTATCGGTATTTGCACTATATAAACCACCGGAAAGTATTAATACGCATATCATATTGATTTATTGCCAAATCATCCATTTGCCGAATCATCAATATACAACATAAAATATGAACCATTTATTAAAATTAATTTCTGAACATTTGACGTATTTTTTTATATTTCCGCAATAACAATTTTCCCAAATTAAAGCATCGAGCCTAATTAAATATTGCAAATTGCAGAATATCTGTCCGTTATATATTTTACAATTATGATACACCTTATATTTGAACAAATCAAGTATGTGCAAAGCGCAAATTAGAGCTAATTTTGCATTGTAGAAATTTTATCAGCATAGGACAAAGCCCTCACAGCCGCTAACCGCTGAAAGATTTAGGGCATATCGAGACCACTAAATGAATTGATTGTGTTGGAACAGATTATTAATGACTATGAAACTGGAGCCGCACTGTGAAGCACGACTCCAGTTTCTTATTTCTTAACCCAGAATTTCCCGCCCCCTTCAGACGCTTTTATAGGAACCGATGTGCCTGTTTTTCTTCTCTTCGTAAATCTCGGATATAGCCAGAAAAATCCCTGTCTCCTCGACATTGCCGAATTCATCATTAATCGCCGTACCGAAAATCCGCATAGTCCGCGACAAGCCCATATAAGCATGGACAAGAGGTGGTATATTGACTCCGTAGGCCCTGACTTCGCGGTTAAGCACCCTGAAATCGTCCTCGAATGTTGGTCCTGAGAAAATAGATTCCATCTTTTTGATATCCCACTCAACTTTAAGGGGTGAGAAAGGAGTTACAAGATTGTCTTTATCCGGGAAATGCTTGTTTAGAAAATAAAGTATCAAGTCGCGTGACTCTCTTGAGAAACTCGGATACATCGTCACTTTGCCAAAAAGATAACGGATATCCTTGTGTACTACTGTCAACGCGCCTAATCCGTCCCACAGGTTGTCGAGCGCATATATGGCCTTAGAACCGGCGCGTGTCGACTGATATTCAACCCTGACGAACGAACGTCCAAGTTCAATCGTATATGGAAGTATGTCGTTTATAAACCGTTCTGAGAAACCGAACATATGCGATGTGGCAATACGTGGAGAGCCGTCGGGACGAATCCTGACATCATGGCCGCATATATACCGGTAGCCACCAATAATCTCGCGTGTCGCCGGGTTCCATACTATAAGCTGGCGGCATGGGGGCTCCATAAGGTCGTATTCGTCAATATCGCATTCCTTTCCGGTACCTCCGCCGGCGCTTCGGAAGGCTATCTCGCGCAATCGTCCTATCTCACGCATGGTTGCCGGGCACTCGGCAGCGGTAAGCGTATATATCTCATTTCCCGCCTTATTGGTAGGGCGAAGCATTCGCTCCGGAGTAAGTTCGGCTTCAATCAGCTCTGCCGCAACAGGTGGTATTATAGGTTTTTCCATTTCACAGTAATCATAGGTTATATACAAGGCCGCGTATACGGGCAGCCTCTGCAGCTGCCCCGTATGGATTTTCAAGCTCAGGCCAGAGAATCCTTGGACCAACAGTCACCGAGAATTTTTTGTCTTGTGAATTAATCATCTCGCCGGGAAGACGTATCATCTCGATATTGAATTTAATCCCGAGTTTTGCCCTGTATCGGGCAAAGTTATAAAAAAAAGAAGAATTTTCGCCGTCAAACCTAAGGGGAATAACATCACGGCCTGATTTTATTGCACGGCGAACAAACATCTGATTCCATGCAAGGTCCCGTACACGCCCTGACGAATCGCGCCGGGAACAAAGGCCCGCCGGGAACATCACCACCGGACCCGGGCCGCCGAAAGCGTCATCAACAGCCGAGACAGTGCCACGGCTCTGACGCCCGTGTTTGTTGACCGGAACAAACACATCGGCAAGAGGCGTGACCGCCGACAGCAGATCGTTGACAATAAATTTCAGCTTCATGCCCGGAGGAGTGCAGCGCCCGGCAAGCATGTCGATAAGTATCATGCCGTCAAGGCCGCCCAGAGGATGGTTGGAAACAAAAAGCACACGGCAGTCATCGGGATTGGACGGATCAGGTAATCTGTAGGCATTCTCCACATCGTAGCTCACGCCGAGATCGGCAAGCACCCCACGGCAGAAGTCCGCCCCTGTCGACGGATAGTTGTCGCGTAACAGCTGGTTGAGCCTCTCCTGACAAATGAATCGTTCGAGCCAGCCGACAACAAAGCGAGGCAACAGCCTCATGCGGCGTTCCCCAAGGCGGTCGGCAAGAACACGCCCGATATCGATGGTGATCAACTTCTGTTGTTCCATTTGTGCCAAATGCGCCGCAAAGTTAGCACATCCGTCGTATAGATGCAAAAAATATATGGTGTAGGGAGGCTAAAAATCAACTTTTAACCACTTTTATTCGTTCAACTGTGAATTAATCACTCACGCTTGTCAATTGTATCTGCCATTTTTTATAAATTTGTCAGTCGAAAAAAAAGCGTTAATAAAAGAAGCGTTAAAATGGTTAAAAATCTCGTTATTGTGGAGTCGCCTGCCAAGGCCAAGACCATCGAAAAATTTCTCGGCAAAGACTATCATGTCATGTCGAGCTACGGTCATATCCGCGACTTGAAGAAAAAAGACTTCAGCGTGGAAGCTGACGGCGATTTCACCCCGCAATATGTCATACCCGACGACAAGACCGACCTGGTCAAGAATCTAAAGAAGGCCGCTTCAGAGGCCAAGACCGTATGGCTTGCCTCTGATGAAGACCGTGAAGGAGAGGCTATCGCCTGGCACCTTTCAGAAGTGCTCGGGCTTGACCCCGCAACCACCAAGCGCATAGTGTTCCACGAGATTACCAAGGACGCCATTCTGTATGCTATCGCACACCCCCGTACAATTGACCTGAACCTTGTCGATGCCCAGCAGGCACGACGGGTACTCGACCGCATCGTCGGATTTGAACTATCACCGGTGCTCTGGCGAAAGATCAAGCCGGCCCTATCGGCCGGGCGAGTGCAATCGGTAGCTGTACGACTCATTGCCGAACGGGAAAACGAAATACGCAACTTCGTCCCCGAACAATACTTCCGGGTCACCGGACATTTTTCAACCAGTTCAGGCGAGCCGTTCAAGGCCGAACTCTCACGTCGGCTTACCGGCGCATCACAGGCCCGCGAACTTCTCGACTGCTGCCGCGAAGCCACATTCACAGTTGGTGACATAGCTGTAAAACCGGTGTCCAAGGCGCCTGCGCCACCATTCACCACATCTACGCTGCAGCAGGATGCCGCAAGGCGGCTTGGTTTCAGCGTGGCTATGACAATGTCAGTTGCTCAGCGGCTATATGAAGCCGGACACATAACATATATGCGTACCGACTCACTCAACCTGTCGTCACTGGCTATGGCCGCAATCCGCAAAGAGATTGTGACAGCTCACGGCGAGGATTATTACACCGAACGCCACTTCCACACAGCATCTAAGGGCGCACAGGAAGCACACGAGGCGATACGCCCGACATATATCGACCGCCAGACCATTGACGGATCGCCACAGGAACAGCGTCTCTACCAGCTCATACGCCGCCGCACATTAGCATCGCAGATGTCGAACGCTCTGCTTGAGAAAACCACTGTCAACATAACGTCGTCGTGCGGAGAGAACGACTTCGTAGCCACCGGCGAAGTTGTAAAATTCCAAGGATTTCTTGCCGTATACCTTGACGGCGACAGCCTTGACCGCTCATCCGAAGGCATGCTTCCGAGACTGAACGTCGGCGAAAAACTCGCCGTCAACGAAATCACGGCCATCGAACGCTATACACAGCACCCTCCGCGCTACACCGAAGGCGCTCTGGTAAAAAAAATGGAGGAACTCGGCATCGGACGTCCTTCGACTTATGCGCCTACAATCTCCACAATACAGCAACGCGAGTATGTGGAAAAGGGCGACCGTCCGGGCACACCGCGCGACTTCACCGTCATGACACTTCGCGACGGCAAAGTGGACTCGTCGACCCGAACCGAGACTGTCGACTCCGATAAAGGCAAACTGATACCGACCGACACGGGCATAATCGTGAACGACTTCCTCACCGAATACTTCCCAAATATTCTCGACTACAACTTCACTGCCAATGTCGAAGCCCGTTTTGACGAAATAGCCGAAGGCAACGCCAAATGGAACGATGAAATATCGCAATTTTACGATATATTCCACCCCGAAGTCGTAAGGGCCAACGACATGCGTCTCGAACACAAGGTGGGCGAACGCCTGCTTGGTAAACACCCTGTTAACGGCAAGCCCGTTTCGGTGAAAATCGGACGATTCGGCCCGGTGGTGCAGATCGGCGACAGCAATGACGATGAAAAGCCCCTCTTCGCATCGCTACAGCCCGACCAGTCGGTATTCGACATCACGCTGGAAGAAGCCCTGAAACTTTTTGAATTTCCACGACACCTCGGCAGCTTTGAGGACACGGAAGTTACGGTAGGTGTCGGACGATTCGGACCCTACGTGCGCCATGCATCCAAGTATGTATCGATACCAAAGGATATGTCGCCAACGGCCCTTACACTCGAACAGGCCGTGGAACTCATAACGGCCAAACGCGAGGCTGACAGCAAGAAGCTCATAAAGAGCTTTGACGAGGAGCCGGAGTTACAGATTCTCAACGGACGATTCGGACCATATATCAACTATAAGAAGTCAAACTACAAAATTCCGAAAACCGTTGCCGATCCGGCGGCAATGACCCTCGACCAGTGTATGGAATTGATCAAAGAGCAGGATGCTGCTCCGAAAAAGACTTCTTCACGCGCACGTAAAAAGAAATAGCAATGGCCTTGAACAACAGGACAAAAACACGCACCGCTCCCGACAGCATCGAAACCTACAACGTAACTGCTAAAGCTAAACTGCTCGAATTTCTGATAGCGTCTATGCCACAGCGCAAACGCACCGGAATAAAATCGATGCTGAAGCATTCTCAGGTGATGGTAAACACCACCCCCACCACCCAATGGGATCACGAACTGCATCCCGGCGACACGGTAAAAGTCAATCTTACACGCGAATGGAAGGTTTTTTACAACCGACGGCTACAAATCGTTTATGAGGATGACGACATAATAGTGGTCAATAAGGGTTATGGACTGCTGTCGATGGGAAACGACAAAGTAAGCGACGGGACCGCCTACTCGATACTCCGCGACTATGTGAAATGGAGCAATCCCGCCAATAAGATATTCATCGTGCACCGCTTGGACCGCGACACTTCGGGCCTTATGATGTTTGCAAAGAACATACAGGCCAAGGAAGCGATGCAGCACAACTGGAACAACATGGTGCTCGAACGCAAATATGTCTGCGTGGTCGAAGGACATCCCGACGAAGCGGAAGGCACTATCAAAAGTTATCTCGCCGAGAATTCTCAATATGAGGTCTACTCCACCCAGAATCCTTCGGAAGGGCAACTGGCGGTGACCCGCTACAAGACCCTCGCCTCCGGACAGGGATACTCGCTTCTTGAAGTGCAACTCGACACGGGACGCAAAAACCAGATACGCGTCCACATGAAAGATCTGGGTCATCCCATAGCCGGCGACAGACGTTACGGGGCTCAGACATCCCCTATACACCGGCTTGCCCTGCATGCCCAGACTCTCCGCTTCGTACACCCGGTGACACGGAAACAGATGTCATTCTCGACACCGATCCCCATATCATTTGTCAAAACCACCAAATAACATATGAAACAGGAAATTATCTCTCGAATCGAGGCCCTTCGCGCCGACATGCGCAAGGCCGGGATAGCCGCAACGGTCATCCCTCAGTCCGACCCGCATCAGGGCGAATATCTTGCAGCCCACTGGCAGGTACGCCGGTGGCTCAGCGGATTCACCGGATCGGCCGGAGCTCTTGTCGTAACACTCGACCGTGCTTTTGTATGGGCCGACTCGCGCTATTGGATCCAGGCACGTCAGCAGACCGAAGGCACAGGCATCGAAGTGATGGAGGAAGGCAAGCCCGATGTCCCCACTATCGCCGACTGGCTTGCCTCAAACCTGCATAAGGGCGACACCGTAGGCATTGACGGCATGGTTATGTCGGCCACAGCCGCCGACAGCCTCGCAAAGACACTCGCCTCGCACGGCATAGCACTTGACCTTACCTTCAACCCTGCCGCCGGATGGTCTGACCGTCCAGCACTTCCCGACGCAAAAATTTTTATCCACGACGAGAAATATGCCGGTGAGTCGGCTCGCGCAAAACTCGACAAAATACGCGATATAACAGCTTCCGCCGGAGCCACATCTGCTTTCATCTCCGACCTTGCCGAAGTGGCCTGGGCACTGAATGTCAGGTCGAAGGATGTAAACTGCAATCCTGTTGCTACAGCTTTCCTATATGTAGCCCCCGAAACTGCCACACTGTTTATCGACCCGGTGAAACTGACACCCGAATCACTTGACTACCTCACCGACAACGGCGTGTCGACAGCCCACTATATAGAGGTGGCCAAATTTCTCGACGAGCTTCCGGCGGACGAACGGCTGCTGTTCAACCCGGCCCAGACGGCTGCCCGACTGCGCGACATTATCGGGCAACGCGGCTGCATGGCCGATTCGCCCGTGGCTCTTATGAAGTCGCGCAAAAACGACACGCAGCTGGCCGGCGTGCGTGCGGCAATGATACGCGACGGCGTAGCGCTCGTAGGCGCTTTCATGGAAATCGAAAAACGCATGGCATCCGACGGCACTCTCACCGAACTCGACATAGCCGAAATACTCACACGCCACCGCGCCGGACAGGCTCTTTATTTCGACGACAGCTTCGAGACAATCGCCGGATTCGGAGCACACGGAGCCATCGTACATTATTCGGCCACGCCCGAGTCTTCTGTCAAACTCACGCCCGACAACCTCCTTCTTGTCGACAGCGGAGCGCAATATCTCGACGGCACAACCGACATAACCCGTACAATCACTCTCGGCAACCCGACACCTGAACAGCGTCACGACTTCACCCTCGTAATGAAGGGCCATATCGCGCTGGGATCGGCTATATTCCCCGAAGGGACACGCGGCGACCAGCTCGACGCGCTCGCCCGTCAGTTCCTATGGCGTGAAGGCAAGAGCTACCTCCACGGCACGGGCCACGGCGTAGGACATTTCCTCAACGTACACGAGGGTCCGCAGAGCATACGTCTCAACCATATGCCGGCCACACTGCAGCCCGGAATGATAACGTCGAACGAACCGGGTGTATATCTCGAAGGGCGCTACGGCATACGATGCGAGAATCTCATACTAACAGTTCCGGCCATGACAACGGAGTTTGGCAACTTCTATAAATTTGAGACCCTTACCCTCTTCCCGTTCGACCTGCGCCTGTTTGAACGCGAAATCATGACCCAGAACGAAATCGACTGGCTGAACAGCTACCATGACATGGTACGCGAACGTCTTACCCCGCACCTCGATGCAGAGCAGGCTGCCTGGCTTGAGGCTAAAACCGCTAAACTCTGATGGCTTACATTATTCCCGTAAGAGGCTTTACGCCGCAGATAGGCCGCGACACGTTCGTCGCACCTAACGCCACCATAGTCGGCGATGTAGTGATCGGCGACGAATGCAGTATCTGGTTCAGCACTGTGCTGCGTGGCGATGTCAACTCAATACGCATCGGCGACCGTGTCAACATTCAGGACGGCAGCGTGCTGCACACTCTGTATCAGAAGTCGACAATCGAAATAGGCAATGACGTGAGCATCGGACACAACGTCACCCTCCACGGCTGCAAAATCAACGACCTCGCCCTTATCGGTATGGGCGCAGTGGTAATGGACAACGCCGAAGTCGGCGAAGGGGCGCTTGTGGCCGCCGGTGCCGTCGTTTTGTCGAATACTAAAATCGGACCTCACGAGCTCTGGGGCGGCGCGCCTGCCAAATTCATCAAAATGGTCGACCCCGACCAGGCCCGCGAACTTAACCAGAAGATAGCCCGCAACTATCTGATGTATTCAAAATGGTACTCCGAACAGGAGTAACCGGCTGATATCCACATAACGACTGACGGCCATCAGGTTTGGTTTCCTACCTGATGGCCGTCGGTCGTTATGTATCAAAATCGGGTTAACGTCCGATAAATTCCTTGACTTTGGCAAGGATGTTCGGAACAGTGAATCCGAATTTCTCGTCAAGCACCTTATAGGGGGCTGATGCACCGAATCGGTCGAGACCGTAGACTTCGGCATTGCACCCAAGCACAGTCTTCAACGTCGAAGGCAGACCTGCCGTCAAACCGAAAACAGGCATTCCTTCAGGTATGACGCTGTTGCGATAATCGGCATCCTGATCTTCGAAAAGACCGAGCGACGGCATCGACACCACCCTCGCGCCGATTTCCTCGGCTTCGAGAAGCACTGCCACGTCACAGAGCAGACTAACCTCCGATCCGTTGGCTACCATGGTCACAGCGGCATTGGGTGTCTCCATAACCACATATGCTCCACGCTCCATCTGTTCGGCCTCGCGGAACCGGTCGCCGGTCACCGAAGGAAGGTCGGTGACATCCTGACGCGACAGTATGAGTGCTGTGGGTGTAGTCTTGTTTTCCATAGCCATACGCCATGCCACGGTTGTCTCGGCAGAGTCGGCCGGACGTATCACGAGCATCGAACGCTCACCGTTGATATTGCGTAACTGCTCCATAAGACGTATCTGAGCCTCATGCTCTACCGGTTCGTGGGTAGGACCATCCTCGCCCACACGGAATGCGTCGTGCGACCACACATATTTAACTGGCAGCTGCATGAGAGCCGACATGCGTATCGCGGGCTTCATGTAGTCGGAAAATACGAAGAATGTGCCACAGGCGGCAAACATAGCTCCGTGGAGCACTATGCCGTTCATAATCGAGGCCATTGTAAGCTCCGAAACGCCTGCATGTAGAAATGCTCCCTTGAAGTCGCCGTGCGATAACGCTCCGGTTTTTTTCAGGAATGCCTCCGTCTTGTCGCTGTTGGCGAGGTCGGCCGACGAAACAATCATGTTGCCCACTTTCTCGCCCAGTACCGAAAGGCAGTCAGCCGATGCGGTGCGTGTGGCCACGTTTGGTTTGTGTTTTATTGATTCCCAGTCGATATATGGAAGTCTCAGACCGATATAGTCGGTAAGAAGTGCAGCTTTACCGGGATTTTCCACGGCCCATTCGCGTTCAGCCTTGCGGCGGCGTGACACTATCTCGCGTAACTCGTCACGGCGGTGGTTGTACAAGTCTCTGACTTCCGGACGAATCACCCATGGATTCTCGGGATCGCCACCGAGATTGCGGATTGTGGCGGCCACATCAGCGCCCGATTTGCTCAGCGGCTGGCCGTGGGTCGAGGTCTTGCCCTCGTAGTTAGAGCCGTCGGCTGTCACGGCACCGCGTCCCATTACGGTGTGCCCGATGATTAGCGTCGGACGTTCTTTTTCTTCACCCGCACGGCGAAGTGCGTCAGCCATGGCAACAGGGTCGGAACCATCGACTTCAAGCACGTTCCAGTGCCATGCGCGGTATTTGGCGGCAACATCCTCGTCGTCGACTTCGTCGACCATGGTCGACAACTGCACCTTGTTGGCGTCATAGAACATGATGAGGTTGCTCAGACCGAGGAATCCGGCCAGACGTCCAGCACCCTGTGAGATTTCTTCCTGAATGCCGCCATCCGAAATGAAGGCATAAGTCTTATGGGCAAAAAGCTCGCCGAAACGCTCCACCATGAACCGCTCGGCTATGGCGCAGCCTACCGCCATGGTGTGACCCTGTCCCAGAGGACCCGAAGTGTTCTCGATGCCGCGCTGCGGACATAGCTCGGGATGTCCGGGAGTCACACTACCCCACTGACGGAACTGCTTAAGTTCGTCGAGAGTATAATAGCCGCATAAGGCAAGCACACTGTAGAGCATTGGCGACATATGGCCCGGATCGAGGAAGAACCGGTCGCGGGAAATCCACGTTGGGTCGTCGGGATCGGTAATCAGAAACTGAGAGTATAGCACATTAGCGAAATCAGCTCCGCCCATCGCACCGCCGGGATGTCCCGACTTGGCTTTCTCGACCATCGAAACCGCCAGCACACGTATATTGTCGGCTGCGGAATCCATAAGATGTTTGTCCATATATGTGAAGTTTGGATCAGGAATCAATTGTACTGCAAAGTTACGCACATGTAGCGTCTTTTCCAAACCCAGCCGATGAAAAAGCCCGACAGGAGTACTGCCGGGCTTTCTTTTGTCATTATATCGACACCAAATCAGAGTGCGTCCTGAAGTGCTGTAGCCTCTTCACGCTCGTCGACAGGTATGTCGGTATTAACGTTCTTCGAGCCGATAAGGGCATAGAACAGGATGTATGCGCCGCAACCGAGCACAACCCAATAGCTGGTCAGGTAAGAGTTGGTCATGTCGGCCACCCATCCCTGGATGGCGAGCATTACGGCACAGCCGAACACCATAGTCATGAATGCGCCCGAAGCGATGGCCGTGTATTTGCCAAGGCCTTCGACCGCCATGTTGAAGATGCCGCCCCACATAACCGATGTGCAGAGGCCGATGAGGATGAATGCGAATATACCGACGGGGACATTTGCCCAAAGGACGCTCAAGTTAGCCCAGTCGATACCAGGCACGTTCACTGTCCAGGTTGTGGGGGCGAACATTCCGAAAGCGGTCAGGAGAACCGAAAGAGTGGCTACGACAGTAATCATCGAACGCGACGACACTTTACCTCCGATCGAACCGCCTACAAAACGGCCTACAAGCATAAGGAGCCAGTAGATGGCCACAATCTGTCCGACAATTGTAGCCTCCATTCCGAGACCAGGAGTGGCAGCCGTGGGTTCGCCGGTAAGATACTGGAGAATATAGGTAGGAACACCGACCTCGATACCCATATAGAGGAATATGGCAAGGATGCCGAGTTTGAAGTGGCGGAACGAGAATGCGCTGTGCGGATCTTTCTTCTTGGCGACTTTCTTGGCTGCGGGCTTGCTGGGTTCCTCGATTTTGGTGAAGAGAATCACGATGAACGCCAGGATAAAGATACCTCCTGCGATAAAGAGGGCCGGGGTGGCGTCAGCCACATGTGCCTTGGCTGCGTCGCCGATGAGGGCACCCATGATGATATATACGGCTACTGCTGCAGCACTGTTGAACACACCGCCGATCTGAATGAGCTGGTTGCCTTTGTTGCCGCCCCCACCGAGGATGTTAAGCATCGGGTTGACAACGGTGTTAAGCATACACATACAGAAACCGGAAATGAACGCACCGACAAGATAGACAGCGAAAGCCATGTCCTGCATGCTTTCCCAGCCGCTCATCCACTGAACGAAGATGCCGACAATGCCGACAAGCAGCGCGAGCAATGCCGTGGTTTTGTATCCGAATTTAGTGATAAGCATACCGGCGGGAATACCCATGACAAGATAAGCGATAAAGTTGCCGTAGTTGCCGATCTGCGCTTCAAGGTTCGACGCGCCGAACTGGTTCTTGACGATGACTGCCATAGGCGAACAAAGGTTGGTCACAAAGGCAATCATGGCAAAGAGGGCGATCATAATGATGATAGCACCCCATTGTTTAGAGTTATTGCTCATGATAATAAATTGGTTTATATTGTTTTACGTTTACTTATCACGGTATGTGCCGATATATTCGGACAGTTTGGGGTATAAAGTTAGTGTTTTTTTATGAGGCTGCAATCGATTTTATTGAAAAAACCGATAGTTATTTTTAATTTTTTCTGTGTAAAGCTGATTGGGGGGAGGTCAGTATTCGCGTTCTCCGAATATGTCGGTACCCACCCTCACCATTGTCGACCCTTGGGCTATGGCGGCATCGCGGTCGTGGCTCATGCCCATGCTCAGCGTGGCAAATTCAGGCCGGACAGCCATTTCCCCGAAGCGCAAGAAGTCGAAACATTGGCGGAGTGCCCTGAAATCAGCGGACACGCGGGTCGCGTCGTCGGTATTCGAGGCCATGCCCATCACTCCGACAACACGTACCGGACAATCAGGCGACGACGTGGCCGAGGCTATACGCGGGGCCGCCTCGGCGAGTTCCTGCGGGGTAAAGCCGAATTTTGTCTCCTCCTCGGCCACATGCACCTGAAGGAGTACGTCGATATGTCGATGCTGCTTTGTCGCTTCGGCGATAACGGCCTCTAACAGACGTTCGGAATCGACACTCTGTATCACATTACAGCAAGCGACCACCTGGCGGACCTTATTGGTCTGCAGGTGGCCGATGAAATGCCATTCGATGTCGGCCGGGAGCTGCGTGGCCTTGTCGGCCACTTCTTTTGCGCGGCTCTCGCCAAAAACACGCTGTCCGGCATCGTATGCCTCTTTGATCACCTCTGCCGGGTGAAATTTCGACACTGCTACAAGCGACACACTTTCGGGCAGCGAAGCCCTGACACGGTCAAGACGGACGGCAACCGAGTCCATGGCTCATTATTCAGCTTTGGCCATCGGGGCCGGCTTGTAAACATCCAGATATAGGGTTTCGGAGATTGATACAATCTCGAAATCACCCATTGTACCCTTCATGCCTTCCATGAAGTTGTCGAAAGCGTTCTTGAAGTCGCTTCCGGCCACGAGTATCTGCGAAACCGAGCGTTTCTCGGCTGCGGTTTTTTCGTCGATGGTGATGAAGGCCACTTTGACAAGATACCACTTGTCGGCTGTGTCATCCCAGAATATCTCGGAAATCTTTGTGCGTTTAACGGCCGAAATCGAGAACTCGCCCGATATGAACGGGGTGCGCTCCTCGGTGATACGTGTCTCGGCCTCGGTAAACGAAAGAGCGTCCACCAGAAACGACTCGTTGACCTTCTTTATCATTCCGTTCTCCATCATCTTGTCGTAACGGACTTTGCATTCAAACCAATTTTCCATTTCTTTATTATTAGTCTTCAACCTGCAAAGTTACTCATTTCTGACGATATAATCGTTGTCGTCTGCTTCAATTAACGCAGAGATGCCGCAGACGGGGTTTCCGCCTGCGGCATCTTTGCGTTGACAGGATTGATTTTATTTCTTAAGCACCTTGAATGCGCCTACGGCTTTGCCGTCTCTCATAATCTGTATGAGATATACGCCGGCGGGAACGCCGAAGGTGACGGTAGCAGTTGATCCGGCTTCGATAAACATCGAGCGTTCGGTCATCTGCACTCCGTTCATGTTGAATGCTGCAATCTGGTACTCACCGTCGATGTCAGCCATGATGAACAGCATTTCATCGACAACATAAGTCTTGATATTGTCGCTGTCGGCTCCGACACCCTCGATTGCATTGAGATCCTTGACATTGACAACAGGCAGAGTCACTGTGTGTGAGCCGAGCTCGTTTGAAAGTGTCAGCTTGCCGCTGAACACACCCTTGTTGTCATAGGTTGCTGTAGCGCTACCCGCTGTGTCGTTACCGGAAGCTTCGGTCACTTTGGCACCGTTGATCTGGAAGTCGGCTACAGTCTCAATCGGGAATGCATCGCTCTGGAGGAATGGACATCCGGCTGTGTAGCTGTGCTCTGTGTTGACAGGATAGCCTTGTCCGCTGGTGTCGGTTCCCGTGA
This sequence comes from uncultured Bacteroides sp., assembly GCA_964489495.1. GTDB lineage: Bacteria > Bacteroidota > Bacteroidia > Bacteroidales > Muribaculaceae > Paramuribaculum. The sequence continues at coordinate 40,278 of CAZAZA010000013.1, forward strand.
TGTTGTAGTAGTAAGCATCGACTGCTTTTGAACCGCCGGCTGCGGGAAGCACGCCCACGGTTTCAGCAACTGTCTCGAAGTCCCAGAATGAGAGAACGCCCGAGGGCAGATTGTCCTTGTCAAGACCATCCATAGAGGCTTTCACCTCTTCGGCTGTCATAGGCTTGTTCCATACGGAGAAGTCATCCAATACTCCCTCGAAGCGTTTGCCACCGATTTCGTCGGAAACGTTGGCCGAGCGGCCACCGCCAATCGAAAGGCGGTTGCGAACTTTGTAATCCGTCCACCATTGAGCCGTACGGCCTTCAGCTGCGTTGAACACGGTGTTCTTGTCAGAAGTCGTCGTGTTGATGAGTTTGCCGTCAATGTAGAGATCGCGCTTGAACGAATTACCTGAAAGGGTATATACAAATGCGAAGTGTGTCCACTTACCTACCTGGAAGAAGGTGTTGGTGGGGAGATCTTTAGCTTCAACCGTTATGCTGGCACCGCCTGTACCGGCAGCATTGATGCCGAAACCGTTGCGAATCCAAGCAATCGAGCCGTCGGCTTTTATCTCGGAAGACTGCCATCCGGCCTCGCCGGCTGTCCATCCTGCTTCTGAGGCGCGTATGTCAAAGAATTTGGATGTGCCTTCGGGAAGCGAAAGCATCTTGATCCATCCGGTTACGGAGAACGATTCCACACCGGTAAGGCCAAGGTCGTTGGCTACGACTCCGAATTCATAACCGCCCAGATAGAGACCGCGCGACGAAGCGCCGTTTGCCTCACGGCCGGTGTATTCGAATTTCACCGACTTGGTGGGTTCGATCTCGATACCATCCTTGCTTCCGTTGGCCGTGATAGAAAGGATTTCGGGCAGGCGTCCTGCTGAGCTGGCTGTAACGCTGATCTTGTTGCTGAGGGTTATCGAAGCGTTAGACGATTTATCGCTGTTGTTGGGGCCGATGATCTTCAGGTCATAATAGCCGGCAGCGGGAAGGCCTTCGCATGTCCAGCTGCTTACTGATTCACCGCTCTCAGCCATCTTTTTGCCTGTGTTGTCGTAAATCTCCCAGATGAATGTGCGCAGAGGGTCAACTGTCGAGAGCGTGAAAGGCTCATCGGGAGTGATCACTTCTTTGTTGATACTGATTTCGTCAGAATAGATACGCTCGGCCGGAGTGGTGAGCCACTCTTTACCCCAGACGATTTCTGACTCCTGAGAATAGTCGAAGTTGACGGCAGAGAGACCGACACGGATTTTCGACGACGAGCAGGGAACGGAATAGAGCATTGCTGCCCACGTGGTGGTTATACCATAGAGAACGGGCTCGCCGTTTTCTTCCTGAGTGTAGATTTTGTAGAAGGCATTATTTACTTCGTCGTTGTAGCAAGGACGGCCGTTGACAAGGTCTTCGACTTTGTTGGGCACGTTGAACACCATCTTGATGTCGATGCCTTTATAGTGGTTGCGTATGATCTCGGCACGGGTTACTTCGGGTGCTGTAGGAGCCGGGTAAGATCCGCGCTTTACTGAGAACTCACCCAGGCGAACCTGAACGCCGGAGGCGTTGTCGAATCGCAGAGCCACCATAGCGAGCGTCTTGCCAGACAGCTGCACGTCGGTGCCGACAGTGAGGGTGACAGTCTGCCAGTCGTCGCTGTTAGGACGTGTAGCATCTGTGATGAACGGAGTGGCGAGTTCGGTTGTCTCGGCACCCTCAGCACTCAGCGACAGGTAAGCGTCAGCTGAGCCCTTCAGCAGTTTGTAGCGAAGTGTGATGACATCACCATCCTTGAGGGCATACTTGGTCTTGAGCAGGTGGAGGTACTGTTTGGAAGCAGTCGAACCGCTGATCTTGAGGCAAGAGCCACCCATGTAGGCGTCACTCCAGTCGAAGGCTGCAGTCATGCCGGTAGCAGGAGTCTTGCCGACAAAAGAAGTAGCCCACCACCAACGCCATGTAGGCATGTAGTCCTGTACTCCGATGTTATACCATTCGATGTCATTCATACGCTGTCCCTCGTAGTTGAAGAACCGTCCGTTGCCGACGTTGAAGTTGGTGATGAACGGCTGTACGCCGAGATCCCAGCTCATGGCCGACGCTGCCGAGCGGTAGCGTGACAGGCCGTGGAAGTCAGGATGATTGTATTTGGCGTGTGAATAGCTGGCTACATCTTGCGGCGGATTCAAGGGGTTGAACGACGAGCCGGTGAAATAGTTCTCGAGGGTAAGCTGATAGCACTGCTGGATAGTTTCGGGAGCACCGCCCATGTCGCCTCGGGCATTCCAGAAATAGTTATAGTCGTGAGCGCCCCACAGTCCGAGACCGATACGGCTGTTGTCAAAGTTTCTCCAGCTGCTGGCTTTGGCAGAACCGCCCTGCATGTTGATGCCGGCATAGAGCCTGGTCACGTCGCCGCGCGAGGCGAGGGCGTCGTTGGTCTGCAGGTTATAGCTGTTCCAGTTGTAGTTGAAGAACAGTGATGAGCGATACTTTCCTTCGGGGCTGTACCAGCCGTCGGCATTGGATGTGGAAAGACCGCCGTCAAACCTGATAGAACCTGACGAATACTGTGTGCCGTCATACCATACATTCTCGCGGAGCGTGTATCCGTCGACATTAGGAAGCTCGTTGTAGAGGTCGGTAAGATTTGACATGAGGTTCTCGTGCACTGTGCCCATGAGAGTTCTGTTCATGGCGGAGGTATAGGTGCCTCGCGAAGTGGTGCTGAACTCCGAGTTATAGGTAAGACCGTCGTTGCCGAAGTAACGGAGCACTTTGGCGGCCATCATGGGATCCATTTCCGAATATCCCTTAAAAGTCACCTGCTGCTCCTGAGACAGAGCCGGGTTGTCGCCCCAGAGCATGCCGGCCACAGCCACGCCGTTCTTATGTGCCACGTCGGCCCATCCGCCGTAAAGCTGAGCAATCGAAGCCGACCAGTCGCTGTAGTTGTCGATATAGCTCCACATAGTGAAACACTCCGACTCGAAACGTCCGCTCGGCATTGCGCTTCTGGGCCATCCGTTGGCATCCTTAGCGTTCACGGGCACCCACATTTGTATGCGGCGTTCGCCGTTAACGTAGTCGGTCTTCACCTGGGTGGCTTTGTTGGTGAAGCGGGCACGAGGCTTCTGACGGGCAATATAGAAATTGTCGTCGTCGGTGATTTTCTGCTTGTCACCCCAGTCTTTTACATATTTGTAAAAGTCGGCGGAAGTGCCAGTCTCAATATCACCCTTCTGAAGATACTGTGCATTGGCGCCTAAGGCGACAGCCGCACACAGCGGAATAAGTGGTAGTTTCTTCATGAGATAATGTAGATAATGTTAAATGATGGTTTTAGGTTTCAGATTATAGGCTGGAGTCGGGGATATCCCAGAACACGCGGGTCGACATGAGGTTCTCACCGCCGAGTGCGTCGAGGCCCGAATTCTGGATGTCGTCCAGACCGGCCTGGATGTCGCCCCAAGGCAGCGGCATGCGTCTGATGATTTCGCCGTATTTAAGCGAACCGTCGCCGAGCTGCGGGTTGAGCACCGGGAATATCTTCGGAAAGCCTGTACGGCGCAGATCGGTCCAGGCCTCATAGCTATTGGGGAATATCGCGAGATATTTCTGGGTTATGATTTTTTCGAGCTTTGTCTCTCTGGAGTCACCGTCGTTCCATTTGACACCTATTGTGATGGTGCCGTCGATGTCGTTGCCGTCCATAGGATCGGCATAATGATAAGGAACGGCAGCTGTAACATTCATGTAGTCGTCGATATATCTGTCGTAGTTGCCTGTTGTCTCGACAAACACGTCGCTGCAGTCGCCGTTACGGATGCCGCGTTCATAGAAGAACTGGGCTGTACCGCCCATGTCCCAGCCACGCAGGGCGCCCTCGGCGCGAAGGAAATCGACCTCGGCCCATTTCATAGCGTAACAAGGCATGTACATGGCATCCTGAACGCCGTTTGTGCCGGCGAATTTTGAGAAGGCCACGCGGGGGTTGACGGCATACTGCTGACCGTTGCGCATCTCAAGGCCCGAACGCAAGCCGATAATCTGAGTGCCGGCAGGGACAACAGAACCGGTTGTCTCGTTGACAAGGTCATACTCGTTGGGGGCGAACAGATAGTTGATGTAGGGGTGCTGCATCTGAGAAACTACGGCAATAAACGATGCATTAACGCGTATGTCACTCCAGGCTTCCTGGATTTTGTAGATGGGATGCTGGTTCCAGCAGTCGGTGAGCTTACAGAGCACCATCTGTCCCTCCTTGGTTTCGATCACACCGCTGCTCACAGCCTCCTCAGCCCATTTGCGGGCATCTTCGGGTACTACATCCGAAAGGTGTATGGCCAAACGTAGTTTGAGTGAATTGGCATAGCGGCGCCATGACTCAAACTGTTTGTCCATCGAGATGGCGTCATTGTATTCAAGCACCGGCTGCAGCATGTCTTTGTACCATTGGGGACGCTCGGGATAGTGGTCAAGTACGGCAACAATGTCATCGAGGTTCTTCATGATCGAATAGTAGATATCGATGCCTCGGTTGAAGGTGAAGGGGTTGGACTCCTTGTTGGATTTGTGGTCAACGTAGGGTATAGAGCCATAGAGATCGACCATGTTGGCGGCCGCACAGTCGAATATGAGAAGTGCAATGGCTTTCATTTCCACTACGTTGTTCGACTCGTCGCGGTTTAGCAGGTTACCGAGCAGGCTTTTTATGTCAAGGAAGCCTCCATAAGGTCCTTCCCAGAAGTCACGGTTGTAGGAATATGTGCTGGCCATTTTGCCTCCCCAGTTCTGGGTGCAGGTGGTGTAGCCGGCGAAGTTGTCAGTGGTGAGGCTGAATACATACTGATACTGGTGCTCAGCCGGCATCTCGCCGTTCTTTCCTCCAAGCAGGTAGAGCTGTGAGGAATAGAACTGGTCGAAGTTGTCCTTGAGGAGCTCGATTGCTTCGGCTACTTTTTCTTCAGTGGGCTGGACAGTGTAGTCGAGCGAGTCGGCGTCGCCTACGTAAACGACGGCATCGACCTTCTCTTTGTTTTCGTCAAACTCGTCGCCGGGTGAGTCGAAATCCATGCACGCTGGCAGTGTGACCAAAGGCAGGACTGCCAGAATATATTTCATATAATTGAATTTCATATTGCGTATGTGTAATAGTCGGTGAATTATATTAGAACTCGATCTTGAGATTGATGCCGAGGCTGCGGGCCGACGGCATGTTGAAGATGTCGAAGGCTCCGAGACCGTTCATTGTCGAGAGGGCTATGTCGGGATCAGAAGGTGAATCCTTGTAAATGAAGAAGAGGTTGCGACCGACGGCCGACAGGGTGACGCTCTTGAGCGTTCCTCTGAAGAGGTTGCGCATCGTATAGCTGATCGACACTTCGCCCAGTCGGAAATTGGTGGCATCGTAAATATACTCTGACGGCATAACCTGACCGCCTACCATCTCGTAGTATTCCTTGATCGGTACGATTGCGCCATCGACATACATACCCGGCTTACGTGTGCCATCGGCGGCTGTCCAGTAGATGTCGTTTTTCTCTGCGTTCAGGCGAGCGTCGGCCGTGCGCTGCGAGGTGCCGGCATGGTCAAGATAAGCTTCGGTCAGCGATATGAATTTGCCTCCGATGCGTCCGCTGATGAGGAAATAAAGCGACAGGTCTTTCCAGCGTAAGGTGTTGCTCCATCCGAGGTTCCATTTTGAGTTCATGTTGCCGAGGTAGATGAACGAAGAGGTGTCCTTGATAGGTATGCCGAGCGACGGGTCAATATATATGCTTCCGTCCTGATTGCGGCGGAAGTCAAGGCCGTACATGTCGCCATAGCTTGCTCCTTCTTCGTAGCGTACGGCAATCGATCCGTGGGCGATGAGCTGTTCCATCTTTGCCGGATTGCCGCTCTCATCCTTGAAAGTCTTGACAATCTTGTTGTCGTTGTAAGCAAGATTGAGGCCTGTGCGCCACATAAAATCGCGCGATGTGAGAATATTGTAGCTGATTGTTGTCTCGACACCTTGGTTGCGGATTGAACCGGTGTTGACAGGTTTAGGCTTTCCGCCGGTGGTGGCAGCCAGGAAGTAGCTGTTGGTCAAGTTGGTGTGATAGTAGGTAAGATCCCAGTTGAGACTGTTGCGGAAGAGCGATATGTCGTAGCCGATCTCAAATGACTTCTGCTTTTCAGGCAGCGGGTTGTCGAAATAACCGTATTTCAGAGGCGCCAATGCACCGTTGACCAGGTTGCGGGTAGCGGAGGCATACACCTCGTTAGGTATAGAGTTACCTACTTCCGAATAGGAGGCGCGGATCTTAAGGTGGTTGATAACCTCGGGAAGGGTGAGGTAGCTGTGCACCAATGTATTGGCTCCAAGTGACCAATAGCCGTAGTGGTCGGGAGTGCCTCGGTCGGAGAACTGGCGGAATGCACGATACCAGTCGAGACGGTAACTGCCTTCGAGATATACCATGTCCTTAAATCCGAATTGACCGGTGATAAACCATCCCTGGTTCCAGTCTTTGGATTTTCCGTATGACATACCGTTGCCCATAGTCCACCAGTAAGCGTCGGGATGGAAGTAGTTGACCAGCGTCGGAAGTTCGTTGGAACTCAGAGTCGGATAATATGATGCTTTCACATATTGTCCCTCGGTATTGGTTTTGGTCGTATGCCCTACCCAGCCGGTCGATGCCGATACGGAATAGGTTTCGTTGAACGTCTTGTTGTAGGATACCATGGCATCGACATACCAGTCGAATGTGCTGACATTGGAGCGGTCATACAGTCCGTAATCGTGCATAAAGGTGGGATACCATGTGGTGGCATACACTTTGTTTTCCGATTTAGAGGTGCCGTGATCGACATTGAGGCGTCCCTGAAGTATCAGGCCGGGGATGACCTCGTAGGAGAGTGTGCCCGAACCATATACACGGCTTTGGCTGAACTTGCGGCGGTTCATCTTGGTAAGCCAGTAGGGGTTGTTGTTGCCGCCTGTGGGGAATGCCCATATTTGCGACGGACCTTTCAGCTCAATTGTCTTTTCCTTTATGGAGCCGTCTTTATCCCAATATGACTCATTATTCGACATCCATGTGCCTTCCGGGTTGTAATAGTTGTCGCGGTAGTAGTCGAAATCGATGTTGCCCGGCATTCTGTAAAGGTCATACAGGGGGTTGACATCGGTACCGCCGCCGGGTCGGTTGATGGATGTGGCGTATACATAGTTGATCGACACGCTTGCTTTAAGCTTGCTGTCGAACAGGTCATAATTCTGACGGAATGAGAATGTGTTGCGGTTATAGGAGTTGCCAGGCATCATGCCGCTGGAGTTGGCGTTGGCAAATGAGAAATATGACTTCACTTTCTCCGTTCCACCCTGAATGGCTATGGAGTTGTTCCAGGTAGTGCCGGTGCGGAAGAAATCATTCACGTCGTCGGAAGCATAGTTGCGCAGGCGTGCCAGCGGATAGGCCAGCTGTTTGTCGGTATATTCGCCGATTTTCGTTCCCCACGCCCCGAGCGGCATGTCATAGCGGGTCTGACCTGTCTGGTCCTGGAACACGCTTACGCGCGAGCCATACACACGCTGGATGTCGGGTGTTGACAGCGGACGTTCGAAGGTGACATTGGAGTTGAGCGTCACGCCTATGTTGCCTTCCTTGCCTCGCTTGGTGGTGATCATGAGGACACCGTTAGCCGCGGCCGATCCGTAAAGGGCGGCTGCGTTGGCACCCTTCAGCACGTTGATGCTTTCGATGTCGTCGGGATTGATCAGGGACAGGACGTCGCCATTCTCAGACTTCGACATGTAGTCAAGACCTGAGCCGTCGTCAAAGCCGCCGCCATTGGCCGAACCGCTCATCGGAATACCGTCGATTACTACAAGCGGGTCGTTGTTACCCATTACCGATCTGTTGCCTCGGAGCAGGATCTTTGACTTGCCGCCCGCACCGCCGGCACTTTGGGTGATTGTCACGCCCGACACCTTGCCGTTGAGCGAATTGACGAAGTTGGCATCCTGCACCTTCATCAGTTCGTCTCCTTTGATTTCCTGTGTGGCATAAGTCAGCGATGATTCCTTGCGCTTGATACCCATGGCGGTCACAACCACCTCGTCAAGAGCTGTCGCATCCTCAGTCATTGTGATTTTCAGAGGCTGCCCCTCCCACTTTACCTTCTGCGGATTGTAGCCTACATAACTTATGATGAGTGTCGCTCCATGCTTGACATTGGGGATGGAGAAGCACCCGTCGATATCAGTGGCACTCCCGAGGTTGGTGCCATCGACTCTGACGGTCGCCCCAATCATCGGTTCGCCGGTGTTGTCTGTCACGGTTCCGGTGCATTTGGCGGCCGGTGTCGAGGCTTGAGGTGACACTGACTCCATTGCTTCTGTCCCGGCATAGACGGGCAGTGCTGACAACGCGACTGCTGTCATCACCGCTGCTGTGGTCTTGAATCTTAAATTCATGCTGAGAGATTGGTCTTTTTAAGGTAAATATTTAGTTTTAAGGTGATATTTTGTCTAATTGCGCCGGCTCTTATGCCGAGAAATATATCGATACAAAGTTAACGCTTTTTTGTCAATCGAAAAGCTTTTTTATAAAAAATACGCGTGAACATACGGTTTTTTTCGAACCGCCTTATAGAAAAAAGACACCGCACAGGCTGTGCGGTGTCAGTAATAGGGTTGGTGGACAAGGGCTATTAAGCCTTGCCGTCGCTACCGAGCACGTTGGTGATCTTGTGGATGTAGAGACGCTCCATTTCGTCACGTGCCGGGCCGAGGTATTTGCGCGGGTCAAATTCGCCGGGCTTGAGGGCGAAGATCTCGCGTACGCTGGCGGTCATGGCAAGACGTCTGTCGGAGTCGATGTTGATCTTGCAGACAGCGCTCTTGGCAGCCTTTCGGAGCTCTTCTTCGGGAATACCGATGGCG
>CAZAZA010000014.1:0-48457 GCA_964489495.1 uncultured Bacteroides sp.
GCTTTTTATAAAGCTCCTAATTTCTATCAAATAACTATTCCAGCATCTGTAGAATGTATCGGAAATGAAGCATGGGCTGATACTCCTTTAAAATATATTACATTTGATAATAATTCAAAACTTTCGAATATAGGTTATTCTGCTTTTCAAAACACTGAACTAACAGAATTTATAATGCCTGATAATGTTTCCGAAATTGGGAATTATAGTTTTGATACAGGATACGAAACTATTGAAAGATGTGATTTATTTTTTGATTGCGATTCTCTTCGTAAACTTCACTTATCTGAGAGGTTGACTACCGTCCCAGCTTTTATTTGTAATTCATGTAACTCACTGGAGGAAATTAACATACCATCAAAATCTACAGCTATAGAGACTGCCGCATTTCAAGGCTGCATTGGTATTAAGAATATTAAGCTTCCTGAGAGCTTAACAAAAATCGGTGATTTCGCCCTTAATGCCGCTGGTATTAATAATCTTGAGCTTCCTGTGAACTTAACGAATATTGGTTCATATGCGTTTGCATATACGCCTATCGAGAAACTCATTATTCCAGCATCAGTCAATGCCTATGGAGGTTGTATAGCGTACGGTTGTGGAAAGCTAACTGAAGTAAAACTTCCTACTAATTGGTTGTATATGTTGAATGATTTTAATAATTGTAATTCATTGAGGAAAGTCGTAATTCCTTGCGCAACTCCTCCCGAGATTATATCAGACCCATTTGACGGAGTAGATAAGGAACAAGTAGAACTCTTTGTACCTGATTTCGCGTTGGAATCATATAAGGAAGATGACTATTGGTATAACTTTAAAACAATACGAGCTTCTGAAGAAGCTTCTATAAACGATTATTGGGCGATTGGGGGTAAGCTTACCTTAGACGAGAACCATGTCATGAGGGAAACACCTTCAGTTGAAATGATGACCGGAAGTACAATTATTTTAGACTCTCTGGCGGTACAGAGTTTTAATGAGTTTACTTATAATAATTCTCAATCTTCGCCAACATCATACATAAGTAAAAGCAATAATGTCACTACAAATAAGCTTGAGGCTCGTTTCCAAGTAAGCGAAGCTAATAAATGGTTCTTCTTCGCTCCTGTTACTGACGTAAAGATGAGTGAAATCACCTATCCTGCTACGGATTCATGGGTAATACGGTATTATGACGGAGCACGCAGGGCAAGTGAAAACAGCACTTCGGGCAACTGGGTAAATGTTCCGGCTGACGGTACGCTCAAGAGAGGTCAAGGGTATATAATTCAAGCTCGTGTGCCTGGTTGGCTAAACATGCCTGCAGCAAGTACCGCAGAACATGAAAAATTCTTCGGTTCAAACGAGGTGACAATTCCTCTTGATGACAACGCATGCGAGACAGCTGAAAATGCCGGTTGGAACTTTGTTGCCAATCCATATCCTTCTTACTACGATATATATTATATAGGTATGCAGGCTCCGATTACCGTTTGGACCGGAAGTACTTATCGAGCTTATTCGCTGAATGATGGTGACCGTGGCGATGATACATTTGTTCTCCGTCCTATGCAACCCTTCTTTGTTCAGAAAAGTAGTCCGGATCTCACCACGGTAATGCCGCTTACCGGGCGTCGAATAAGCACAGTCATCGACCGAAGCGCACCACGGCTTACGACAGTCGATTCAAACCGACACAAGCTTAATCTGGAACTGTTCAGTGCCGACGAAGAGGAAGCTGACGATTACACACGTATAGTTATTAATGAAAATGCAAATGAGGCTTACGAGACAAACTGCGATGCATCCAAGTTTATGAGTCTTGACAACAGTGTTGCCCAGATATACTCTCTCGGCGAGAAACAACACCCGATGGCTATTAACGAGCGTCCGTATGCCGATGGCAATGTAGCACTCGGCGTATATCTTCCTGTTTCCGGCGAAAGATATACCATTTCTGCACGCCGTGCTGACCGCAAGGCCTGGATTTATGATGCTGTCACCGGCATCGAGCATGACCTGACTTCGGGAGATTATTTCTTCACAGCAAACAAAGCCGGAATTGACAACACTCGATTCACTATCCGTTTTGCTCCTACCACAGTTATCGAAAATGTGGACGCTACCGTTGTGAAAGTATCAGGCTATAGAGGATATATTGAGGTGAATGCACCGGAAGGATCCAACATAACTGTTTATGCTACGGACGGTACATCAGTTGCCAACGTCAAAGCCGAAATCGGATTGACCGAGATACCCGCTACTGCCGGAATCTATATTGTGAAAGTTAACGGTAAGATCGTTAAGACAATTGTCAAGTAAATATAATTAACCCCCATACAATATGAGGTTACTCAAAACAATGCTTTCGCTGTTCGCGCTCCTATTATGGAGCGTAACAGCGAAAGCTGATGACTATAATCCGGTGAATCCACCGGAGCCGGGGGTCAATTTCACACTGACCACTCGCTGCGTACCGCAAGACGGAGGTTATAACCTAACGCAAAGCGGAACATACGCTTTCGGGAGCAGTATATACCTGAGAGTTACTCCGAATACCGGTTATCGTTTCGTTGGATGGAAAGACGAGGAAGGCAATCTGTTGTCGACTTCAACTTTCTTCAGTTACACTATGCCGTCAAAGGATATAACTGTCACTGCTCACTTTATCTATGACCCGTCGAACCCGACCGAGCCTTCGACACCTGTTTTCAAAGATGAAGCACAGATAAGTTTTGCTGTGAACCCGGCTGACGGCGGCTATTTTTCAAGTAATTATGATGGCATTTATAACGTCGGAACCAGTTATAATTTCTATGTTTACCCAAATACCAACTATCGATTTGTAAACTGGACAAGGGACAGCGAAGTCATTGGTACGTCAACAACCTTGAATTATAAAGTGCCTAATGGCGACCACACGTTGGTGGCGAACTTCGAATATGATCCGTCGAGTCCTGCTGAACCGGGAGAACAACATTTCTATCGTCGACTGACATTACTCTCAAATATGCCGGAAGCCGCAACACTATATGGTGCCGGTACTTATCTCGATGGAACATTTCAACATATATCTCTATCCATCAACCAGTACTACACATTTGTAAACTGGACAAACGAAGATGGTGAGGTGGTATCGGAAAATTCGGAGTTTTATCTCACGATGCCTAACCGACATGTGACACTGACAGCAAACTTTACCTATAACTACGACCCGAGTAGTCCAGGAGAACCGGGGACACCGAACCCGGACGGATCGCTCGCAAAGAATATGGTGGCATGGCCTCGAATGGGAATGTATGATGACACACATGTGATGATATTGTGTGAGACACCCGGAAGCACCATTCATTATACTCTTGACGGGTCTGACCCAACTAAAGCCAGCCCCATTTATAACAATCCTGTATATGTTGGCAGCAACCTCCTTGTAAAAGCAATAGCCTACAAAGAGGGAATGGAGGACTCGCCGATTGTCAGTTATCAAGTAACAGCATATCATGCTTTAGTGCCGGTATATACTTTCGAAAATAAGATGGTTAAGATTACAAGTGGTACACCGGATGCCATAATAAGATATACCCTCGACTTCACGGAACCAACAGCAGAAAGCGATATCTACACCACACCTTTCCTGCCTGAGGAAAACTGCCGAATCAAAGCTTATGCAAGCAAAGAAGGACTGACAGATTCTCCTGTCAGCATATATGTATACCGACAGGCCGAGCATACTCTGCCGGCTCCGACATTCTCTTTTAACTTTGAAGGGAAGTTGGTAATTTCACCACCAGTAAGGGGAGGTGTGACCAGGTACACGCTGGATGGTACGGATCCCAATGAGAGTTCTCTCGTATACACTGGCCCGATGGTTATTACGCCTAATGTTACTGTAAAGGCTTATACATCTCATATCAACTATTTTGACTCACCGATAGCAAGTTATGAAGTTAAAACGGTTGAAGACCAGATTCCTGTAATCGCTTTCGAGAACAAAAAAATCAAGATTACATGTTTAATTGAGAATTCGGTAATTCGATACACACTTGATGGAAGCGAACCAAATACTGAAAGCATGGTATATACAGGACCATTCCTGCCTGAAAGCGACTGCACGGTTAAGGCGTACGCAAGCAAAGAAGGAATGACTGACACACCGGTGAGAAGCTATGAGTTCAGCCGTGCAGAGCATACTCTGGTTGCGCCTTCATTCGCACTCAACGGAGAAGGAAAATTGGAAATTACCTCACCTATAGAAGGTGGTGAAATCCGTTATACATTGGATGGTACAGTCCCCAATATAAGTTCAATATTATATAACGGACCAATTACTCTGACCCGGAACTGCACAGTAAAGGCATATGTAACACATGCCGAATACTTAGACTCACCGGTTTCGAACTATGAGGTTAATACATTCGCAAGCGAGGCACCTGCAATTACTTTCGAGAACAAGAAGATCAAGATTACCTGCTCGGCTGAAGGCGCGGTGATCCGATACACCCTTGACGGAAACGAACCGAATGAAGAAAGCACGGTCTACACAGAGCCTTTCCTTCCCATTGAAGACTGTACGGTTAAGGCGTACGCAAGCAAGGAAGGGATGTACGACTCCCCGGTTGCAAGCTATGAGTTCAAGCGTGGAGAACATACACTGGCTGCACCATCATTTTCTCTCAACGGAGAAGAGAAATTGGTTATCACCACACCTATGGAAGGTGATGAGATACGGTACACAATGGACGGCTCTATGCCCAATGATACTTCCGCTATATATACCGGCCCTATTACCCTGACACGCAACTGCACGGTTAGGGCATATGCAACACATGCCGAGTACTTGGATTCTCCGGTGGCAAGCTATGATGTTACGACATTTGTGAGCGAAGCTCCCGTAATATCATTCGTGAACAAGAAAATCCGGATAACTTGCGCCACAGAAAACGCAATAATCAGATACACTCTCGACGGGAGCGAACCGAATGCGGAAAGCACAGTCTATACCGCTCCGTTCCTGCCGGAGAGCGACTGCACAGTCAAGGCATACGCAAGCCAAGAGGGGATGTATGACTCGCCGGTTACAAGCTACGAATACAGGAGAGCGGAACACACATTGCCGGCTCCTTCATTTGTACTGGATAATGAGAAGAGGCTTGTGATTGTTCCTGCGGTGAGCGATTGTATGACTCGTTATACTACGGATGGTTCTGTGCCTAACCTCAATTCGGCAATCTACTATGAGCCTATAGAATTACCGGACTCCGGAACTGTCAGGGCATATTCGACACTTGATAATTATTTCGATTCACCTGTTGCGGAATTCATAATTTCAGAACACCGGGAAACATCCCCGACGATAACGCCGGATTTCCGCAACAGGCTTCTGTCAATCACGCAGTCCGAATCGCTTCGAGTTGCTCTGACAATCGACGGCGAAACACAGGTAGTAGCTACCCCGTACACTATGGAAGTAACAATGCTGATGTCACGGCTATCGGCAATCGCCCTTACTGACGATGCTGACCGGCTGCACTCATTACCACAGACATTTACCTTACAGTTCCATTCAACTCCATTGATGGAATCGGACGGACATACAGTGTATGCCCTCATTGATGAAGATGATGAGCCTGCACCGGAAAATGCCGAAGTCTGGCTCTACTTCGACGAGGAAGAAAGAGGAATCGGATCACTATTTTCACGATTTGAAATACCCGGTTTCGGCTTTGCGACAGCTCATGTCGAATCGGATTATGCATTCCGCAGCGATGATGCCTTGATTGTAATCAACGCTTTCAATACCGGAAGTAAAGCCGGTGTAATGGACGATCGCCGTCTGTCGGAAGTATTCGGCTCATGGGGTGACGACATAGAAAGTTACAAGTACCTTGAAGTGGTAGGTGATGTCGCTCGGGAAGATCTGCAGTTTTTAGCGACTCTTCCTGAGCTCACCACGCTCCATTTTGATACTAACTCCTTCGAATCCGGAAATTACGAGGGCGTCCTGGCAAATTCCGGTATCGAAGCGATATTCTCACGTATTTGCCCGCAAGGCATGCTTAAAGGGATGGACCGGCTGACCACAGTAATGTGGGGAGTCACTAACACCAAGATGCCTGAAGGACGTATCTCAGAGGCAGGAAACCCCAACATTCTGCTTTGGGTCGCTGACCGGGATAACGCTCCCTCGGATGCCCGCAACGTAGTTGTATCGAATAATCCGAATAGCGAGGTGTTATCTGATCCGACGGCCACCGATATCACGGGAGAGGCCGAAGCCATTACTCTCAGAGCCGGGTATCCTTTCAATGCTTATTATTCGGTTGAAGCAAAAGGCGTGGAACTCATCAAGAAATTTGACCAGCCTACCGTAATAGGTGAATGTCAGGGCTGGGAGACAATTGCTTTGCCTTTCACTCCCGAAAAAATACTTCGGGAGGATGGTAAAGAAATAATTCCTTTCAGTGTATGGCCCGGAGAGGATGATGCACCTCGGCCGTTCTGGCTGTATACAGCCGACGGTTCGGACTGGCAGCCGGCAAGTTGGATAGAGGCCGGTCAGCCCTATATCATCTCGATGCCCAACAACCCGGAATACATCTATGATTATAATATCATGGGAGAAGTTGGATTTATGGCATCCAATGTGAAATTGGGAACTGACGACAGCGCACCACGGACAACAAAGTGGAAGGAGTCGATGCTTTTCAACGCAACATTCATGCCGATTGATTATGAGGACGGAATGCTTTCGCTCAACACCCAAGGTGAAGGAAACGGCGTTCCGGGCAGCATATTCACTGACGAAGCCGAAACACTCCCGTTCGGCGCATACGTTTCGGGTGCCGGTTCAATCAAACATGTACCGGTGTTCGGCGGCAGCGGGATCGAGCTTCCCGCAGTCTCGACAACGGGGTTGACTGTGGACTCGCCCGCCTCCGGCACAATCCGCATAAGCAGCCTTAGCGACCGCTCCGTCACAATCACAGCTATAACCGGGGTGACAGTGGCAAAGGTGGAAGTCAAGGCCGGAGAAAGCGTCTGTGTCGACGGCCTCGCAAAAGGCATCTACATAGTTGCCGGAATTAAAATAATGTTGAAATAACAATAATTATGAAGAAATACCTATTCTTCCCGACAGCAGCGGTTGCAGTAGCCGGCGTAGCCTTTTGGGCGAGCGCGGTCAACTACGACTGCAGCTCGCTCGGAACGACGGATCGGAGTGACCGTTATGTGTCATCTCTGACATTGTCGGATAATCAAGGTTCTGAATCCGTGACCATCAGCGATATACAGACTTCGGGGACACATGAAATCTACGTGGACAAAAGCGACCATACTTTCACAACAAAACCCGGTGCTGTCGTTACTATCACTCCCGGAGGCATCGGCACATGGACGCATTCGTATGCATATATCGACTGGGCAGGTGACGGTTTCTCGTACACTACTCCCGCCGATTACCTGGAAATCAACGAGTCTGCCGAACCTGCCAACCAGTACAAGCTGAAAGCAGGTGTCGATCTGGTGGCTTTCACCCGCTGGTGCCCGTCAAACAACGAGCAATATTGGTATGACACCAATGGTTATGTCGGCCAAAATACCGGCAACAACATCCACAACTGGGATATTACAACTCCGTTCTCGTTTACCATTCCTGCCAATGCTAACCCCGGCACCTACCGCATGCGCTACAAGAGGGCCTGGAATCAGCTCGACCCTAACGGCATTCCTGACATCCAGCTCTCCAATACCCTCGCACTGGACGGCGGCTGCATCGCCGACTTCACTCTGGAGATTACCGGTGAGAAGGAGCCTGTAGAAGTAAACTACGACCTCAGCTCTCTCGGTTCGCAGAACGACAACAATGTAGGAGCTCGCTGGGTTTCCTACGTGAACCTGAGTGCAGAAGGCAGCGAAGCTTTGAAAATTGGTCCTGCCGGCGGCACGGACGCGCCTGATCTCAGTAAGAGATATGCCATATACCACGATTTCTCCGACCAAGTGTTCGGCGTGGAAGCCGGCAAGACCATCAATGTCGAGGTAGAAGGCGGTGGCAACCTGCTTCAGACCTACATCTATGTTGACTGGGGCAAGGACGGCTTCAATTACAGCCAGCCCTCCGACCTGATCGATATGGGAACCTATGTTCCGCTGCCCGGCAGTGACCTCGTGGCCCACAACGGTTGGAGCGAGTCAGGTTCAGTTTCAGGCACACCCTGGTATGACTCAAAGGGAAATACTGTGGAAAGCCCGCTGTATCCCACCTGGCCTCAGACATACGAGATAGCTATTCCGGAAGGCATGGAGCCCGGCCTTTACCGGGCACGTGTGAAGTGCGCATATTGCTCGCTTGATCCTAATGGCGGCAAAGACGATGTGACCGCCGCACCAAACACTATTCAGAATAATATCGGCACCATCGTCGACTTCACTATCGAGGTTATAGAAGCCAATGAAACTCACTGGAAAAACATCGGCACGGCTAACGTATACGACCCGTTCCTTTGGATTCCTTTCGGTAAGCCTGGTGACACCTGGAATCTTCAGGTCTCTGAGTCAGTAGAAAATCCTGGCGTTTATAAGATATATGATATCTATACGTCCTGCCCCTCAGTACTTGACGGTTCGTTTTTCCTGACAGACCCCGAGAAAGGTTCTTATATGATCATAGATACCCGTGAACCCGACAATGTTAAGGTAACCGAGTTCGCCCTCAATGTTTCACATTCGGTATATGGAGAATATTTTTTCGCACAGCGGGATCCGGGAACTTGCAAGAGTGGAATTATCCGTTTTCCAGTAGGTGCCATACATTTTAATCTCTCAGAAGTCAATGCCGATATAAATGGATATTACAACTACAACACTGTTCCTTACGAAATCAAACTTCCGAATGGCATAGTCGACTACGATTGCAGCTCGCTCGGGACGACGAGTCGAGAAGACCGCTATGTGTCATCTCTGACATTGTCGGATGATCAAGGCTCTGAAGCCGTGACCATCAGCGACATCCAGACCTCCGGAACGCGTAACATCTACGTGGACAAAAGCGATCAGACTTTCACAACAAAACCCGGTGCTGTCGTTACTATCACTCCCGGAGGTGCCGGCTCATGGATACACTCTTATGCTTACATCGACTGGGATGGTGACGGTTTCTTGTACACTACCCCTGACGATTACATGGAAATCAATGAGACAGCTGATCCAGCAGATCAGTATAAGCTGAAATCCGGCGTTGATTTGGTTGCTTTCACCCGCTGGTGTCCGTCAAACAACGAACAATATTGGTATAACACCGATGGCTTTGTAGGACAGAATACCTATTATAATATCCACAACTGGGATATCACAACTCCCTTCTCGTTTACCATTCCCGCTGATGCTAAGCCCGGCAAATACCGCATGCGTTACAAGAGTGCCTGGAACCAGCTCGACCCTAACGGCGTGCCTGACATCCAGCTTAACAATACCCTCGCAAGCGATGGTGGCTGCATCACAGACATCACTTTAGAAATTTCGGAAGCTGAAATTACAAAAGACCGGGAAACGCCCCCGATGATAAGGCCTGATTTCCGCAACCGGCTTTTGACAATCACGCAGTCTGAATCATTGCGTGTTGCACTGACAATCGACGGCGAAACGCAGGAGGTTGCGACACCGTACACAATGGAAGTAGACCCGCAGATGTCGCAGGTGTCGGCAATCGCACTTACAGAAGATGCTAACCGGCTGAACTCTTTACCGGCTACATTCCAATTGGTGTTCCATAAGACACCGGAATTGAAATATGACGGACACGCCATATGTTTCCTTTCCGGCGAAGATGAAACAATGTCTGAAAAATCGTCAGTATTTGTGTATCTTGACGGCAGTCTGAACAAGGTTCTGCCTTATGGCGGAAGTTTGGGAATATCCGACTTTGTCAATGTGACAGCACATGTAGAATCTGACTCCGTTTTCCGAAGCGATGATGCCTTGATGGCAATCAACGCTTTCAATACCGGAAGAAAAGCCGGTGTAAAGGACGGTCACCGTCTGTCTGAGGTATTCGGCACATGGGGCGATAGTTTGGAAAGCTACAAATACCTTGAAGTAGTGGGCGACATCGCTCGGGAAGATATGCAATATTTAGCAACTCTTCCCAACCTTACCACTCTCCATCTCGGCGACTCCTCCATTGACCCCGGGAATTACGAAAGCTCACGTGGCCTTGTTCTCAACAAAAAGCTCTTCGGCATAAGCATTCAGGAACTTGGCATTCAGGCCAACCAGTCGTTCTCCGTAGCCGGCTGGGTTAAACCCACCAACCTGCCTGACGGCATCAGCTCGTTTGTAACTGTAGAGAACCGCGCCGGTTCATGGCCTGCCAATAACTGGGACTTCTTCTGGAGCCGTATCACCAACGAAGGCAAATTCGTATATGATCAGGTTGAAACCGCGTGGGGCATGCGCATGGGACCCGGAGCCTCCGGCCAGCGCTACTGGACACAGTATGATGATGCCAAAATTGGTCTTGACACATGGACTCACTTCGCCATCGTATTCGAATATGACGGAACTTCAGTACGCTCGATATTCTATCTTAACGGCGTTAAGCAGGTTGCCACCAACTGGCTCTACTGCCTCGCGTCAAACTTCATGAACGCTACAGGTGAAAAGAACTGGGATGATCTCTCACAAGTATTCGGGAAGTCAGGCTTTACAGAACACGGATCAAACACTGACACCCCGCCGTTCAAACCGAGCAGCTGGCCTGTCACCAACGCACACTGGATTTCGATCGGTGGCACAGCTTCAAATATCAATGCGTTTGACGGCGTGATTGACGACTATCAGGTTTGGGGCAAAGCCATGACAGATGATGATGTCAAAGCAGCTATGGCTGGTCTTGATAAGGACAATCTGCCAGCCGACGTGCTCGGATACTGGGACTTCGAAGACGAACCCGCTGAAGACTTCTCGTTTGCAGCCGCCGGCAGCAAGAAGGGTGCAAAGGCTTACTTCTATGAATTCGCAGCGAGCGTCAATGAAGGTGTTGCTGGCAAAATCTACGCCGAGCCGAATTTTTCTTCCGGTTGCCCGTTCCTCGGCAGTTCAGCTTACAAGATTGAGACGGTGCCTGAACGGACTGCCAAACGTGCTACTATCACTAATGTAGAAAGCACAGGTGTGGAAGGCATCCTTGCCGGGTCGGGTATCGAAACGATATACTCAAATGTGTATCCGCAAGGCAT
Organism: uncultured Bacteroides sp.; assembly: GCA_964489495.1. Taxonomy (GTDB): domain Bacteria; phylum Bacteroidota; class Bacteroidia; order Bacteroidales; family Muribaculaceae; genus Paramuribaculum. Next base: position 11,217 of record CAZAZA010000014.1, read on the forward strand.
GCTGAAAGGGATGAAACGACTGACCACTGTAATGTGGGGAAACGCCGACTCCAAGATGCCCGACGGGCGTATAACCGAGGCCGGGAACCCCAATATCCTGCTTTGGGTCGCAGATCGGGATAACGCTCCGACAGACGCCCGCAACGTGGTTGTCTGGAAAAACCCCAACAACGAGGTAATATCCAATCCGGCAGCAACCGGTGTCACGGGAGAGGCCGAAGCCATCAGTCTTGAGGCCGGATATCCTTTCAACGCCTGTCATCCGGTCGAAGCAAAGAGCGTGGATTTCGTCAAGACATTTGACAAACCTACCGTAATAGGCAAATGTCGCGGTTGGGAGACAATCGCATTGCCCTTCACACCTGAAAAAATACTTCGGGAGAATGGTGATGAGATAATTCCTTTCAGCGCATGGCCCGGTACAGACGATGCACCAAGGCCATTCTGGCTGTATACCGCCGACGGCTCGGACTGGCAGCCGGCAAGCGAGATAGAATCCGGTCAGCCATATATCATCTCGATGCCCAACAACCCGGGATATGTAAACGATTATAATATCAAGGGAGAAGTGGGATTTAGAGCATCAAATGTGACTCTGGGGACCGAAGATTCCGCTCCAAAGAGTACCAACTGGAAGGAATCGATGCTTTTCAATGCAACATTCATGCCTGTGAAATATGAGAGCGGAATGCTTTCACTCAACACTATGGGTGAGGAAAACGGACTCCCCGGAAGCATATTCACGGATGAGGCCGAAACACTCCCGTTCGGAGCATACGTTTCGGAGGCCGGGTCACGCAAGCGCATACCGGTGTTCGGCGGCAGCGGCATCGAGCTTCCGGAAATATCTACTACAGGACTGACAGCGGACTCGCCCGCCCCCGGCACAATCCGCATCAGCAGCCTGAGCGACCGTTACGTCACAATCACAGCGATAACCGGAGTGACGGTGGCAAAGGTGGATGTCAAGGCCGGAGAAAACGTCTGTGTCAACGGCCTCGCAAAAGGCATCTACATAGTTGCCGGAATTAAAATAATAGTGAAATAATATTATAAAAGATAAAAGCATGACAATGAAGTCGTTCAAAAAAACAATTTTGTTAATGGCTCTATTCTGCTCGCTGCCGTCACTGGCTCAGAAACTTGAGATAACAGATTTCAAGGTTCTCGACAACGACCTGACAGCGAGACTAAAGGGAACTGAGCTTATAGACGAAAACAGCGGTAAACGGGCCGCGCTTATTAAAATCTATACTCCATTCTCAAATGATGTACTGGGATTTGACGCGGGACTGTTCCAAATACTGGGGCGTAAGCAGGCAGCTCCCGGCGAGGTCTGGCTTTATGTGACTGAGAGGACACAGAAGGTGACGGTGACCCACCCTAAATATCGCCCGACAGTAATGTGGTTTGAAGGGATGGAGGCCGAAGGCGGTAAGACCTATTCGGTGGTTCTCGATGTCGAAGGACGGGATGTCACTCTCGTTGCATCGGCGGCCGATGCCGCAATCATGGTGGACGGTGAACCGCAGGGCAAATCACCGGTCAACATGCACATGCCGCTCGGATCGCACCTTGTAAGAGCCGAATTAGGTTCGCTGCTTTTTGAAGATATTGTGACAGTGACACCTGAAGGACCGACTACCTTCAACCTAAAGATGGAAGATGAGAATCTGAAATACGGCGACGTCAACATAGTGGTCGACAACGGTGCGGAGCTATGGTTTCAGGATGCCCGTCAGGGCGTGGGTTCGCTACACAAGCATCTGCGTGCCGGATCGTACGTAGTGACTGCAAAACTCCCCGACCATGAAGACCAGACAACAGCCTTCACAGTGGAGGCCGGGAAGACAAAGACAATCAATGCCACCGCACCGGTGCCGCATCTCGGATATCTGGAACTGGTAACCGAACCGACGAACGGAGTCACAATCATGCAGGCAGACTCGGTGATTGAACTAATGCCGACAATGCAGATGCCGGTGGCTAACTATCAGTTCGATTTCTCAAAACGCGGCTATTATCCTCAGACTTACAAATTCCGCATAACGCAGGGGGAGACCTTGCGTGACACCGTGCGTCTGGAAAAGATCCAGTATGTGAAAAAATGGACCGGCTATGCCGCCGTCTCGTTTGCTGCCTCGGGATCGCCGTCGGTAGGTTTTACAATAGGCGGATATTTAGAGAACGTAAATATCGAGGCAAGCTACAATCTCGGATTAGGAAGAAGTAAAGAAGTGGAGTGGTTTAACAAAACTGATAAAATCTATCAGGGATCATATGACTACCGAATGGATGAGATGGCAGTGCGTGTCGGTTACCAGCTACGCTTTGCCGAACGATTCGGACTTACACCGCAGGCAGGATTTATGATTCAGAAGCTCCATGCCAAAGACAAGAATTATCCGGGTAACGGATATACCCAGGACTGTGTCACTATTGGAGCGCGTTTTTCATATCATCCGGTACAGCATATGGGATTCTTCATTACTCCGGAATATGGTATTCCGGTCAGCACGAAAGGCGACATAACAGAAGTATTCAAACAGGGAGGCATGACGAGAGGCGGTTTCAAAGCCTCGGTAGGCATATCAGTTTCACTCTAAAACCAATATTGCAATGAAAAAGATAAAGATATTCGGAATGCTTGCGGCATGTTTACTGACCGTGGTCACAACGGCATGCAGCGACAATATCGATTCCGAACTCGAACCGATCAAAACCGACAGAACGCTTACAGTGACTCTTGACGGAAAAGAAATACCGGATCACACTCTGGATCTCGGAGCCGCATTTTCCGACACACAGATAAATGTGGAGAGCAACACAAGATGGACAGTGGAGGTCAGCGACTGCCTTGGAGGCTGGTGTGACGTGGATGTCATAAACGGATCGGGCAACGGCTCGTTCACTATCACTGTACTCGAAAATATGAAAGAGAAGCGCGACTGCTACGTGACAATCTACAAGACTGATGCCGAAGGAAACAAAGAGACAGACGGAAGCATCCAGTTGAAAGTGGACCAGGCTGTAAGCGACGTGAGACTTTCGCCTTCGTCACTGCCGCCGTTTGCCCCTTACGGAAACGACCGACAGAAGTTTGATATCATATCAAACGTGGCATGGACGCTTGAAGTGACTTACGAGGGAGAAAACCCTACAAAATTTGTCACTATCACTCCGGCTTCCGATGCAATGACATATGGACCGAATGATACATTTAAAGGGGAGGGGGCTGCCACTTTCTTTATGGGTATACAGGACAACAGGACAGCCACCGACCGCAAGGCATATCTGAACCTGCACAGCGCGGTAGCCGATTACTCTATAGAAATCACGCAACTGAAATCGGAATACACCTTCGATGTATCTCCTCTTGAAAAGCAGATGGTGGGACCCTGGGGTGGCCGGATTGAATTCGGTGTGCTGTCACTTTCCGACTGGGATGTTTCGAGCTCGGCGGACTGGATAACTTTTACCACGGAATCAGGTGTCAGCAGTACAAGCCGGATCACTACAACTGCCGATGTAGAACCGAACATCACCAATGGCGAAAGAAACGCGATAATATATTTTATACCGAAAGACAAGAACTACCATCAACTGAGTGTGGAAGTTGTCCAGCAAAGCTTTGACTTCACATTTTATGTGGGTAACATAGGTGATTTGGGCGTTCTGCCGGAAAGTGCCTCATCTCAGTATATCGAACTCGACAGTCGCTTTAACTGGGAACTGACAACTCCTTCGTGGATTAAAGCCACGCCGACAAGCGGTGATGCCTCCCTCAGGTCTCAGGCAATCGGAATAGATATCGACCGTAACACGACCAATAATCAACGTGACGGACTCATAACAATAGTACCGTTACCTACAGAATTTGCAAGTGGTATAACTTTGGATCCCAGCAGCCTGGGAATCGGGCCAATCAGTGTCGGTGTCACACAGTATGGAGGACGTAAACCGGTAATCAGCACTCCATGGCTTGTGGACGGATATGGGCAGACTTATGCAACAGTCGGATACAACTACTATTCTCCTTTCCATGAAGTAAGAGCAGCCGGTCTACAATGGAGAGCGGCAGGGACAGAAGAATGGCACACCGTCGATGCAAGAATCTCGGATCAGAACGAAGGAACGGTGACCGTGGATCTGACAAACCTCGACGCTGCAACTCATTATGAGGCACGGGGATTTGTCATAGACGACACAGGTGAGACCGTATATGGATCAATTTGCTTGCCATTCACAACTGCCGGGCAGCGTCCAGGTTCGGGCGATAATCCGACACCGTCAGACTGAGAAGAAACGATTGATAATTTCCAATGGGGGAGCGTCAGTAAATGACGTTCCCTTGAACGTATTAATATAATTCATGAAGGCTAAACATATTGTACTTTTGTTTTCTTTCATATTGGTGGCAACCAATATGATTGCAGAGAAAAAATCTCCGCAACAGATAAGGGCTGCTGAAATTATGGCGGATACCACGGAGACGTATACCTACGGTATCGGTTACTCCAAAGATCCGGAGGATGCATACAACTCGGCCGTACATGACATGGTGAGAAAAATCTCTCAGACAGTGAGCGGATACACCAAGTCGGAAATGACCAATGTCATGAATGCCGACGGCAATGTGGTTTCAACCGAGCAGTTCAAAGCTGTGTTGGAAAGTTACACGACACCAGCGTCTCTCGAAGGAGTGGAGTCATTACTTCTGTCAGAAGGGCCGGATTACTGCCAGTTTGTGTATATGCCCCAAGCCAATATCACCAGGATGCACGAACGCAGACGAAACAACGTGGCAGACCTCGCCCGCTCGGGAATCAGAGCACGAGACAACGGGAAGGTGGATGATGCGCTCCGCCATCTTTACCGCGCATACGTTCTGCTGCAAAGCCTGCCGGCCCCTTCGGAAGTAGTGGAGAGTGTTGACGGCGAAAACCGTGTACTCGGAAACTGGATTCCGGAAGCTATGAGAGACATCATCAATAAGGTGTCTTTCGGAGTGGCTTCAGTGACCAAGGACGATACTGACCCGGATAACATAGGAAAAACTGTGGAATTAACCGTGAAATATGACGGTCAGCCAGTCACGACCTGCACATTCAAGTATGGGACGGGTGCCGGATACTCCTCGTTGATTACAGCACGCGACGGCATGGCACTCATCGAACTAAGTCCTTCAACACCTGTCAACCCGCTTAAACTTTACGTGGAGTATATGTTCAAAAACGAAAACCATGCCAATGCCGAACTGAAGCCACTTCTTGACTCATTCAAAGGCGCGGGTCTCGTCAACAACAGTTACCTGTTGAACGATGGGAAAAAAGGATTGAAAGCGGACAAGAAGGAAGCAAAAATGTATGAGAAACTGGTGGCAACCGGCACTGATGAAGGTATTTCGGCAAGTGACAAAAAGGAAAAAGCTGTTTATGCAGGAGTGATGGATGATATTTTACAATGTATCGCAAAGAAGCAATATGGCGATATTGAACAGTACTGCACTCCGGATGGCTGGAAGCTATTCCAACGATTGAGCAAATATGGCAAAATGAGAATAATGGGCAAAGCCACAAAGGACACCTATGATTTCTATCCATTCCGTGACGAGGTGGTTTGCCGATCTATTCCTATGTCTTTCACATTCAGCAAGGGACGCCAGTTTACAGAGGACGTAACCTTTACATTCAATAAAGAAGGCAAGATGACGAGTCTCGGCTTTGGTCTCGGGAGCATAGCCCGCAATGACATTTTCTCAAAAAAAGGCGCGGCATGGACCGACGACAAGAAAATGGTGCTCGTGAACTTCCTTGAAAACTACCGCACGGCTTTCGCTCTCGGTCTGAGGGATTATATCGAGAGCATCTTCGACGATGACGCGGTAATTATTGTAGGCCATGTCACGAAACGACTCGAAAAAGCGACTGACGGCGGCGTGAAGCTGATGCCGAAGAAGAATGTAAAATATATCCGGAACACCAAGGCCGAATATATGGACAGGCTGCGCCGCTGTTTCGATACACAGGAGTTTATAAATCTACGGTTTTCAGATACTGATGTGGAACGTTCGGGAGTAGGAGGGGAGACCTATGCCATACAATTGAAACAGGACTACATATCGCAAACTTACGGTGACCAAGGGTATCTGTTCCTCTTTGTGGATTTCAACGACGAAGAAAAGCCGCTTATCCATGTGCGCACATGGCAGCCGGAACGAAATCCGGAACTGACACCGAACTTACCTCCAAATCATCCTCGCTCAGGCATTTTTTCGCCGGCAAGCTTTTAAGAAATTCTTGTAAAATCATATTCCGATGTATAAAAGGTCGGGCATGAGGCAAAAAATTCAACGGAATTGCTCTCATGCCCGACCTTTTTTGTAATTTTGCAGAAAAAGAACAATCATTATACGATACTAAAACAAGACTATGGCCGAAAATATTGAAAATGAGAACCAAGAAAAGGAGAATTTGAATTTTGTCGAGCAAATGGTAGCTGAAGACCTGCTTGCCGGCAAAAACGGCGGACGGCTTAACACACGTTTCCCACCGGAACCCAACGGCTATCTCCACATCGGTCATGCCAAAGCGATCTGCATGGATTTCGGTATAGCCGAACGATTTGGTGGCACCTGCAACCTCCGTTTCGACGATACGAATCCTGTAAAAGAAGATGTTGAATATGTCGACTCTATCCGCGAAGACATTCATTGGCTCGGATTTGACTGGGGCGACCGCGAGTATTACGCGTCAGACTATTTCCCACAGTTATATGACCTCGCAATACGTCTGATCAAAGAAGGGAAGGCCTATGTCGACCAGCAGACATCGGAGGAAATTGCCAAGCAGAAAGGGACGCCGACACAGCCCGGAGTAAATAGTCCTTACCGTGACCGCCCGATTGAAGAGAATCTTGATCTTTTCCAGCGGATGAATGCCGGCGAATTTGAAGAGGGTTCATATGTGCTCCGTGCCAAAATCGACATGGCTTCCGACAATATGCATTTCAGAGACCCGATTATGTATCGCATAATCAAGACTCCGCACCACCGTACGGGTACGAAATGGAACGTATATCCGATGTATGACTTCGCGCACGGACAAAGCGACTATTTCGAAGGTGTCACCCACTCGATATGCACTCTCGAATTTGTTCCCCACAGGCCTCTGTATGAGTATTTCGTCAAAGAACTTGCCGACGAAAGCTACTGCCCGCGCCAGATTGAGTTCAACCGTCTCAACCTGACATATACGGTGATGAGCAAACGCAAGCTGCTGCAGCTCGTCAAGGAAGGCCTCGTGGCCGGATGGGACGACCCGCGCATGCCGACCATTTCGGGTATGCGCCGCCGTGGATTCACCCCTGCATCAATAAGAAATTTCATCGATAAAATCGGATATACCAAATACGAAGCCCTCAACAGTATCTCTCTGCTTGAGCATGCTGTACGTGACGACCTGAACCGTATCGCCACCCGTGGCATGGCCGTCATCAATCCGGTGAAGCTCATTCTCACCAACTATCCTGAAGGCAAAGTAGAGGAGGTGAGCATGGAGAATAATCCTGAAGACCCGAACGGCGGCACACATACGATGCCTTTCACCCGCGAACTGTATATTGAACGTGAGGATTTCATGGAAAACCCGCCGAAGAAGTTCTTCCGCCTTGCGCCCGGTGGCGAGGTACGCCTTAAAGGTGCGTATATCATAAAATGCACGGGAGTGAAAAAGGATGAAAACGGCGTGATTCAGGAAATATATTGCGAATACGATCCGGAAACACTCAGCGGAATGCCGGGAAGCATGCGTAAGGTTAAGGGTACGCTGCACTGGGTATCGGCCGCTCATGCCATCAATGCCGACGCCAGGATATATGACCGTCTGTTCAATGTGGAAAATCCGGCAGCAGAAACCGAACGCGATTTCCGCGATATGCTGAATCCTGATTCGCTGAAAGTTGTCGAGAACATAAAAGTCGAGCCTTGGCTTGCGTCACAGGCGGCTGTCGGCAAGCCACTGCAGTTCCAACGCATCGGATATTTCACTCTTGACCCTGATTCGACTGAACAAAAGATGATTTTCAACCGGACAATTGCCTTGAAGGACAGCTGGGAGAAAGAACAGAAAAAGTAATCACACAATATGGATGATTCGGAAGAAATCACCCCGGAGACAATTGACGAAGAGTGCAAAAAATACCTCATGTCGCCCGCGGCATATGAGGTGGACGAGGAATATCTGCTTGATCTGATCGAGACGGCACTTGATAATGCGAATTACACGTCAGCGTGGCTTCTGATAGGAGCCGCGCTGACCCATTATCCCGACAATCATTTCATCTGGCTTCATCTGGCTTACCTGCTGTATGAGGAAGGGCAGTCGGATTATGCACGGATTGTATTGGGAAAATATAAGAAGAAGGACTTCTGGGCCGACTCTCTTATGGTCCTTATCGATTCGGAGTCGGCTCCCGAGCAAGTCAGAGACAAGCTCAAAAAGCTTATTCTCACGCCTGAGATATTTCATGAAGATACGTTGGTAAACGTTATCAGCGTGGCTCGCGAAACCGACAATTACGAATTTCTTATCGGCTTGTTGCCGGAACTGGCACGGAAGACAGACGCCATTAACGTCCTATGGAGCGAGATGGCATCCTGGGCCGAGCTTAGACAGGACACGGATGCCCAACTGCAATATATAGAGAATTATATCGACGCCTGCCCTTATGATGCTGAAGCCTGGGAGCTCAGGGCGCGGTATTTCTTGATTTCAAAACCGGATCCGGATGAAGCCCTCGCATCGGCAGAGTATGCCCTGGCAATCAACCCCCAATCGATTCTCGGACACCTTGCCCGATTTGAGGCATCCATTATGAAAATCCATGCCGGCATGGATATGCCGAACGATCAGAAAGAAACGCTTTTGAAGTCCATACTTCATGCAGTGAACACAATGCCTTCCGGAGCAATGTTTCTTGACCACTACGCCTCATTTGTCGTGGTGAACAATCTGCTTGATGACGAACGGATTCAGAGTCTCACTTACGACTTCAACAAGAGATATCCCGAAAATAAAGCTATCGTTGACCTGATGCTGCGGATGTCGGAGAACAATTCGGAATGGGAAATCCAGGACTTTGTGTTGCGGGAACTTGCAGGGAGCGCAATGCCGGCGCCGGAGGACGAGACAACATGGGTAGAATGGTCGCGTATTTTACGGTCGGATAAAAAATTTCATGCCTCACTGGCCATTTTGCTCCGGTTTTATGAAAGCACAAAGATCGCTTACAATGAAGCTTTAGACAAAGATGCCTTTCTGGAAATGTTATATCTTAGCGGCAGGTATGACGCTATCGACAATATACGACTTCCGGAAATGGAGGACCCGTTGTTTATCAGGGTGGCATTGCACAAACTGCTGGCCATGGCACGTCTGGGAAATTATGACGGCATAATGCCGATGGCAACAAAAATCCTTGCCGTCGCAGCAAATAATGATGCCTGGTACTCTCTGAACAATCAGCTTGCCGATGTCGCTATAGGATCGGTGTGTCTGCGATTGATAGAGTGGGCACAAACGCCGCCGCGCCGTAAACGAAAGCTTATGATGATAGACCCCTACGGGCCACAACTAATTTGTCTCGGCTATAAATGACCAGATCCTGATTGATTATTTGGCGGCTTGATTAGGCCGCCATTTTTTCAGCGTGAAAATAAATTCCAGCCCACCTACAGAACGATTGTGTACAGAAATAGTACCGCCTAACGCTTCGATAGTGTTCTTTACAATCGGCAGTCCAAGACCGGTTCCCCCGACTTTTCGTGAACGACCGGCATCAATCCGATAGAAGCGCTCAAAAATATGGTTCAGGTGTTCCTCGCCGACACCGGTGCCGTTGTCATAAAAACTAAAACTGTAGAAATTCTGCGACTCACTGACAAGCTTCAATCCCATTACGGTACCACGGGAATGTTTTGCCGCGTTTTTAATCAGGTTTGTCACCATTCCGATCAGCAGGCTTGTATTCCCGACAACCGAGCAATCAAGGGGGATATCAAATTCAAATTTCATCTCACCTGCAAGTTTGGTGACCTGCAGATCATTTTCAATCGAATATACGAGATCGTGGAAATCAACTTCAGTTACCGGTACAGTGTTGCTGCTTTCCTCAAGACGAGTCATTGTGGAAACATCATTTAATAGAGTGGTGAGCCTTTCTATATTGTTCTGAGCATTAACAAGGAACTTTTTGCGTAACGCGGGATCCAGGTCGGGATTATCAAGTATCGTGTCGATATAGCCTTTGACGACACCTACCGGAGTTTTCAGCTCATGGTTGATGTTGTTGGTCAACTGGTGTTTCAGTCGGGCACGTTCGGTGACAGCATGCATTGCAACGGCATGTTCCTTTTCACTTCGTTTGCGTGCTTCGTCCATATCGTGATAAAGGTGGACGATATGCCGCGAAATGTCTCCAAACTCGTCATGCGGGAAATCCATTTCTTCATCAAATGGCTGTCCGTTGGCGACCTTGTTTGCGAAATCGCGCATCAGCGTGATGGTTCTACCGAAATATCTGGAGTAAATGTATACAAAAATTGTTGTTACAACACCCAGAGAGATGATGAGGAACCACATGCCGGGTTGCTGAGCAAGAGTCTTCGTAAGTTGGACAGATGACTGCATTCCCAGCAGCACATAGTATTTTCCGTCCTTGCTGCGTGTGGCCTTGTAATAGTAGCGTCGGTTGTCGGCCTGGTTGAGTTTTTCACCCTCACCCTGCATCTTCTGGATCTCTTCGTAGAATTCCAGACGTATAGGATCGCGTGTCGAATACCGCAATATCTTATCGTTGTCGTATACCGAAACCCTTATTAACGGGAACAGCGGCGAACTGTCATAATACAGTTGAATGAAATCCATAAAGTCATCAAGACGCTCGTCGCGCTCGTATGCGTTCAGCACACGACTCATGACAAACGACAATTCGTCACTTATCCGCTTATGATTCTCATTAACCTCCCGCCGATACTGAAAAAAAAACATTACGGCGATAAACAGCCACAAGATAATGACAAGCGGATAAAACAGACGCCACTGATAACTATATAGTTTCTTTAAAGCCATAGCCAAATCCGAGGCGCGTCACAATATTGTTTCCGTATTCTCCAATTTTTTTCCGGAGTCTGGCAATGTTAGTGTCAATAGTACGGTTCGAGACAACCACTTCACCCGCCCATACAGACTGTATGATTTCCTCCCTCGAATAAATACGGTTGCGGTGGGTAAGCAGGAACAGCATGATGTCGAACTCTGTCTTTGTCAGATTGACATCTTCATCATCAAGATAGCATAACTTCTCATTGCGATCGATGCGGAGGTTATGGAACACCACATCAGGCTCGTAAATGCTTTTGGTCTTTGTGTCGGTAGTGAGCTGTGTCACCTTGCTTCGGCGAAGGACCGCACGTACGCGGGCAAGCACCTCGCTTATTACAAATGGTTTTGTGATATAATCGTCTGCCCCGATGTTAAGACCCATTACCGTGTCATCCTCTCCGTCTAATGCCGAACAGAATATAATAGGTGTGTTTTCGGTCTCAGCGTTATTCCGTATGCGTTTGGCAAAGTCGAAGCCGCTCAGTTGTTCCATCATGATATCCACAATGAACAGGGAGTAGCCGCTCAAATCCATTGACAATGCTTCTTCAGCACTATATGCAGTATTAACCTCATAACCTTCTTTTTCAAGATTGAATTGGAGGATTTCGCATAAAGCTTCTTCGTCGTCGATAACTAAAATCTTGATTCTCATATTTATTGACCTTTCACTACATGTAGCGTGTTCTGCGCTTAGGTAGGTATGGATTATTCGGATGTAAAATTACAAATTTAAGGCCTAAACAAAATATTAATAAGTGTTAAATATGCACTGCCCTGAAAACCTTTTATCGGCCAATTTGTTTCAAAGATATAATTACTATATTTGCACTGTGTTTTTTCATGGTATTAGATTTAAGGTTAAAGATTATAGGTTGTCGCGATGACAGCCTATTTTTTTATTCGGACATCGACAAAAAATCGCCCCGCCGATCAGGGCGAGGCGAAAACAAATCACGATTTGAATAATCAATAAGAAATTGCTGTTTCAACTTGCTTGGAACAGTCGATGATTTTTTGCAACTCTTTCGCCGAAGGCACGCGTCTTGTGAGCCTTCTTGCCTCGTTGGTCGCAAGCAGTTTTTTCTCAAGCTCCTCGGCATTGCATGACCGCAGCATCTCTACCGAAGTCACACCGGAAGCATCAAGAAGTTCGGCAAACTGCGGGCCCACACCGTCAATCCTAAATAAATTGGCGTGATTAACCCAGCGATTTATCAGAGCCTGCGGGATGCCGGTTCTCTGCGCTATTGTCTCGCGGCCTACTTCTGTCAGACCGGCTTCAAGAAGGTCTTCAGCGGTTTCAATCCCCGCAGCCTGGAGCTTGGCGGCATAAGCTTCACCAACTCCTTCGATGTCGATGATTTTGTAACTCATAAACTAAGTATTGATTCAATAGATTCTTTTCAAGATAAACAACCTACAAACAGTTATAGGTCGGTCAGTACCCTCAAAAAACGAATGAAAATCATAAAAAAAGTGGGAAAACGCATTTTTTTAATGACAATTCTTTCCCTTTTCAAAAAAAAGGCTTAAATTTGACTTTTGTAATCGGGAAACATCAGCAACGATGGATTCCGAATTAGAAAAAAGTATTAATAACTAACCATTACACTATGGAATTGCCCGAAGGTTCGGAACAAATGTTGAACACAGAACACGAACCCACCTTGAATCAGGAACAGCCGGCTACACCGGCTGAAACCTCATGCGATGAAGTTGAAGAAAACAACCAGCCTCAGGAAGAACAGGTAGTCACAAAACAAGCCATCCTTGACAGACTTGAGGTCATGGCCACCGCCGATCCTACTCAGGTGACGGCCGAAGACATTGCACGGTGCAAACAGCAATTCTATGGCCGTCACAACGAGGAGTTACGCCAACTGCGTGCGGCTTTTGTCGAGGCCGGCAACGACCCGGAAGCCTTTGTTCCTCCGGTTGATGACGATGAAGAAAAAATGAAGCAGCTACTGTCTGTCATCAAAGATAACAAGGCTAAATTACGCGAAGAACAAGAAGCCGCCCGTCAGGCAAACTATGAGCGCAAGCTATCGATAATCAAAGAAATTGCCTCACTGAGCGATGACACAGACAACATAAACCGACACCATCAGCGTGCTAAAGATCTGCAGTCGGAATTCAAAACTGTCGGGGAAGTGCCTCCTCAATTCGAGACTGCTGTCTGGAAGGATTATCAGGAAGCCGTAGAGCATTTCTATGACCAGGCAAAAATCAACAAAGAGCTCTACGACTATGACCTGAAAAAAAATCTTGGCGAGAAACAGCTGCTCGTCGAGGAGGCAAATCGTCTTAAAGACGAACCTGACGTCATCACAGCTTTCAGACGACTACAGGAATTGCACGCGAAATGGCGTGAAATAGGACCGGTTCCCAAGGAACAGCGTGAGGATATATGGAATGAATTCAAAGATGCCTCAGCCGTAATCAACAAGAGATACCAGACTTTCTTTGAGGAACGTAAAGCTCGCGAACAGGAAGCTGAAACTGCTAAGACAGCTCTCTGTGAAAAGATTGAAGCTTTACAGTATGAGGGACTGAAGTCATATGCAGAATGGGACGCACTTACAAAGACCATTATAGAGACTCAGGAAGAATGGAAAAAACTTGGTTTCGCTTCCCGTAAAGTCAACACGGCTCTCTTTACAAGATTCAGAGAGACATGTGACAAGTTCTTTCAGGCAAAAGGAGAATTTTATAAGGCATCTAAAGAAGAATTTGCCGCAAACCTTGGATTAAAAACAGCATTATGCGAGGAGGCTGAAGCTCTTAAAGACAGCACCGACTGGAATTCGACAGCCAACAAGCTTGTGGAACTTCAACGCCGCTGGAAAGAAATCGGGCCGGTCGGACGCAGACAAAGTGATGCTGTCTGGAAACGTTTTCAGACAGCATGTGACTATTTCTTCGAGCAAAAGAAGAAAGCTACTGGCGATGTCAGAAAAGCAGAGCAAGCCAATCTAAAAGCAAAGAAGGAACTTGTAGCAAGGATGCAGGCCATGGATGTGGAAGAAAGCGGCCTGACCGGTGAACAAGTTTTCGACGCGATACGTGCGGCTCAAGCCGAATGGAAAGAAATAGGACATGTACCTTATCGTGATAAAGAAAAGGTGTATGAACAGTTCCGAAAAGCTGTTGACGCCCTGTTTGCCCGTTACGACCTCCGTGGCCAGAAGTCAAGGATGAACAACTTCGAGGCTAACATTGACAACATATCGTCGGATCAGGGTAAACTGGCACATGAACGCGAACGGCTGATGCGTCAGTATGAGACCCGGCGGGCTGAACTTCAGACCTATGAGAACAACCTTGGGTTCCTTTCAAGCAAATCGAAGACCGGCAACTCAATGGTACGTGAGATTGAACGTCGTGTAGACAAACTGAAAGCTGATCTTGCTGAAGTGTCAGAGAAAATCAAACTCATTGACGCCAAACTTTAAGTAAAAAACTATTGGTCCGCAGTCACCCCTCCGGGCGGCTGCGGACTTTCATAAATCTCTCCATCTGTAAACCGATCAAATGACAGAGATAAATCAGAAAGGAAGATACGGCCGTTATCTTCATATCATATTATCACTGGCTGATTTCGTAGTACTCAATGCTGCCTTTATTCTTACATATTTCCTTTCACCGGAATTTGTCGAGACAAGAGGCCGTACGGTGTGGCTACTGGCAAATCTGACCTATATCCCGGTCGCTTCATGGTTAAGTACAACGCACAAAATGCGTGCTCTCCAGATGAACCATGTGCTGACCAACTCGTTTCGGGCGGTAGGAGCTCATGCCTTGATATATATAACATCTCTTTATTTTGTCGGAATTGATAACGTAAAATGGACTGTATTCGCTGAATTCTATGGGATATGCTTCATACTGTTCCCGGCATGGTGGGCTATTTCAAGAATTATTCTTAAGGAATACAGGCGCAGAGGCCGAAATTTCAGCAAGGTAATTATAGTCGGCAGCAATACGACTTCGTTGAGGCTATATAATGAAATGCTGTCGGATGCCGGTTTCGGATATAAATTCATGGGGTTTTTCTCTAACGAAAAACCAATCGACGGCATACCTAAAGAATTGTGCCGAGGCGATTTGACAAGCGTGAACGATTTTGTGGCCGAACACTCGATAGATGAGATATACTTCACCATATCCGGTCAGGATGAAAAAGCTCTAAACAGCATGATTGCTGTAGCCGATGCCAATGTGACACAGTTTTACTACGTGCCTCAGCTCAACCGCTACGTCAACCGTGGGTTCGAATTGTTTGCGATAGGATCGATGCCTGTTATGTCGGTAAGGCGCAATCCTCTTAAATCAATGACAAACCAAGTCCTTAAAAGAGGATTTGACATATTGTTTTCCTCAACGGCTTTACTTTTATCCCCGATAGTTTTTATACCGGTAGCCATAGCAATAAAACTATCTTCGCCGGGACCAGTCTTTTTCAGGCAAAAACGAACGGGTTATAAGGGGCGGGATTTTCTCTGCTGGAAATTCCGGACAATGAGGGTGAATGCCGATGCCGATAATGTACAGGCAACTGCCAATGACCCCCGCAAAACAAAACTTGGCGATTTCCTACGCCGTACGAGCATTGACGAATTGCCTCAATTTATTAATGTCTTTCTTGGCAATATGTCAGTTGTCGGGCCACGTCCTCACATGCTTAAACATACCGAAGAGTATTCTCGTCTGATTGACAAGTACATGGTACGTCATATCGTAAAGCCCGGCATAACCGGATGGGCCCAGATAAACGGTTACAGGGGACAGACCGAACAGCTGTGGCAGATGGAAAAGAGGGTGGAATATGACGTATGGTATATTGAGAACTGGTCGTTCATGCTCGACCTTAAAATAATTGTCCGTACAGTATTTAATGCAATTCACGGAGAGAAAAACGCATTTTGACCTATGAACACCCCGTTGGACAAGCTTGAGGCAAATGCCCTGGCTCTTCTGAAACGATTTTATGGTTACGGTTCATTTCGGCCGATGCAGCTCGACATCATCAAAAGCGTTGTCACCGGACATGACACTCTCGTGCTGATGCCTACGGGAGGCGGCAAATCAATCTGCTATCAGATTCCATCACTTCTCAATGACAACGGCGTCACGATAGTAGTATCACCGCTGATAGCCCTTATGCGCGACCAGGTGGATACTCTTCTTTCCAACGGTATACCGGCGGCTTCAGTGAATACAAATCAGACTGAAGCCGAGAACCGTGATGTGATGAACGGAGTGTACAGCGGGCACATAAAACTGCTTTATATCTCACCGGAAAGGCTTATTGCCGAAATCGACAAATGGGGACAGGACATGAAGGTAGCTATGATTGCTGTCGACGAGGCCCACTGCATATCGCAATGGGGACACGATTTCAGGCCTGAATATACACAACTCGGATACCTTAAGGAGCGTTTCCCGGGCATCCCCGTAATGGCTTTGACAGCCACTGCCGATAAGACAACTCGCGACGACATCATCCGACAGCTTCATCTTGACAATCCGAATGTCTTTATCAGCTCATTTGACCGACCCAATATCTATCTGTCAGTGTTGAGCGGTTTGAAAAAGCCTCAACGCATGAAACGTATATCGGCTCTTATTGACAAATATCCCAGAGAATCCGGAATCATTTACTGCCTTAGTCGGAAGATTACAGAGCAGATGGCCGAAGACCTTCAGAAAATGGGTTATAATGCAGCTCCATATCATGCGGCTATGACGCCGGACGAGCGCACGTACACTCAGCAGCGCTTCATAAACGGAGACCTTCAGATTGTCTGTGCCACCGTGGCTTTCGGCATGGGAATTGATAAAAGCAATATCAGATGGGTTGTGCATAATAATATGCCTCAAAGCATAGAAAGTTACTATCAGGAAATCGGGCGCGCAGGCAGAGACGGATTACCGGCGGAGGCACTGATGTTTTTTTCGGCATCGGATTTAATCTTGCTGCAACGTTTTGTAGATGAAAGCGGTCAGGTCAGGCTCAACGGCGAAAAGCTGAAGAGAATGCGTGATTATGCAGATGCACAAGTCTGCAGACGAAGGGTTCTCCTAAGCTACTTTAACGAAGAGTCGGTGCATGATTGCGGAAACTGTGACATATGTCTTGATCCGCCTGAACGGTTTGACGGCACGAAAATAGCACAGATGGCACTGAGCGCACTCGTTCGCACGGAAGGGAAAGCCGGTGTCAGCATGCTAATAGACATCTTGCGCGGTTCGGCAAGAAACGATCTTATTGCCAAGGGATACAATGCGCTCAAAACCTATGGCGTAGGCAGGAATATTCCATACAGAGCGTGGAATAATTATATGACACAACTGCTTCAGCTCGGACTGTTTGACATAGATTATACAAACCACAGCAGATTTGCTGTGACGGATTATGGTAAAAAAGTGCTTTTTCAAGGAGAAAAAGTCATCCTGGCACGTCATGATGAGCTTTCCGACACAATGCCTGTAAAAGAACGACAGCCCGAAATAGATGAAGTAAGTTTCTCTCCTAAATTACTCGCGGCACTCAAAGAATTGCGACTACGCATTGCGAGAGCTGAAAAAGTGCCTCCGTATATAGTGTTCAACGACAAGACTCTCATTGAGATTGCAAGACGAAAACCTATATCACGGGGCGAATTCTCACGTATAGAAGGTGTCGGAGAACGAAAAACAGAAAAATATTGGCGACAGTTTGTCAATCTCGTCCGGGACAGTCTCGGCCGCACGCCTGTTATCGGACAGGAGGACTTACGACAACTTATAGTTGACAAGCTGCATGAGCATATGCCGATCAAGCAGATCTCATCTTTGACAGATTTGAGCGAAATCAATATATACCGTGAGATAGCGCGTATGATTGATGCCGACAAATTTGATGAATTTGACCTCGTGATTAATAGCAGGGAATTCGCCAATATCATGAATCTGAACAAAAGTTGCGGCGAAACAGAGTTCCGCCGCAAATCCCATGCTCTTTATCCAGCAGGTCTGGAAGATGTCGCTGTTTCAATTGCTTCATGGCTCCTTCGTCGGAGAGCCGAGCAAAAAAGATAAAACTAACAAGCCTTGAAACTCATATCAAGACCTTTGACAGAATGAGTCAAAGCTCCTACAGATATGAAATCAACACCGCATTCGCCATAGTCGCGAAGAGTTTCGAGTGTTATGCCGCCAGACGACTCAATTTCGCATTGACCGTTAATCAAGGCTACGGCCTCGCGTGTTCGCTCGGGAGTGAAATTGTCAAGCATTATGCGGTCGATGCCTGCTGCAAGAGCCTGCCTGATTTCCTCTGTATTCCTGACTTCGACTTCTATTTTTAAACTTTTACCGTTTTCTGCCAGATATTTTTTTGCCGATGCCACTGCCTGGGGTATACCACCCGCAAAATCGACATGGTTGTCCTTGATCATAATCATGTCAAAAAAAACAATGCTATGATTCATGCCACCTCCGATACGGACAGCTTCTTTTTCAAGTATTCTCATGCCCGGGGTTGTCTTACGGGTGTCAAGCACCTTGGTTTTCAACCCTTCAAGTCGCGACTGATATTTTGCTGTCATAGTGGCAATGCCACTCATGCGCTGCATTATATTCAGCATGGTGCGTTCGGTCTGTAACAGAGAACGTACCGGCCCTTCGACAACAAAGGCGATGTCCCCGGGATGGACGTGTGTGCCATCCTCTATCATGACCTCCATTTTGAGAGAAGGATCAAATTTTTTGAAAACCATCCGGGCAATATCTACTCCGGCAAGAATACCTTCCTCCTTGACAATCAATTGCTGACGTCCCATTGCTTCGGCCGGGATTGTCGACAGTGTGGTATGATCGCCATCGCCTACATCTTCTGCGAATGCAAGAGTCAATAGGTCATCAATAAGTTGTTCTTTTGTTTCCATTGATATAAAAATATTCGTTACTTTTGTACAAAATTAACTAAAGCGCTGCAAACCACAAAATGAAAATAACTCTTGTTGCCATTGGGGTTACACGAACCGATTATATCCGTCAGGGTATTAAGACTTATCTCGACAGACTGAAACATTATATAACTTTTGAGTCAATTGAAATTGCCGACCCAAAATCAAGCAAATCAATGACGCCGGATAGTATTAAGGCAGCTGAAGCTGTCGCGATATTAAATACATTGCAGCGCGGAGACAAAGTCATTCTTCTTGATGAAAGAGGCAAAGAGTACACCTCAAGAGAATTTTCCAACATCATACAACGTGAGATGCTCTCCGGAATCAAGCGTCTGGTATTTGTCGTCGGTGGCCCATATGGATTTGCACAGACAGTTTATCAACGAGCTGATGCGTTGATTTCTTTTTCAAAAATGACTTTCTCTCATGAGATGATAAGACTATTTTTTGTCGAGCAAATATACCGCGTCATGACCATCCTCAATAATGAACCTTATCATCATGATTAAAATTTGATATAATCAAAAACCTTTTTTGGTGTCAAATGTTTAGATAGTAAATGAATTCTCAAAAACCTATCACATATGACACAGAACACCGCACCCCTTCAGGGAATCAAAGTAATTGACTTTACAGAAGTACAGTCAGGTCCATCCTGCACACAGCTCCTTGCATGGCTTGGAGCGGAAGTAATCAAGATCGAACGTCCCGGAGTGGGGGATGCCACACGAAAAGAACTTCAGTTTGACCCGGATTGCCCAAGTTACTATTTCCTCCAGCTCAACTCAAATAAAAAGTCCCTCGCGCTGGATGCAAAGACACCTGATGGCAAAGCCATACTTACGAAACTGATTGAAACGGCTGACGTATTCGTGGAAAATCTTCATCCGGGAGCAATGGACAAGCTGGGCTTCGGATGGGAAGCGGTTCACAAGCTTAATCCCAAGTGCGTGTATGGCACTATAAAAGGTTTCCCTTTATCGTCTAAATATAAAGACCTTAAAGCATACGAACCGGTAGCTCAAGTGACAGCCGGCGCTGCCTCTACTACCGGTTGGTGGACAGGCGACAATGCAGTCCCCACGCAATCAGGAGCTGCCTTGGGTGATTCGAACTCAGGTATGCATCTTGCAATAGGCATCCTCTCGGCACTTCTCCAGCGTGAGAAAACGGGAGAGGGCAGCTATGTCTATCAGTCAATGCACAATGCTTGTCTGAACCTCTGCCGTATCAAGACCCGCGACCAGCTTACGCTTGATCGCATAGGCGAACTAACACAGTTCCCACAGTATCCTAACGAAAAGTTCGGAGACTTTGTACCTCGCAGCGGCAACCAAGAAGGATCTGGCGTGCTCGGCTGGACTTACAAATGCAAAGGTTGGGAAACGGATCCGAACGCTTATGTATACGTTATCCTCCAGCGTCCGGCCAAGGAGTTTGAACTTGCTTGCAAGGCACTCGGATTTGAGGACTGGCTGACCAATCCTGATTTCAACACCGCTGATGCCCGTGACCGTCACAAACAAGAAATCTACAAACGTATTCAGGAATTCTGCATCGATAAGACAAAGTACGAAGTAACCGATGTCCTGTCAAAGGCCGGCATTCCTGTAGGTCCCGTTCTCTCCACTAAAGAGATTATGGATGACCAAAGCCTATATGACGGTAACACTCTGGTAAAAATCAATCAGGGGGGTAAGATAGGCACATTTGTCACTGTCGGAGTTCCGTTTACCATCTCGAACTATCAGCCGACTTACGGCCCATGTCCCGAGTTGGGTGGAAACACAGCTGAAGTGCTTAAGGCATATGGATATACCGATCAGCAGATTGCTGAATTTGCCGCCAACGGCACGACTGCTCCGGTTAAAAAATAAAACACATAAACAGACTTCGAAAGAGAGGGCTTCATTTTAATCCGGGCTCTCTCTTTCTCATAAAACGCTACACTAACACCTATTCTATTATGACTACCGATAAAACGCCATTAAAGACAGCTCCTACCGGTTCCGCTCCGCATTTTCCCGAGCAAGTAACCGGTATGTATATACTTGCACGTGCGCTTAAGGAAATTGGAATCGCTAACGTTTATGGCCTCGTTGGTATACCAATCACCGAGGCTGCATACCTTATACAGGGTCAAGGTATCCGTTTCGTAGGATTCCGCCACGAACAGCAGGCCGGAATGGCTGCTGCCACAGAAGGTTTCCTTACTCACAAACCCGGTGTCCTGATGACCGTGTCGTCACTTGGATTTTTGAACGGTCTCACGGCAACTGCTAACGCAACTGTAAACTGTTATCCTATGATACAGATCTCCGGTGCGTCCGACCCGACTATGGTCGACATGAATATGGGCACATACGAACAGCTCGACCAGTTCAACACTGCCAAGCCACTTGTCAAGGCAGCATTTCGTTGCAGTCATGCCAAGGATATACCGTCAGCTGTATTCCGCGCCTACAGGGCTGCTGTCTCGGGCAGACCCGGTGGCGTTTATATTGATATGACGACTCCGGCTTTAGGCGAGATAATGGACGCTGCCGAAGCTGAAAAACTGTTTTACACGCCGGTCGATATCTATTCGCCGGTTGCGCCTAATGCAGAAGCCGTGGATCGTGCAGTAGAGCTTCTTACCTCGGCCAAACGTCCGGCCATTCTTTTAGGTAAAGGTGCGGCTTATGCAAGGGTTGATGAAAAAATCAAAACTCTAATTGAAAAATACAACATACCATATTTCCCGATGTCGATGGCAAAAGGACTTATGCCGGATGCCGGCCCCTTGAGCGCCTTGTCCTGCCGTTCTACCATAATGGAGAAGGCAGATGTCGTCATGATAGTCGGGGCAAGACTGAACTGGCTCCTTTCTTTTGGCAAAGGTAAGTGGAACGAGGCAATGAAATTCATACAGCTCGATGTCGAGGCTGAGGAAATCGACGTCAATCGTCCGATTGCCGCCCCGGTAGTTGGCGATATGAATCTTGCACTTGATGCCATCCTTGCAAAATTAAATGGATGCAAAATGAGTACTGATCCGCAATGGGTGGCTTCGTTACAGGCCGAGACCAAGACAAAGGACGCCAAATTTGCCGCTCGTCTTGAAAGTGCCAAGACCATTATGCCCATGCATCACTGGACAGCATTAGGCGTCATTAAACCGATATTGGAAAGCAATCCGGATGTGATACTTGTCAATGAAGGTGCAAACACGCTTGATGATACCAGAGATGCTGTAAATATGTCATTGCCACGCCACCGTGTAGATTGCGCTACATGGGCAATCATGGGCATGGGCATGGGATCGACTATCGGAGCAGCTGTCGCAACCGGTAAAAGTGTCGTTGCTGTCGAAGGCGATTCCGCTTTCGGATTCTCAGGCATGGATTTCTCAACCATCTGCCGTTTTAACCTTCCCGTAACAGTTGTGATATTAAATAACGGTGGAATTTACAACGGTGTCGGAGAAACTTTGGACAAGACTACCGATCCGGCCCCGACTACACTCGATATACACGCACGTTACGATAAAATCGGAGAGGCTTTCGGCGCCAAGTCATATTACGTTCAGACACCTGACGAACTTGCAAAGGCTCTCGTTGAAAGCATATCATCAAAATCGCCATGCATCATTGACGTGCAACTGTCGGCGGATTCCGGTAAAGAGTCAGGGCACATAGGTTATCTTAATCCGGCTCCGTTACAGCAAATCACTGTTTGATGCATTTCTAACGGCTAAGTCAAACTCTTAATTCAACTATTTATGGAACACGTCCTATTATATGCTATTGTCCCGATTATCGTTGTAATGCTTGCGGGATATATATCAGGCAAAAAGGGTATCTTCAATGGAGAGGACTCAAAAAAGTTCAATAAAGTTGTTCTTGATTATGCCCTCCCTGCCGCCCTCTTTGTGTCGATCGTTCAATCGAGCCGGGATATGCTTGCCGCCGATTTAAAGCTCTCCATTATTTCTCTCGTGGGAATCATGGCTTGTTTCATGCTTGTGTATTTCGTATTTCTGATGTTTAAGGGAAATACCGGAGCCGATGCCGCTGTTTCGGCATTGATCAGTGGTTCGCCGACAATCGGCTTCCTCGGCTTTGCCGTCCTGGAACCTATTTTCGGAACAACTCCGGCAGTAGCGCTTGTGGTGGCGATAGTCGGTATCGTTGTAAACGCTGTAGGTATCCCGGTAGGGCTTTCGCTGATGAACTCGTCCCTGGAGAAACAACATCCGGGCTCGTCAAAAAAAGAGAGTGCCTGGATGCCTGTTCTTCACGCACTTGCTCAGCCTGTAGCGTGGGCTCCTATCTTAGCGGTGATTTGGGTGCTCGTAGGTATTCCATGGCCTAAATGGGCGAGTCCTTCATTTGACTTAATCAAGGGAGCCAATGCGTCTCTTGCAGTTTTTTCGGCAGGTATAACTCTTTCTTCAATCAAAATCTCGATTAACTGGCAGGTCATTCTTGGTTCAATATTGAAAATGATTGTGATGCCTGCTGTAATTCTGATTATGGGTCTTCTGTTCCACATGGATCCTCTGAATCTGAAGATGCTTGTTGTAGCCGCAGCCCTTCCCCCGGCCTTCTCGGGCATTATCATTGCCGACGAATATGATACATATGTTGCGAATGGTACATCATCGTTAACTCTATCAGTAATTCTATTTGTAGGAGCATGCCCGCTTTGGATATGGATTACCAACATGTGCCTCGCACATTTCTGATGAATTCCCCGACAAAATAATATAACAAGGGATATAGTATCGGTATGGTTCTATATCCCTTGTTCAGGTTTTTCAGCTATTATGAATAAAATGATTCTTGACGGTTGCACAGCAGCGACACACGTAGCCTATGCAATGAGCGATGTGGCTACAATATATCCGATTACTCCTGTAGCTTCTATGGGGCAGACCGCACAGCAATGGGGGTTGGAAGGCAGGCTAAACCTGATGGGGCAACATCTTGAAGTTCGTGAAATGGAAAGTGAACTCGGTGCGGCAGGAGCAGCACACGGTGCGGCTTCCGCCGGGGCCCTTGTTTCAACGTTCACGGCATCACAGGGTTTGTTACTTATGATTCCGAACATGTTTAAGATAGCAGGCGAACTTTTGCCTGTCGTTTTCCATGTCGGATGCCGTTCTGTTGCCTCGCATGCTCTCTCAATTTTTGGCGATCACCAGGATGTTATGGCCTGTCGTATGACCGGAGTGGCCATGCTGGCCTCATCCTCCGTACAAGAGACAATGGATCTTGCGATAGTCGCCCATTTAGCAGCAATCGAAGGAAGTCTTCCCGTCATTCATTTCTTTGATGGTTGGAGAACATCGAGTGAGATGAACACTATCGATGTAATAGACTATGAATCTATAGGCGGACTTGTAGACTGGGATAAAGTAAAAGCATTTCGAAGAAGAGGCTTGAACCCCGAACACCCTCGTGTGCATGGCTCGGCTCAGAATCCCGACGTATTTTTCCAGAACTCTGAGGCAGCTAACAAATATTACGACCGATTTCCTTCGATAGTACAGTCTGCGATGGATAAAGTAGCCGAAATAACCGGAAGGCAACACAAGATTGTGGAATACTACGGTGACGAGAAAGCAGACCGGATTATCGTCATTATGGCTTCTGGCGCAGAAGTAGTCAGGGAAACAGTCGATTATCTCAATCATGAAAAGGGATATAAAGTAGGATTAATAAAAGTTCTGCTATACCGGCCGTTTCCCGCGAGCCAGATAGCCGATATAATTCCTGCCACTGTAAAATCGATTGCTGTGTTGGATCGTACCAAAGAATCCGGAGCTCAGCATGAGCCCCTATGTCTGGATGTCATTTCTGCTATTCATGGCCGACGTGACGACATCAGGGTGACCGGAGGCAGATACGGGTTGTCAAGTAAAGAATTTAATCCGTCTATGGTGAAGGCAATCTTTGATTATCTCGGTACAGATAAACTCAAAGACAGTTTCACCATAGGTATAAACGATGATGTGACGAATCTTTCACTCCAGGTAGGAAAACATATCGATACGGGTAGGAGTGTAGAAGGTCTTTATAAAGCTGTGTTCTACGGCATAGGCAATGACGGTACAGTCGGCGGCACAAAACAAACAGCCTCTATTATAGGAAACCGGGACGGATTGTACGCACAGGCATATTTCAATTATTCGGCTAAAAAATCGGGAGGCTATACGATATCTCAATTACGAATAGGTCGCGAGCCTATCACTTCGTCTTATTCAATAACCGATGCCGATTATGTCGCATGCCATAAGGCTTCATACGTACGCCGATTCGCAATGCTTGACAGAATCGCAGACAATGGGATTTTTGTAATTAACTGCAGGTGGTCTGACGTAGACCTCATATCGGAACTTCCATTGGATATGCGCCGTACTATTTCAGCAAAAAAATTAAGGCTGTTCACTATCGATGCCGACAAAATCGCTGCAGAGGTTGGACTTGCGCCACGAATCAACATGCCGATGGAAACAGTATTCCTATATCTGAGCAAGGTCATCCCGTTCAGACAAGGTTATGAATCCATTTTAGACAGTATCCGCAAGACATACAAGCACGAGGACAATAAAGTGGTCGAACAAAATCTTAAAGCAGTTTCAATGGCTGTAGGAATGCTTCATGAAACCGATTATCTGTCAATAAATGGATGGACTACTGCTCCTGAACGACAAAACATTTTCTTCGCCCCTGATTATATCGACAAATGCCAACGTGATTTTATAGAGAAGGTTCATTCTCCTTGTATGCATGGCCAAGGCGATACGATTCCTGTATCAGCATTTTCGCCTGATGGATTTATGCCAATGGGAACTACCGCTTTTGAACACCGCAGAGTGGCGACAATTGTCCCCGTATGGGATCCTGATAAATGTGTGGAATGTACGGAATGTTCGCTCGTATGCCCTCACGCCGCCATTCGTCCGTTCATTTTGTCGAAGACAGAAACCGAGAAGGCTCCGGAAGGATTTGTTACAAAAGAAATTCTTGGATCAGATTCTTTGAAAGGATTCCGTTTCAGAATTCAGAATTATCCGGCCGATTGTCTTGGCTGCTCGTCATGTTCGCTGATATGTCCGGGACACGCACTGACCATGACACCAATCGACGAAGTTTTCGACTGTGAATTACCGTTAGCCATCTGGGCAAGGGAAAACGTGTCTGTTAAGTCTGACTTAGTACAACCCGTCACAATTCGTGGAACGCAGCTTCAGCAACCGATGCTTGAATTTTCGGGTGCATGCGCCGGTTGTGGAGAGACACCTTATATTAAATTGCTGACGCAATTATTCGGTACCAGACTTATAATCGCAAATGCTACGGGTTGCAGTTCTGTGTGGGGAGCCGATTTCCCCTCAAATCCGTATTGCACTGATTCGAAAGGACACGGACCGGCATGGGGTAACTCTCTATTCGAAGACAATGCCGAATATGGTTTCGGGATACACATCGCCATCTTGCACCGTCGTAAAAAACTTGAGTCATTGGTTCGTCAGATGATTGGTTCAACAGAAGTACAGCCTTATATTAAATCTGCCCTTGAAGCATGGCTTACCGCTAAAGACTCTGTGGATGATTCAAGAATAATAGGTCGTCAGATAATAGATATGCTGACACCTCTTGCTTTTACAAATACTGATTATGAGACAATACTCGATTATGCTGATCTTTTTGGGAAAAAGTCGGTGTGGTCGGTAGGTGGCGACGGCTGGGCGTACGACATTGGTTTCGCCGGCCTTGATCACGTTCTCGCATCAGGAGAAAATGTGAAGATTCTGGTTCTTGACACGGAATGCTATTCAAATACAGGAGGACAGACATCTAAAGCCACACCAAGGAGTTGTGTGGCAAAATATTCTCCTGAAGGCAAGGACACACCTAAGAAAGATTTGGGCAGAATGATGATGACTTACGGGTATGTATATGTTGCCTCAATTGCATTAGGGGCCAACTATCAGCAGGCAATAGACGCTATCATCGAAGCCGAGAATTATCCCGGACCGGCAATTGTCATAGCTTATTGTCCATGCTTGAATCATGGTATTCGTCCGGGCCTGGGACATTCGATCGTTGAACAGCGCAGGGCTGTTGAAGCCGGATACTGGCCTCTTTACCGTTTCAATCCGATTGATTATCAAAGAGGTGAAAGCGGATTGTCGGTTGACAGTGTGATTCCCGGCCCTGACAACAGCGGGACAAATGGATCGTCTCAACAATCCACATCGCAAAGTTTCAACACTAAAGAACCACTTACCGATGTACGGCAATATATCGGATGTGAGAACCGTTATGCGGATTTGCAGATGATCTCACCAACCCGAGCCTCTTTATTACAACCCTTGCTTCAGACCGACTGTTTAAGGACTAACAACGAACTGAATAAATGAAATCAGAGCGGGCTGACCTGATGATAATGCAAGTCAGCCCGCTCTGTTTCACTTAAGTAAAAAATCAATATAGCAATGTACCGGAAATGCACCAGTAACTGTTACTTCCCCCTTCGGGGGCGCCCTGAGGTATTTTAACGGTTATTGAGTGTTGCCCGGCATCGAGGTCGCCAAGCATAATATAGTCGGGATTGGTTACTGTGGCCGGACACCAATTCGACCGACTGAGATCTGATGAACTAAGTCCATTGGAGAAATTACCCGAGCAAGGATTCCAATCACGATAGGTGCCACAGTCGTCACGCCACGGAATAAAAGTTATAACTTTTTCACCATCCAGATATATTGTATTGGGCTTACGGTTAAATTCGTCTCCATTACCCCAACCACCATGACCGGTTGTAGTATAATAAAGGATAGCGTCTTTAACCGGATGATCAAGTGTAAAATTCACCTTTAAAGAATCATTAAGCATGAAAATAGGGTAGGGCTGACCTGCTTGTTCCAGATAATTAACTGTATTAAACAAGGGCATTGTTTTATAGGTACGTTCATTACCTCCCGGATAATATTTAAGATTCAAAGATAGTTTATGACCATTTCGATCCCAGTTGCCGATATATGCACCAATCCAGGCTTCATCAACAAGCTTGTCGGCTATATCTGTAACTTCAGTCTTATATAGAACCGAGTCTACCCATTCCTGACCGGGAACCTTGTTGTGGTTATATGCACGAACGCCAAATCCTGTGAAAAAACGCATCAACTCAAGTGGCACATCATAATCAGTAGTCGATACGAGACCATGGTAATCAGTATCTCCCGAATGAAATGAGGGAACTGACTTTAAATCACGTATAGCATCTATAAATGATTGCTTTTTATCGGTCGGAATCATGAATATAGACCCCGTACGGTCATATGCATCGCCGTCGGAATATTGTACAACTTCAACAAAGACGTTCCGATCGTCGATTTTCTTGGGAAGTTTTACTTTTTTGAGAATTATTGTTCCTCCACCACAATTGTATATTTCATTGGCCGACAATGCATCAGGCAATTTGGCACCATCGAAATTCACTCTTTGCTGATCAAAAACCGGAACAGTTATCACATTGCAGTGATTGAGTTTGTATTGGAAAACATATGGCTCGACCTCCTGGCCCCAACTTGTCGGGAAAATCTCAACAGATTCTTTACGGGGTGATATTGAAGAAACTTCCTGGACCGCATCTCCATTCCTAACGACCTTAAGTACGAGACCGTCGGGAACGCCTACATTTGGTTGAGGAGTCCCGCGAAAAGGCAGGGCAGTGGTATACCATATTTCTATGGTATTTGAGTTGATACTGGCACGCATCACTGAGCATTCATACCCAAAGAACTTCTCTGATCGGACTAAAGTCATGCCGCTATCAACCTTGAACGAATTAACTGTAGATATGATATCACCATCAGGAAGTTCTGCCCGACGGTAATACTTACAGTTCTGATAGTCAATAAAAGTTTTAAGGACTGGAGCTTTAAAATCTCTGGCATCCTGAGTGGCGGTTACGGTCTCAACTGATGCCTTATCGCCACTGACAAGCATGAGAGTCTCAGTCGGTGAAACATTACCTTTAAAAGATGATTTATAAGTAACTGCGATTGTATGAGCCTTGCGCAGATTCTTGGATTGGTTGGCTGATTCTCCGGACAGAGTACCTAAAATAAGAACCAGCAACAATGTAAAGCTTTGTAACAGATATTTTTTCATGGAGCTGTTATTGTTTTAATTTTCCAACAAAATTACACAAAAAAAACCACAGATACACTGCTTAAAAAGGTTTTGAGGACGTATATATCATTTTTTTGCAACATCAATACTCCGTTTAGACTTATTTCACTAACTTTGCAGGCTGTAAGTGAGTATTTTTGAAATCGAATTCGAGTATGAATGACAAAATTGAAGAGGTAATCAACCTCACTTTTGAACTTGGTGGACTCCTGATAATGAAGCGGGAGCGTGGCAGTTCGATGCCGGCCGAACAAAATGAAATATTGCTTGAAAAGAGTCGTAAGATAACCAATATTATTCAGGATTTGATTAACCCATCGTCTCAATATATTGAAGACATTAAGGTTGTTGACGAAAACTATCCACAGGAAGATGCTATATCCGAGTCCTCGACAATTAATCAAGATTCGGCGTCGTGTACTGTAGAAAATGAGGCAATTGTCGATGAAATTCACAATGACTCAGAGAATTTAATAAAAAATACCGAACCACAGGCGCCAAAGAGTTTGAAAATGGCGTTGAACGATAAATTTTTGTTCCGTCGTGAGCTATTTGGAGGCAATGACGACGCATTCAACGAGACCTTACAGATTGTCTCAGACATGAACAATATTGACGAGATCAGAGACTATCTTGTTAACGATCTGTGTTTCGACTCCGAATCACCGACAGTGAAAAGATTCATAGAGGTTATTACGCAAAATTCGTAAAAAATGGGAAAGCTTTACATCGTTCCCACGCCAGTCGGGAATCTTGGCGATATGTCGCCAAGAGCTGTCGAAGTGTTGTCAAATGTTTCGCTCATACTCGCCGAGGATACGCGTACTTCTGCTCCTCTGCTGAAACATTTCGGTATTTCTACTCCAATGCGAAGCTTTCACAAATTTAACGAACACAGCGTCCTTGAAGAAATCGTCAATAGAATCAAAACCGGAGAAGACGTAGCTCTTATATCTGACGCCGGCACCCCGGGAATATCCGATCCTGGATTTCTGCTTTCGAGGGAGTGCAGGGTAAACAAACTCGATATAGAAACCTTACCCGGACCAACTGCATTTGTACCGGCATTGGTTGACTCAGGACTTCCTTGTGACCGATTCTGCTTTGAAGGATTCCTGCCCGTGAAAAAGGGGAGAGCTACCGCTATATCTCAGATTGCCTCCGAAAAACGGACTTCTGTTATATACGAATCGCCATTAAGGCTGGTGAAGACTCTGCAACAACTTGCAGATGCCTGCGGATATGACCGCCCGGTTTCAGTTTCAAGAGAAATTTCAAAAATCCATGATTCTACTGTCCGAGGAACACTGTCTGATCTGATCGAATATTTCACCCAAAACCAACCGCGTGGAGAAATTGTTATTGTATTAGGCGGAAAAATAGAGCAATCTGCCCCACGGCATGTTAATAAATACCGTGAAATTCAGGACTAAGATTATAATAACGTGACTTTTCAACTAAATAAAAAATAAAAATATGAGAAGAAATCTGATTGTGGCCATCCTTGCAATATCTGCAATAGGCTTTGTGTCTTGTGACAGCTCAAAGCTTAAGGATGCTGAAGCACAAAACCAACAGCTTAAAGAAGAACTTTCCGAGACTCTCGCCACACGCGACAGCATGTACATGCTGATTAACGACATATCTGACGGCATGAACCAGATTAAAGAGCTTGAGAAGATAATCTCAACACCCAGCAATTTACAAGGGGATTCGGAATCGCGTAAAAATCAAATCCGTAACGATATGATTGCGATTCAAAATGCTCTACAGATTCGTCGTGAGAGACTTGAACAGCTTGAAGCACGTTTGAAGTCGAACGATGCAGAAATGAGCAAAACCATAAAAAACCTTAAAGCTCAAATCGCTGAACAGCAAACTGAAATAGCCACACTTACAAACAAGCTCGCAGCAGCAAACATTCAAATTGAAGAATTGTCGTCGACTGTGTCAAACTTGACGGGTACAGTTGACACTCTCAACAGCTCGCTTGCAAGTGAACGCCAAAGTAAAGCTGATGCCGAAAAAGCAGCGCAGGAATATGCTAATGAACTTAATACATGCTACTATGCTGTAGGAACAAAATCCGAGCTGAAAAAAGCAAAGATAATAGAGAGCGGATTTCTACGTAAAACAAAAATTCTTAAGAGTGATTTTGAACAGTCATATTTTACCACAGGCGACAAACGTACACTGACATCTATTCAGTTGCATAGTAAAAAGGCAAAAGTGATTACCAACCAACCGGCATCCTCATATGAAATAGTGGATGAAAATGGTCAGAAAGTATTAAAAATCACTGATCCTTCGACATTTTGGAGTCTTTCCAATTACCTTGTCGTTCAAGTAGACTAAATCTTAACAGAGAGTACGTTATCCCGATAGGGGGAAGTACTCTCTTCATATTAAATATGCTCTATTTAACATAATCCCGATTATGAATCTAACATGCTGCTGCTCAGCACGTTGCCTATCATGATGGCGAAAACAAGCAGAGTTCCGTAAATTTTCCTCCTATTTTTTACTGATAAATTTCTTTTTTTGTAATGGATTCGACAATTATTAGTAACTTTGCGAACTATTGCGAAAGATGATGGAAAACATTGACAAACAAGAATTGCTCGACAAACGCTATCTGCGTATGGCTCGTATATGGGCTGAAAACTCATATTGCAATCGTCGGAAAGTTGGTGCCATTCTGGTTAAAGACCAAATGATCATATCAGACGGTTTCAATGGCACTCCCGCCGGTTTTGAAAATGTTTGCGAAGATTCTGAGGGTATCACAAAACCATATGTGCTTCATGCAGAAGCAAATGCAATAACCAAAGTTGCCCGAAGCAATAATTCCAGCGAAGGTGCCACTTTATATATAACGGCATCCCCCTGTCTGGAATGTGCGAAACTTATCATTCAGGCCGGAATTCGAAGAATCGTATATAACGAACTTTACCGTATAACCGATGGATTAGACTTGCTCGAAAGAGCTGGTATTCAGTGTGTCCATCTCGACAATTTAGATGATGAAAAGCATTAATAAGAAATTAATTGCTTGTAGTGCGCCACTCATCGGAGCACTGCTTTTTGGAGGAGGTATCTGGATTGGGTCAAAATTTTTTTCTACAAGGTCAGGATCAAAACAAGTCGACAAACTTGACCTCCTCATGGGGTTGATTAAAAATAACTACGTTGACGAGATCGATACCGACAGCCTGTTGGAGTCGGCAATACCAGATTTCATGGCCAAACTCGATCCACATAGTGCCTATATACCTGCGAGTGACTTTGATGATGTCAATTCCGAGCTTGAAGGATCCTTCAGTGGTATAGGTATTTCTTTCACAATTAGCAATGACACTATTGTTGTCCTTGAGGTTATAAGCGGCGGTCCATCTGAAAGAGCCGGAATCCTTGCCGGTGACAGGATTATTACAGTGCAAGATTCACTCATGTCAGGCACACAACTGACTAACAGTCGAGTAATGTCCGCTTTGCGTGGTCCTAAAGACAGTGTCGTCAAATTAGGGATTAAGCGTAAAAACGCTCCTGATCTTGTAGATTTCGAAATTACTCGAGGCGAGATTCCGACAAACTCTGTTGATGCGTCGTACCTCATAGCTCCGGAAACCGGATATATAAAAGTCAGCAAATTTGCCCGAACTACATATAGTGAATTTATAACGGCGTTGTCCACTCTTCATTTTCAAGGAGCAAACAAATATATAATTGACTTGCGTGGAAATGGTGGAGGTTTCATGGAAATGGCCGTAATGATGGCTAACGAGTTTCTGCCGGCCAATCGCATGATTGTAAGCACACGCTCTAAAGAAGCGTCAAATGAAAGTGCTTTGGTTAGCGACGATACCGGTTCTTTCCATGATGCTGAAGTGGTAGTACTTGTTGACGAGTTTTCGGCAAGTGCAAGCGAAATATTTGCAGGTGCAATCCAGGACAATGATCGCGGACTGATTGTAGGTCGTCGAACTTTTGGGAAAGGGCTTGTTCAACAACAATTTCAGCTCTCAGACAGCAGTGCTGTCAGATTGACGGTCTCAAGATATTACACCCCAGCAGGCAGGTCAATACAAAAGCCGTATAAGCGTGGGGCTGCTTCAGATTATGAGAGAGACCTTATCGATCGTTTCAATCACGGCGAGTCATATTCTGTTGACAGCATTAAACTGGACACCACCATCACATACACAACTGTATCAGGTCGACCTGTGTATGGGGGTGGAGGCATTATGCCGGACATTTTTGTTCCAAACGATACGGTTGGCATCACGACCTATTACTTATCAGTGCAAGATGCCGGACTCCTGCATAAGTTCGCTCTCGATTATGTAGATACCAACAGGGACAAACTCTCAGACACCAAAAACAAAGAAGAACTGCTGAAACTTCTTCCGGAAGACAGAATACTATTGAAAGATTTTGCTCTTTATGCCTCAAAAGAAGGAGGGATTGTCCCAAATTGGAGAAATATCAACATTTCACGTAGAATTATTGTTAATAACTTAAAGGCGTTGATAGCGCGGGACGTACTCGGTTTGGAAGGAATGTACGAGGTGTTCAACGAGGATGATGCCACTGTATTAAAGGCTTTGGATCTCCTTGAAGAAGGCATTGACAGGTATTTCATTCCGGATACACATTGACCGTTAAGGCGCATACGTATTAACAACTGTTTTAATAAATCGATGAAGAAGGACGATATCCGACGTAGTGTCGTTGCCCGAAAGAGCCTGCTCGACGACATAGAACGCAGTGAAGCTGCAGCCCGTTTGTTTGCACGTCTTGAACAGCTCGCTGCTTTCATGATGGCTGACAAAATACTTATCTATCATTCATTACCCGATGAATTGCCGACGCATGACTTCATTGACAAATGGTCGTCAAGGAAACAATTCTATTTGCCGAGAGTCAATGGGGTAAACCTTGAAATTCTTCCTTACGATAAGTCAAAGTTGCATCTTGGGGCTTTTCAGATTGAAGAACCAGACGGGAATGACTTAACTCCGGTTGACGATATAGAGGTAGTGGTTGTTCCCGGTATTGCTTACGACCGTGAAGGCCATAGAGTCGGGAGAGGCAAAGGATATTATGACCGGCTTCTTCACAATACTCATGCTTTGAAAATTGGCGTGGCTTATGATTTCCAGCTTGTCGAAGAAATTGAAGCCGACCCTCACGATATAGATATGGACATAGTCCTCACAGACCAGCGCTGTGTCGTAATACATAAGAAACGGCGATAGTCAAGACTTTACCCCCATTCATCACTTCTGCTTTTAAATGGTTTCAATTCAAAATCTCACTGTCGAATTTGGCGTTACTCCCCTGTTCGAAAATATTAATTATGTGATTAACCGGAAGGATCGTATAGCCTTAGTTGGTAAAAACGGGGCCGGAAAATCCACTATGCTAAAAATCATTGCAGGATTGCAAAAACCCACTTCAGGGAATGTCGCAGTTCAGGATGGTATCACTATAGGCTATCTTCCACAGCAGATGGAGGTGTCAGATACTTTGACCGTTGTAGAAGAAGCCCGAAAAACTTTCGCTCATATTGACGAAATGCAGAAACAGCTTGATCTGCTCAATGAAGATCTTGCTAATAGGACTGATTTCGAATCGACAGAGTACCAGAATTTAATCGATCGCATATCAGATTTGTCTGAACGAATCGCCATTGAGGAAAGTGAAAATGGGGATGCCGAGATAGAACGAACTCTTTGTGGCCTGGGGTTCTCCAGAGCTGATTTCACACGCCATACATCTGAATTTAGCGGAGGTTGGCGAATGCGTATTGAGTTAGCAAAAATACTTTTACGTCGCCCCAACCTTTTATTGCTTGACGAGCCAACCAACCACCTCGACATCGAATCGATTCAATGGTTGGAACAATTCTTGATCAGCAAAGCTAACGCGGTTGTTCTGGTTTCTCACGACAGAGCATTTATTGACAATGTTACAAATCGGACAATTGAGATATGTCTTGGGAAAATCTATGATTACTCTGTCAACTATTCTAAATTTGTAACCCTGCGCAAAGAACGTATCGAACAGCAATTACGTGCTTATAATAACCAGCAGAAGCAGATCCAGGAAACCGAAGATTTTATCGAACGTTTCAGGTACAAAGCGACAAAGAGCGTGCAAGTGCAAAGCCGTATAAAGCAACTTGCAAAAATCGAACGGATCGAAGTAGACGAAATGGATACTTCAAAGTTGAACCTGAAGTTCCCCCCGGCTCCTCGCTCTGGTGATTTCCCACTTATTATCGACAATGTAGGCAAAGCCTACGGTAGTCATCAGGTTTTTGACCATGCAACGTTTACTTTGCGAAGGGGCGAAAAGGTAGCTTTCGTTGGTAAAAACGGCGAAGGCAAATCAACCCTGGTAAAATGTATTATGAACGAAATAGCTTTTACAGGGAATTTGAAAATAGGTCATAATGTAAAAATCGGATACTTCGCCCAAAATCAAGCCCAGTTACTTGACGGAGAATTGACAGTTTTCGATACGATTGACCATGTAGCCGTCGGTGAAATACGTACCAAAATACGCGATATACTCGGAGCTTTCATGTTTGGAGGTGAAGCTTCCGATAAGAAGGTCAAAGTGCTGTCAGGGGGCGAAAAAACGCGCCTTGCAATGATAAAACTACTGCTTGAACCGGTAAATTTTCTCATTCTCGACGAGCCAACCAACCATCTCGACATGGCAACAAAAGATATCCTGAAAAATGCAATAAAAGACTTTGACGGAACGGTCATTGTAGTGTCGCATGACCGTGAATTTTTAGATGGCCTTGTTTCAAAAGTCTATGAATTTGGCGGCGGAAAGGTTCTTGAGTGTCTTGGTGGAATATATGATTTTCTCGAAAAGAAAAAAATTGATAGCTTGCATCAGCTTGAACTGAGCAAGTCAACTACGACTACGGTATCGGATAGGCCAGCCCTATCTGTGAACTCAACCGAAAATGTCAGCGCAAAATCACAAGATTACGCAGCTATGAAAAATCGTGAAAAGGCATTACGGCGAGCCAAGAGAAAGGTTGAAGAAGCAGAAATGACCATAAACAATCTTGAGAAACAGATTGCGGAGATGGAGAATCTAATGGCAGAAGGTAGCGCTGATGAAACAATATATATAACCCATGGCACTCTCAGGACCGAGCTTGAGAATGCCATGGCTATATGGGAACAGGCTTCGATTGAATTCGAAGAAATGAATTCTTCAAAGTAGATATAACTAATGACTTATTCGACGAGTGTCACTATCAATGTTGAATTTGATAAAAGTGTAAGCTATCATCTGGGTCGGTGAGAGGCTTGAATGAGGATCATGTCCAAAAAACATCTCATTCATCAGGGCCTGAGAAATAGCCGAACGTTCCTCTGGAGGGAGCGATTGAATAGTGTTGATTACGTTTGATGATATCGGATACGAAGTAGTCATTTCCCTAATTTTTTTGTAGTTATTTTCTGTCACAAATTTAAACGCCTGTATGAGAATCTATAATTCCCATACAGGCGAAATAATGTTAAATATCAATGTGGGATAACGATTATGTCATGAATTTAACTATAGTCCTTAAACCCCTCATTCATTAGTTGTGTTATTAATATAAACGGTAACAAAAATTCAAATATTCAAAGCCCAAATAGAATTTACAATTTAAACACACAGCACCCCTATTCATAAGATTTGCGATTGTATCGATTATCTAATGCACTCATATTGTTTAATATTGTAAACTAAATAATCAAGGGAGGAACCAGCAATCCATTTGCAAATCAGAGATTAATATTGCAAATTGAGGTCGTTATCAACTTTTAAACACATTTGTAACATTTATAAATTTCGATACTATATTTTTTAGTTACAGCATATTATACTATATATTTAAAGTTTTAATTTTATTATTT